>CAILJQ010000062.1 GCA_903834625.1 uncultured Bacteroidota bacterium
GAACCCGATTGTGGTTCCAACAATTCGCCCCCTATATAATTTAATATTTTTTGCATGCTTCAAACCTAACAAATACTGCTTGAATCACAAAATGGTCAATTATTCATTAAAAGTGTTATTTAAACCTTTTTCTCTTAACTTTATCCTACCAAAAAAAAAACAAGGCTATGGAAAAAATTTCCAGAAAAGATTTCTTGGAGTTTAAAACACCTACAGAACCAGTATTAAAAAATGATACGTACGTAGATCCCTCCAACAAAGACCTACCCCGTCATTTACAAAAAACCTCAACGGGTGTAAACACCTACACAGGCACTTTTGGCGATGCGCAATTGATGCACTTGTTACGCCGCACCATGTTTGGGGTAAAGAAACAAGACCTCGATTACTTTAGGGGAAAAACCATGGTACAAGTGGTAGATGAATTGTTAACCTTACCCAGCAATCCGCCTCCCCCACCTTTAAACCATTATGGCTACAATGCTGCTATGGCCGACCCAGATGTGCCAAATGGAACCACTTGGGTAAATGCTCCAAACAACCCTTTATTAAATGGCGCACGCATACAATCGCTCAAATTTTGGTGGGCAGGTTTATGTCTGAACCAAGACAGAAGCATTCGAGAAAAAATGACTTTGTTTTGGCATAACCATTTTGCCACTGAAGCCATTACCGTGCAAGACTCGCGCTTCTCATACCGACATGTAGCATTATTACGCAGTATGTGTTTGGGTAACTTCAAAGAATTTGTGAAGCAAATTACCATAGACCCTGCCATGTTGATTTATTTAAATGGCGACAAAAACACCAAAACAGCTCCAGATGAAAATTATGGAAGAGAGTTACAAGAATTATTTACCGTTGGCAAAGACTTACCCAACCATTATACCGAAGACGATGTAAAAGCCGCTGCCCGTGTATTAACCGGATGGCGCAATAACAGGTTAACGTCTACATCCTTTTTTGATGTGACCAAACACGATACAGGTAACAAAACATTTTCTGCGTTTTACAACAATACAGTTATTACTGGCAGAAACAATGCAACCGCAGGTTTAGATGAGCTAAATGATTTGTTGAACATGATTTTTGCGCAACAAGAAGTAGCTAAATATATCTGCCGCAAACTCTACCGTTTTTTTGTGTATTATGTGATTGATGAGAGTGTAGAAAACAATGTCATTGTTCCTTTAGCCAATTTATTTAGAACAAGCAATTACGATATCAAACCTGTAATAGATAAACTATTAAAGAGTGAGCATTTTTATGATAGCCTCAACATGGGTTGTATGATCAAAGCTCCGCTCGATCACGTGATGGGTATGGCGCGTCAGATGAACATTCAGTATCCTGACCCAAGCAATGTGCAACAATTATATGGTCATTGGCAAATGGCACAACAGTATGCTTTGGTATTAAGTCAGGACCTGGGCGACCCACCCAATGTGGCAGGATGGCCCGCTTATTATGAAGACCCCCAGTATTACGAATTATGGATTAACTCAGATTCTTTACCTAAGCGCAATAGCTTAGCCGATTATTTGGTTTATATTGGTTATACAAGATTTGGCTATAAAGTAATGATTGATGCGCCTGTATTTGCCTCACAATTTTCTACCCCAGCCGATCCCAATGCGTTGATCAATCAGCTTACTGCCCTGGTTTATCCAATGGATCCATCAGCTACCATAAAATCGTACCTCAAAACAACGTTCTTACTCTCCGGACAGGCCAGCGATTCTTACTGGACTGATGCATGGAATGCCTACGCGGCAGCTCCTACAGATGCGGCCAAAAAAGCAGCGGTAAATTCTCGCCTGCAGGCTTTGTTAAAATATATGTTTGGTCAGGCCGAATACCAATTGTGCTAATTATTAAAGGAGAAAGAACATGAAAAGAAAAGAATTTATTGGAAAGACCATTGCAGGCGGTGTGCTTCCATTGGTAATAAATGGTTTCTCATTGCAAGCCTTTGCAGAGTCGCCCCTTATTTCGTTTTTAAATAAAGCAGGCAATGAAGACCGTGTTTTGGTGCTCATTCAATTAAACGGTGGTAATGACGGTTTAAACACCGTTATCCCCTTAGATCAATACAGTAAATTGATGGCTGCCCGTGGCAATATTGCCATCACAGAATCAAAGGTATTGAGCTTAACAGGAACCAATGCCACAGGTCTGCACCCTGGCATGACAGATATGCGTGCCTTGTATAATAATGGGTATGTAAGCATCCTGCAAAATGTGGGATATCCTAACCAAGATTATTCGCACTTTAGGTCTACAGACATTTGGCTTACCGCCAGTGATGCCGATAAGTATGAAGACACCGGATGGATGGGCCGTTACCTTGATACCAAATTTCCAGGCTTCCCAACAGGATACCCAAGCGCCACACAACCCGATCCTCCTGCCATACAAATTGGTGCATTAATTTCACCTGCTTTGCAAGGAAGTGCCATGAGTTTGGGCATGAGCATTACCGATCCAACCAATTTTTACAACTTTGTAAATGGTACTGTTGACCCAGCACCTAATACACCTTTTGGACATGAGTTAACCTTTGTTCGTTTGGTAGCACAGCAAACCCAACAATACTCAACAACCATTAAAGCGGCAGCAGATAAAGCCACCAACAAATCAACCTTATACCCAACCACAGGTAGCAATACCTTAGCCGATCAATTAAAAATTGTAGCGCGTTTGGTAGCAGGCGGATTAAAAACAAAAGTATATATGGTAAGCATGGGTGGATTTGATACCCACTCTGCACAAGTTAGTGCTACCGGAGGAACAGAAACTGGTGCACATGCCACGCTTTTGAACAAAATATCTGTAGCGGTAAATGCCTTTCAAGACGACCTAAAAATATTGGGTGTAGAAGACCGCGTATTAGGCATGACCTTCTCTGAATTTGGTAGAAGAATAAAAAGCAATGACAGTTTAGGAACCGACCACGGCGCAGCTGCACCTATGTTTATTTTTGGCAAAAAAGTAAATGGAGGTATCTATGGCGCCAATGCCGTGATACCTGATAATCCCAGTCCGGGCGACAACATACCTATGGGCACCGACTTCCGATCTGTGTATGCTACCGTTCTAAAAAATTGGTTTGGTGTAAGTGATCAAGAGCTCAATACGGTCATGTTGAATAATTATCCCATCCTACCTTTCATCAATGCAGGCAGCACAAGTCTATCGGATCAAACCGAAAAAACAAACTTGCACTTAAGCAATTACCCTAACCCCGCAAATACATACACCCGCTTGTTGTTTACAGGTATAGGATCACAAACGCAAATCATGTTGTTTGATGCCAAAGGAAGTGCCTTGATGGAGTTGGCCAATGATTATTATGCCAGCGGAAACCATGAGTTATTTATAGATACTTCTATCCTACCTTCAGGCTTGTACTACTATAGATTAAACAATGGCGTACACCAGCAAACAGGAAAATTAGTAATAGAGCGTTAAGCAAAAGTGAATCCAAATTGGAGGGCA
>CAILJQ010000063.1 GCA_903834625.1 uncultured Bacteroidota bacterium
ACAGCTTTTTCAGGTTCATAATTTGAATTAAGTATATTTTCTGAATCTGACAGAAAAAGCAAAGTTTGCTGCTTTGTAATCTCTCTTTTTTTTGAAATTTCAGAATCGCCACAACCAAGAAAGATAGAAATTATAAATGATAAAACAATAATGTATACTTTACCATTTGAAATCGTATTCATATTTCTTCACCTTATTCATTTGCCTAACAGCCTGCTTCACCTGCCCCGCGTAGCGGGGTCAGGTGCAAGCCACAGTTAGGCTTTGATTGTGTTAGGTTGCCAAAAGTAAGCAACCCAACTCACCAACTTTATCTATCGATTAAGTTGGATATTCCAGTCATATTTGAAGTTTGTAAGCAGGTTATTTTGCATACAAACCGCCTCTTGCTTAGAGTTCTTTGCCTGCGCGTGGTAAAATAGATGCCACCCTTGCTGTAGGTGCCACCTAATAATTTCCGCAAGATGAGAACCATGTGAGGCATAGGCAGAAACACGTTTTCGCTCATTAGCAGTTTCTCCGACATAGACAATTGTTATATTGCCTCCACGAGGACCACCAATTGCTAATTCATAACAAGCTGGCCCATTCCAACTTGATTTGTCGGCGATTTTCCGCCAGTTTGTCCACCGAGCCATTATGTTTTCTCCTAGTTGTTGGTAACATCTACTACAATTTTGGCTTGTTTGTTTTAGCCTCTTGTTCAATCACTTTCTGCTTTTCTAATTCAGCCTGACGTAGTTCTTCAAGCATAAGATTAATATCAACAAGCTGGACAGAGAATGCAGTAATCATTCCAGGCGCTTCACGATCTTCCCGCATATTTAAATAATACCGACGGCTACAATTCTCCTCTAACTTAAACCCAGAAACAACTGGGATTATAATATTAACTTTCATATCAAAACTTTGTCCATTTGCTCCAAAACGGCATTGTTCCTGTGAGTTAAGACTGCCATTTTGATCAAATTCCCACATTATCAAATCACTGGTCGAAGATCCTTTTGTTGGTTTGCCATATTTTTCTTCAATGGCTTGTATCAATGTTTCTTTTTTAATGCGTTTACCTTGATCAAGAGTTTGTGATCGCGCTATGAAAAAAACAAGGTCTTTTTTATTTTTACCTATTAAAAATAGGTCAGGGTTATTATCTTCATTTACAAAAGCCATAATTGATTCTTTGTCCTCCTTTATTTGATAGTTTGGGTTAATTTTAGCTAAAAGTGGCTTAACAGATGCGAAAGAACTACCGAGCTGTATATCCGAAATATCAGTAGCTGGCTTCGCAGCAAAAGTGGCTGAAGAAAAACTTACTATTAGAGTAGTAAGAAGGCGGATTGACAAAGTTTTCTTGGACATGATTTTTCTCCTAACTGTTAAGTAGACCCCCCAAAAGGTGTCTTCAAACGCACCACCAAAGGGTACTTTTCGTTCGGTTATTATCTAATCGATTGATTCCACGTCACCTGGCCAACCGAAACGCCCCCTAAACCGGCCAACAAACACCCCACCGGCTATCGAGCG
>CAILJQ010000064.1 GCA_903834625.1 uncultured Bacteroidota bacterium
ATTTTTAAATCGGTATTGGTTATCGTTCGCATTCCAACCATTAAAATTTCCTGTTAAATAAAAGATGCTTTGGGGTGGAGTATTCACCGGCAATGATTGAATAACAACTACCAATTTGCGCGATGATTTATAATCAACCCAATTCTCAATGGTTATCCTAATGGTATCGCTCTCGGTTCCTGATTTAATGGTACGGTTATCTCGTTTGTTCCGGTATCTATCTGCTTCTTCTTTGCCCCAATCTCCACGGGTAATTTTGTACTCATGCGCTTGGTCATCTTTTAAACGTAAAATGAAAAACTTCTTCCCATTTGGCAAATTTCTAAAGGCATAAAAGGGTACCTTGGTTTCCCAATTGTTAAAGTCGCCAGTTAGGTAAATGCCATCATCCCCTGCAGGCATTTCAGGAAATTTGTCGATGATAAAGTAGATTTTACGGGCATTATCTGGCAATACTTTGGGTGCATTTACCAAAGGGGGTTGTTTGGCTAGCAAACCCTCGGTTGGTTTTTTGGGTCCTTGTACAATTACATTTATTTTAGTGGTTTTTTTGGCGAACTGACTTGCCCAAGCTTCTACTTCAATTTCCTGTGTATCTCTGCCGTTAATATTACATAACCTATTGTTAATTTCTGTTCCATTTTCCTTCATCTCCCTACTGCTCATTGAGCCCATGGTAATTTTGTAGTACTCAATTTTACTCTTCGGAAAATTATATCTCAATACATAGGTCCCGTTGGGTTTCGGTTCGAACCGATACCTTGCCTCATTGGCCTTCCAATTATTAAAACTACCACTTAAATAGATGGCCGAATTAGGAGGTGTACCAGGGGGAAGTTTTTTAATGATAAAGGTTTTGGCAATACCGCTTTTGATAGGCAGGTCTGACCAATTGCGTAAGCTTATATGAAGGGTATCCTCCTCGCCAAATTTGATGCTACGCGATTCTTCGTTCCAACTATTGGCGTCTGCCTCCACACTTTCCCATGTTCCTCTATGAATTTTAAAAATGAGTTTGTCTTCTTTGCGAGGTAAGGTTAAATAATACCTGCCGTCAGCACCTTTATTGAACCTATAATTGTTCTCTTTTAACACCCAATAATTCACATTGCCTGAGAGGAATATTTCACTGCCGCTTGGAGTGTTTTCAGGTATATTATCTAATACCAGGGTTAGTCGGCCACAATATACAGGCGATAAGTCTTTCCAACTACCTATGTAGTTGATACATTTCTCCTCATTTCCATAAACCAATCCTCTATTAACTATATCGCCTCCACAGCTATCAGCTTCCACTGTTGTCCAATCACCTCGGGTAAATTTATAGCTTAGTTTGCCAAAACCATAAGGCATTTCGGAATAATAACAATTGCAGCTTTCATCAAATTTCATGAGGTAATTGGGGTCGCCTGGGTTCCAATGATTAAAATTACCCGATACATAAATCAAACTTCCTGCGGGCGTGTTTGAAGGTATGCCGTGCAACTCAATGCGCACATCTTTGCAGGAGCCCAAAATGAGCAGGAGCAAAATGGAAAGCAATATGTTTAAACGGCCTTTCATTTATTTATCTAACCACATTAAGAAAGCATCAACTTTTATTCTACTAACTAATAACTGCTCTTCAACGGCAGGTTTTACCTCAACACAAAGTCGGCTGTTAAAGTATTTATGTACCTTCACAATAGATTGAATGTGGATGATAAAACTGCGCGTAATTCTAAAGAAATCATTCCTATTTAGTTGTTCTTCTAATTCATCTAATTTGTAATCTACAATGTATTTTTTGTTTTCAGTACTCACCAAATAAATGGTATTTCTATCGGCATAAAAGTAGGCTATTTCTTGGGTAGGTATAAACTTAAACTGATCGCCTACCTTAATAAGAAAGCGCATTTTATTGGGCTGTTTTTCCAATCCTAACAAGCTTCGCAACTCTTCACCATTAAAGGCTGGTGATGTTTTTTTGCGGGTACGTTCAAATTTTTCTAAGGCTTTTTCAAGTTGTAATGGTTCAACAGGTTTCAGCAAATAATCTATGCTATTTAACTCAAAAGCCTTTATAGCATAGTCGTTGTAGGCAGTGGTAAAAATAACTGGTACTTCAACTTTTACTGCATTAAAAATATCAAAGCTTAAACCATCAGATAACTGGATGTCTAAGAATAGCAAGTCGAAATTTTTGTGTTCGCTTAACCACTCAATGCCTTCTTCTACAGATTCTAACTCGGCTTCGATGGTGGCATCTGGCAATTGTTTTTTGAGCAGCCTTTTTAATTCCATGCGGGCATGTGGCTCGTCTTCTATCATTACTATTTTCATAAAAGCGGAATTTTTATGAGAAAGGTTTTCCCGTTATTTTCAATTTCAAGTTTGCGTGCAGAAAGAAAGGCATACCTACTTTCAATAATCTTTAATCCCAGTCCAGACGAGTATTCCAACGACTCCTTTTTTTGAATTTTATTGCTGAACACTAAGTAATTATTTTGGGTTTCGAGGCTAACAACCAAAGGTTGATTTTTGCTGATAACATTATGTTTAATGGCATTTTCCATCAACATTTGTAGGGTGAGAGGAATCATGGTTTTTTGCAACAAATCATTGGATACGTTCTTCTCAACCCTTAACATGTCTTTAAACCTAATTCCCAATAATTCTGTATAAGAATCAAAGAAACTCATTTCCTCTTCTAAGCTCACCGTTTCTCGGTTGCGGTACTCTAAAATATTGCGGTAAACCTTAGAAAGCATGCGCAAAAAATCTGCTGCATGGTCTTGGTTTTCATAAATCAAAGCAGAAAGGGTATTTAAGTTATTAAAAAGAAAATGGGGATTAATTTGGTTCCTCAATAATTCTAAGTTAAACTGGGCTTTCTCCTTATCAAAGGTTTCTTGTTGTAGTTTGTTTTGGTGCCATTGCGTTAATAGATACCTACCTAAATCGGCAACCACATTTAATTCAATGAGCAGAAGGTAAATCAGGAATTGAAAGAACAATTGTTTATAGGATACAAATATGTCTTCATTTCCTAGTAAAAATTGGCTATGTCTGAACCCAATATAGACGGCAGTTAGGAATACATTAACGGCTAACGCTTGAATCAAAGATTGCAATACAAAGCGCCTCAAAGGATTCTCTTGCCAACTACGGTAATGGTCTAAAGAAATGCCAATATAATGGTTGAACCAGAAGCTCAAACCCAAGTATATGGCAGCTTCATACAAATTGGTGAAAAAGTTCTCCCAGAAGAATTTGTACCCTAAAATGGTAAACAATAACTCTGAAAGCAACACATACAAAAGCAACGAAAGCAGGTAGAGGAGAATCTCTGGCTGACGTTTATTTTCTATGTGCAACAATCTTTTCATGGCTATTCAAATATAGGAGTAGCCCCACTTGTTTTAACAAACGCTTTTTCAATTATTTCAGCACCACTGCTAATTTTTATCCTGTAGGTGCCTTCTGGCAAAGCACTTAGGTCGAATTTACCTGTTATACCAATTTGTGTATATCTAGCGCTCATCATGCTGGTATAATCCCATAATAACTGAACTTTTACGGTTTCATTGCTCTGATTGATGATACCAAAACTCAATAAATGGTCTCCGTCAAACTGAATGGTACTTTGCAAATGCCCGCTTACTTTGTGTTCGGCAAATTTGGTTTTGTTTATGTCTTTTTGGGTATGACCTTCATTTGCAAAAGTCTTGCCCATGCTTACTATTCCAATAAGGAAGCATAGTTGAAGTAATTTTTTCATAGTTTGCTTTAATTGTGCGAACAAATGTGCATGTCTCTTTCACCTTATTAAAGCAAGTATGTCCCAACTTCACAATTTACCCTGCGAACTTCTTATTTCGATTTACCAAGTAATTTCAATTGCCTTTCTAATTGGGTAAACAAGCGGGTATTTCCCTTTTGGGTATACGCTTGTAGGTTTTTCTTGAACACAGGTAGGTCGTATAAGAATGATTTTAACTCATTTGCTCCTAACTTATTGAAATGCCTGCCATAACCCAAAAGCTCAATATAGGCGGCATTCATGTATTGCTCAAATTGGTTGGCAATAGGGAAAGAGTATACAGGTTTTTTAAGAAACACTGCTTCGCTAATAAAACTAAAACCCCCATTGGCAATTACAGCTTTGGCACTTGCAAAGTCTTTGATAAAGCCAGTTTCACTAAACAATTTGTATTGTACATTCCCCTCTTTTTGGTCTTTGTTCATTCCGTACACAATAAACTTTTCATTTGGCAATTGGGATAATACTTGTTGAACTGTTTTTAAGCTACTAGAGGTTTGATACATCAAAATATGTTTACCTTCTGTAGGTTTTACTGCCTCAATTTCTTTTCTAATAATGGGCTGAACCAAATAGGTGTTTTTTTTCTTTATTTCTGCATCAAAAAAACTGCTTATTAGATAGGCATCACAGCCTGGAACCTTAGCTTTTACTATTTGTTTGGCTATTTGGTAATTGGTTTTTTCTTCCGGCGCAATATCTATGGCCAAGTTACACCTGTTCATTACTTGCATGTTGTCTATGCTAATAAGTGGAAGTTGATGCAATTGGCCATACACATAAGAAAAACTTTCAAAATCTGTGATGACCAAATTGGGTTCAAACATTTCCTCCAATTGAAGTTTTTTGCCAAAATTATAGACCAAATTTTTGCCGGCATTTTTGAGGTTCAGCAAAAAGGTTCCAGTTTTAGAAACTTCTGCATTTTTATAGGCAAAATGAAATCCTTTGATTTCAATAACCCTACCTGGGAACGCCTTGTCTAAAAATGTAAAGGCTCTAGCGCTCGAAACTATTTTAACATCATGACCTTTTCCTAAAAGGTATTCAATGATCACCTTGCTGCGGGTAGCATGTCCCATGCCTTCTCCGGGTACACCGTATAATATTTTCATGCAGAATTTTTATGCAAGATAAGGTAATTCCAATACCTCTATTTCTGATGTTTCGGCATTTTTTTGTTTATTTGAACAATAACCTAATAAATATGGCCCTCCCAATAATTTTTGAAAAAGAAGTAGCCGATGCTGTTATCCAAAGAATTCAACAGCTAACCTTTGACACACCCGCGCAATGGGGCACCATGCGTGTTGACCAAATGTTGGCGCATTGCAATGTTACCTATGAAATGGCTTATGAGAATAAACATCCTCAGCCTAATCCTGTAATGAGGTTTATATTAAAATTATTTGTAAAGCCTGTTGTAGTAAATGAAGCAGCATATAAAAAATCCAGTCAAACCGCACCGGCATTTATCATCAAAGATGAACGCAATTTCTCTATTGAACAAAAGCGTTTGATTGATTATATCACCAAAACTCAATCTTTGGGCGCTACTTATTTTGAAGGTAAAGAATCTAATTCATTTGGGCTGTTAAATGCAACCGAATGGAACAACATGTTTTATAAACACCTCGACCATCACTTAAAACAATTCGGGGTTTAGTTTTCGTTTTGAACCAAAAACATGCAGCAAGAGATTACGCAATATTACACTGACATTGCTGATGAATACGACAAAAGTAGGTTCAGCCATACTTATGGCCAGTATATTCATGCCCAAGAATTACGTATTTTTAATAAGCAAAAGCTGTCACTTCCTTGTTTAAGTTTGGGTTGCGGAACTGGCAGAATGATGGAGTTTGCTAGTATTGGCGCAGATATTAGTGAGGCTATGTTAAAAGTTGCTAAATATAAATATCCCCACAAAGAGTTTATTTGTTGCGATGCTATTCAAACGCCTTTTTCACCAGCTAGTTTTCAAAGTGTTTTTTGTTTACATCTGTTCATGCACCTCGAGGTAAATAAAGGCATAAACATTATCAAAGAAATACATAGGATATTACCCAAAGGCGGACTATTTCTATTCGATTTTCCTTCTTCATACCGGAGGAATTTTTTAAAACAAAGTTCAAAAAACTGGCACGCTGCCACCCATTATTCTCTTGAATTTTTGCAAGAAAAATTGAGCAGCGAGTGGCAAATTAAATCATATACCGGGGTATTGTTTTTTCCTGTACATCGCCTGCCCGCTTGGCTTTCTCGCATTGTATTACCAATTGATAATTGGCTATGTAAATCATTTTTAAGAAAGTATGCTTCCTATTTAATGGTTGTATTAGAAAAGAAATGACCATGAAGAAATACCTGCCACCTGCATTTAAAGTTTTTTGCAAACAGCTCCTCAGAAAATCAAATGATTGGTATACGGGTGTACATTGTAAAATAGGCTACAAAAAGGACGAGGTTAGCACATTTCCATATTCTTATCACATAGAGCAAACCATTATGCCTGGTTTGTATTTTAGCAACAAGATACATAATATTTCAAGAGGTGCGGATGCTATTCAGAACCTCATTTTACAACCTGGAGAAGTTTTCTCGTTTTGGCATTCTTTGGGTATACCAAACGCAAACAACGGATACCAATTAAGTAGGAATATTATTGCAGGAAAGGTAGGAGAGGATTATGGAGGAGGTTTATGCCAATTAGCAAGTATTGTATACTTTCATGCCTTGCAATTGGGTTTCGACATACTTGAACGCTACCACCATTCATTAGATATTTACCAAGAGCAAGATAGGTTTACGCCACTTGGTGCCGATGCGGCGGTTGTATATGCCTATAAAGACCTTCGATTTAAAAATCCTTATTCCTTTGCTGTTCGTTTGCAAACAAAGGTTTCAAACAACAAGCTTACTTGTATAATTGATACTAAACAAGAGATTTATCCGCTTTCGATATTTTTTGAACGAGAAGAACTACATGGGAAAAGAAAGGTAAAAACTTATTGTAAAACAGAGGCAGGTGCAAGCTTACTTTCAGAAGTGTATTACCAAGTGTTAACGTGAATATTATTCAAATTCCTTTTTATGAGTAATCCAATGACGTGTTAAATCAACATACAAGAGGATGGCTCCAAACCCAATTCCCATAGCCGCTCCAGCAACTACATCTGCAGGGTGATGAGCACCCAAACTAACCCTCGAAACGGCTATGGCAACAGCCCATAAGAAAGGAATATAAAAGTGTTTTCGAAACAGATATGAACCTCTATTTTGTGACAATCCAAAACTAAAAATCATGGCCAACAGGAAGGCATTGAAACTATGTCCGCTTGGAAATGAATACCCGCCTTCTTCAATCCAATGCGCTAAAACTTGTAGGTCAATATTGGTGAACAAATTCTTCTGCTCATTGATTCTTTTGCCAAAGTAGGCAATACGTTCATCTTTGGTTAAGGCATAAAGTGAGTCGAGTTGTTGTGTGGCTTGCAGTCTTTCTAACATGAGGGCATGGCTCGGACGTTCAGATTTTAGAATAGGTTTGGTGAATTTCTCATTGATAGCGGCAAAGGCTCCAATAACAATGCTTAACCCAATAAATGCTTTGAGTGTTACCAAAACTTTGTTTTTCCATCCATCTTCATATGTTGCATATAAGATGCAAGCTAAGAACACCCATAAGGTTGTGCCAATAGGTCCACCACTTTGGGTGATATAGTAGGCAAGAAGAGTAAATAAATTATTGGGTGATACAGTTGAAAAGGCTATACCCGGAATGTTTGCTATAATCAACAACAGCAGAAAAAAAACAACTCCTGAACCAACTATTTTTTTTAAATTCATTTAAACCACAGGTTTAAACTGTTCAAATGCTTGTAAACAGTTATTGCAATAATGTAAGCTTCTGCAAAGGGTAGGTCCAAATGGCGTTTTCATTTCCACGTTTTTGCTGCCACAAAACGGACATTCAATATTTTCTAATAACTCTTGGGTTATTTCTCCTTTGTGCATTGGAGGAGGAGCTAGACCATGTTTTTTCAGGTGTTGCCTGCCTCTTTCAGTAATAAGATTACTGTTCCAAGGTTTGTTAAAAGTGGTTCTTACTTCCACTTCTTTTACGCCAATTTCAATGAGCCTATCATGTACCATTTGTTCCATGGCTTTAATAGCAGGACAGCCAGAAAAAGTAGGTGTCATTTCTACAAATGCCTTACTTTGGTCGGTACTCATTATAATGCCTGTAATAATGCCCATGTCTACCATTGAAATGGTAGGTATTTCAGGATCCATCACTGTTTCCAGTGCTTCCCAGAGTGTTTGTTCGTTAATCATTTTCAATTGCAAAGGTTAACAAGAAATGTGTGAAAACAAAAGGGATTTGCAAACTATATTAGATTAAAAAAAAGAGGCCAACTCTGTTGAATTGGCCTCGTTATTATTGGTAAATGGACTAAAATGAAATAGGCAATAGTATTACTACTTCGTCTATTTTTTTTCCATCAACTCCAGTCAGTCGTATCTACGTTTTGGTTTTGCAGCTCTATCTCCACCACCGCCAAAGCTTTCGCTTCTTCTTCTACCGCTAAAACCACCTTCAGATCTTTCTCCTCCGCCCGATCTTTCTCTTACTCTGCGCTCGCCGCCGTATGATCTGCCGCTTCCGCCTTCAGAAGAATCGCTTCTTCTTCCACCGCGACCGCCGCCATATGATCCACCGCCACCACCGCCGTATGAGCCAGATCCGCCTTTTTTATCGCCACTAACTTCTGCTCTTACCAAACGATCTTTGTAGGTAATACCGTTAAGTGCCTTTAAAATGGAAGGTACATGTTCGTCTTTGGCATCTACAAAACTGTATACACCACTCACATCTACATGTAAATCTTTCCAACTAATATTTGCTGAATCGGCAACCCAATCCTTAAAGCTACGAATATCAAATCCGTCTTTTTTACCTAAACTCACAAAAATACGTGAACCTCTGTAACCTTTGCTGCTAGCTCCATCTCTGCTGCCGCGATCTCCAGCTGCACCAATATTTAAATCTGGCTCATTGGCAAAATCAACAGAGAACCTACGCAATTCAAGCGATAAAAACTTTTTTAATAACTCATCTTTTTCAAGGCTCATTAAACTTTCTAAGCCTGTCATTACTTGGGCATCAAAAATACTTTCTTCAATTTCTGTATTGATAATTGTATCTGTAAAAGCCAATAATTTTTTATCACGCACATCCATGGCACTAGGAATAAGTACTTTTTCAAACTTGATATTACTTATTCTTTCGATATCCTTTAATCTGCCACCTTCACGCATGTGTAATAGGGTAAAGGATACTCCTAATTTACCTGCACGTCCGGTTCTTCCACTACGGTGTGTGTAATTTTCAATATCATCTGGTAAATGGTAATGAATAACGTGTGTTAATCCACTTACGTCAATACCTCTAGCTGCCACATCAGTTGCCAATAAAATTTTAATGGCATGGTGACGGAAGCGGTTCATTACTTTTTCACGTTGTGCCTGACTTAAATCGCCATGCAAACAATCTGCGTTGTAACCATCTTTGATCAATTTATCGCTGATATCTTGTGTTTCGTTTTTAGTGGTACAAAAGATAATGCAATACAAATTGTCTGAGTTAAAATCTACATAACGTTTCAAAGCGGCATACTTGTCTTTTGCATG
This sequence comes from uncultured Bacteroidota bacterium, assembly GCA_903834625.1. Taxonomy (GTDB): domain Bacteria; phylum Bacteroidota; class Bacteroidia; order UKL13-3; family UKL13-3; genus B1. The sequence goes on from CAILJQ010000064.1 coordinate 9,497, forward strand.
CACAACTGAATACTGGTGAGTAATGTTAACATTACCTGAGTTAGATTTGCCTACGCTAATTTCAACCGCATCGTTCATGTACCTGTTGGCAATGTTACGAATGGCTTTTGGCATGGTGGCACTGAACAAACAAACACGTTTTTCATCGGGGGTATGTCCAAGAATGTATTCTACATCCTCTTCAAATCCCATGTTTAACATCTCATCTGCCTCATCTAACACCACAAAATTTACGTTTTTGATGTTGATGGCTTTTCTGCTCATCAAATCCATCAACCTACCAGGAGTAGCCACAATAATGTGAGCTCCACGTTTGATGTCGCTAATTTGGCGTTCAATACTGGCTCCTCCATACACAGCTACCACGTTAATGCCGGGCTTAAATTTGCTGTAAGAGGCCAGATCGCGAGAAATCTGCATACAGAGTTCGCGTGTTGGACAAATAACCAATGATTGGATATGCCTTGCTGCAGGGTCAAGCAACTGCAAAATAGGCAGGCCAAATGCTGCTGTTTTACCGGTACCCGTCTGGGCTAATCCTAAAATGTCGCGTCCGGTTTCTAAAAATACAGGAATCGTCTGCTCCTGTATAGGCGTTGGGTTCTCAAAACCCAGTTCCTGAATCGCATTCAGGAGGGACTGCTCGACGCCTAGTTCACTAAAATTTTTCAAAGTACTTTCTTAAAAATGAGCGGCAAAGATAGATGAAAGAATCGGATAAATGGCTAAAGTGCTGAATTATTGTTGGTTTCCAAGCATTTCCATGGCCTTCAAAAACATGGGAAGTAGCCCCCTGCCTTCATTTGACTCAAAATATTTACAACTATTTATTTTACAATGTTGCTACAATTTTGACACTTAAAGCCTTATATTTGCACCACTTATCCAGAAAGACGGAGGGAATAGGCCCTATGATGTCTTGGCAAGTTAACAACATAGTTAATAGTGCCAATACCTATTTCGGAGATTCTTTCCGAATACTGATAAGTGAATGAATTTTTCTACAAAGATTCAAACACAAATCGGCAACTTTCTCAGATAAGTATTGATGACAGCATGCATGCTTGCTTCCTCTTTCTGTTATGCTTGTATTCATCAAACCAAATGTAAAATTGAGAATTATGAATATATACGAAATATTAAAACAAAGAATCCTCATCCTAGATGGCGCAATGGGTACCATGATCCAACGCTATAAATTGGAAGAGATTGATTTTAGAAATGATGCCCTCAAAGACCATCCTAAACCCTTAAAGGGCAATAACGATTTGTTAAGTTTTACCCGCCCAGATGTAATCAAAGCCATCCACAAACAATACTTTGAAGCGGGTGCAGATATCATTGAAACAAATACCTTTAGCGGTACCATCATTGCCCAAGCCGATTATGATTTGGGTCAGGAATGGGTGGATATGATCAATTATGAGAGTGCAAAAATTGCACGTGAAGTAGCCGATGAGATGACGGCTCTTAATCCTGCTAAACCGCGTTTTGTGGCTGGAGCTATGGGGCCTACCAATAGAACAGCCTCAATTAGTCCGGATGTAAACGACCCAGGTTACCGTGCCATTACCTTCGACCAATTAGTAAGTGCATACAAACAACAAGCGCGCAAATTAATTGAAGGAGGAGTTGATGTATTGCTAATAGAAACCATATTCGATACACTCAATGCAAAAGCAGCATTGTTTGCTGTGGATGAATTGGCAGAAGAAACAGGAAAATCATACCCTATTATGATTTCAGGTACCATTACTGATGCCTCGGGTAGAACCCTTTCGGGTCAAACAACCGAAGCTTTTTTAATTAGCATGCAACACGCACCTTTATTAAGTATTGGCTTAAACTGTGCCCTAGGTGCAAGTGCTCTCCGTCCATACTTACAAGTGCTTTCAGGTAAATCAGATTTCTTTGTGAGCGCCTATCCAAATGCCGGTTTGCCAAATGAATTTGGTCAGTACGATGAATCACCAGCAGCTATGGCTAAACAAGTAGAAGAGTTTTGCAAAGAAGGTTTGGTTAATATCTTGGGTGGTTGCTGTGGTACCACACCAGACCATATCAAAGCCATTGCCGATATGGCCGCGAATTACCAACCACGATCCACTGGAGCTAATAGCCATTAGCCAAAGGTCCATGGACCATAGACGATAGTCAATAGAAATTATCTATAATAAAATGAATGTTTAAATTTGAGAAACTGGATGTATGGTCTAAATCAATGGATTTAATTGAGTTCATTGATATTTTGGTGAAGAAATTTCCCAAGGAGGAGACCTATATTCTTACCTCACAAATTAAAAGAGCCTCAGATTCTATTGCCTTGAATATCGCAGAAGGGTCCCAAGGACAATCAAATGCAGAATTTTCGAAGTTTATTGGATATGCAATAAGATCTACTATTGAAGTTGTATGTTGCATTCATATTGCTAAAAGACGAGGAATAATTCTTAACGAAGACTTTGATAAAGTGTATTCAGATTGGGAAACCATATCGAAAATGCTGCAAAGTTTTAGAACTAAATTGAACTAATAAAAAAACTAAAAGAAGAAAACTACTATGGACTATGGTCCATGGTCTATCGACAATATATCACATGACAAAAGATTATACCCTCCGACTCTCTGGGCTTGAG
>CAILJQ010000065.1 GCA_903834625.1 uncultured Bacteroidota bacterium
AGGTCCAATACCACATGTTCGGGCCACCTGAGGTAATATCTACCATTGAAGCGTAATCGCCAATACCAATTTTTCTACGTGCTGCAAAGAAATTAGGTTTAGGCGTGGTATTAGGTGTATCCACCCAAATGTACTTAACAATACTATCACGTAAACTGTCTCGCTTCATGTCATTTACCGCAAGCAATCTTACTGGCCAAAATCCTCTTCTATTATAAGTATAACGAAACTTTTGACTGTATTTAGCTGTATCAATATATTGTTGTGAGGTCCACGCCACATTGCTTCTTGCATAACCCGGTAACAATGGATTTTCACCTGGTAAATCCCAAAAACTGCGTGTAGCATTGGTGCTGGTTGAAACCAAATCATAAGGACTATTGATCCAAACTGTATCTGTTGGAACAGCGTTTACCGTAGGTTGGCTAGGAAAAAAGTTTGCGATTGGTGGTAAAATTGGTCCACCACCTGCGCCACCAATGGCACTAAAAACTTCAATCTCTCTGAAATTTGGATTTGAGTTTTGACCAGTTCCCATTACAAAAGCAGTGATACGCAGCCTTGTTGAGGTCATTACTGGAAATAAAACATCATTGATACAATTGGCTTGGTTCAAACCTGAAAAGGTATGATGATTCACATAGGCTGTTCCATTCCATCTTTGGATTGTGCCACCCGTAAGGAACCTTCCGGTAGTTTGGGCATGATGAATAGTAATCTTGTCCATTGAAACAGCAGAAGACCAAGTGAACTCTAGCCACTCTGTACCATTTGGAGGCCCAGAGGTGGTAATCCACATTTCTTGTGTACCACATGTTCCATACACGCCATTGTTTAAAGCACTGCAAGGACCTGTATTACAGGTTGAGGCAGATGCTGTTGCTAATGGCGCAATATTGGTTTGTGCAAACAAATTTTGCGAATACAACATGTGCAATAGCATCAATACGCTAAAAATTAGCGATTTCTTTAAATGAAGCTTTTGGTGTAGCATATGTTTCATATTTAAATTATTATTAAAGGTAACCTAATAAAACTGAATAAAATCCTAAAATTTTATTAGAGGTAAAACCAAATAAACATCAAATAGTTTTACGAAATCCTCTGAATCTCAATCATTGGTCAATAATAAAAATGAAAAAATAAGAATTGAACACACTATCTAACAAATAAAAAGGAGGCTTACTCTTTCGAGTAAGCCTCCTTTCATTTATTCAAGTGTACGCTTAGTTAATTTGAAGCTTCTTGGTATATACCTGATCACCTGTTTGAACTTTTAGGAAATAAATTCCTTTAGGCTGAGCCGTTAAATTCAATTCTTGAGTTTGTAGATTATTACCATTGATTGTCATTTGGGTGATTTCCTTACCCAACATGTCTAAAACTGTAATCTTAACATTTTCAGGTAAAGCACCTGCTAAACGTAGGTTAATAAGACCATTACTTGGATTAGGATAAACACTCATCAAACGATCGATGTTCATAATTTCTAATCCTGCAGGACCTTCTGGTGTAACGTTGATGGTTCTAACGGATTCATCAGATACATTACCCGACAAATCTTTTACGGTGTAACGCACACTATATAAACCAGGAGCATCACCAAAATATTGACCTTGTGCATTTTTAGGTAAACTTACCAATTTGATGAAATTAGTAGGTGTTCTCATTTGTGCATCAGTGTTGTAGTTATCAATCAAAGAAACTTGATCAATTTCAGCATCGGTATATACTTTCCAACGTGGCAAGTTAACCTCAGTAATGTTCAATAGATCAACTCTTGGTTTGGTAGTATCTACAACTTTAATAACACGTGAAACAGAATCTTTATTTCCTGATGGATCAGTAGCGATATACCACCTGGTATATTCACCTAAAACGTTAATATTCGGTGAATTTTTGATAGATACCGATATGGTACCTGCAGGCCAATAATTATCAGAAACAGTATAACCTGGATCAATGAATGATTGTCTTACTTCTGTGTTCATTGGATTGTCTCCTGTTAATACAATTACAGGAGCTTTTCTATCTAAAACTTTCACTTCTAATAACAACAAATCACTTAGGTTTCCAGTGTTATCTCTAGCAACATAAGATATATAGTATGAACCTACGCTGTTTACATCTACGGTACCTTGAATAGTTAAATCTATAAATAAACGAGCCCAATAATTATCTGTTACATCTACAATTTTACTTAAATCTATGGCCGTACCCACTTGGTGTAAATAAGGACTACCTTTAGGTGTAATAACTGGGCGAGCAGTATCACCTACATTTACCGCTCTTTGTCCGGTTGCAGATAATCCAAAAGCGTCGATAACAGTGTAAGTGATGCTATACAAACCAATTTTAGAGGTATCTAAATTTGAAGTAATAACCACTTGGTTAGAAATATTATTCCCTTGGTTATCTTTTGCAGTATAACCAGGTTCAGTATACTTGTTATAAACTTGAACATAAACTGGTGAAGCTCCCAAAACACCTAATGATGGTCCGCTTTGGTTTAATACCACAAATACAGTTCTGTACATGGTATCACTCACATTACCATAGTAATCTTTCGCTATATACTTTAAGTAATTTGGACCAACTTTACTTGTATCTACCGTTCCAAATACTTGGTATCTTGAGCTGATATTTCCTTCGATATTATCGTTAGCATTTACACCAGGATCAACATATGGCTTGTGGATTTCAGTATAATAAGTTGCATTTCCATTAAGATTGATAGTAGGTTTAACTGTATCCAATGGGAAGTTTACTAAATAATCTCTAAACACACCCAAGAAAGTAACGCTCGGATTCAAAGTAGTTCCTGCATAGCTTACTCCAACACGCATACGAGTGGCACCTAATATCTGCGTAGGTGTAACTGCTACTGTATCAATTTTGGTAAGGTTAGTAGCGTTCATTTCGTTCATCACCAATTCATCATTTGTGAACACACCATCCATGTTAAAATCTATCCAAGCTTTACGATCCATTGGACTGGTTGTTGATGGACGAGTGATAGACAATGCATGCTTTTTGCCTCTATATAAATTTGCCGCTTGGTTACCACCCACAATTTGAAAACATGGGTTATATGCATTTACTGATGTATCAATACCTGGTTCTAATTTAACCCTAGTAATTCCAATACTTCCATCTGCCAGGTTGATATCACTCAAACATTGTGGTTGGTCGTAAGCGCCTATATTGATATAATCAACCTTGGTTAAAGAGTCGGAACCATATGCATTAGTTACCACCAATTTGGCAGTATACTTAGTACGCTGTGTAAAGCGAACCATTGGGTTTTTGCTAGTTGGGGTTGTTCCCATTAAGAACTGGGCTGTAGAAGGGGTGAATGTCCATCTCCAAGTGCTTGGTCCATACAAACTCTTATCTGTAAAACGGAAGGTATCTGTATTAAAT
>CAILJQ010000066.1 GCA_903834625.1 uncultured Bacteroidota bacterium
AAAAGGAGTACCTAGCATGATTCACGAGCAAAATTCTTATGCAGGTATAACCAATAAAATATTGAAGAATAGGGTAAGTAAAATTGCTGTAGCCTATGATAAAATGGAGCGCTTTTTTCCTGCCTCAAAGATTGTAAAAACCGGAAATCCAGTGCGCATGGATATATGTGAAACAGAAAATAAGCGTGCGAAGGCTCTTTCATTTTTCAGTTTGAACCCAAATAAAAAAACGGTCTTGATTATTGGAGGAAGCTTGGGAGCAAGAACTATCAATCAAAGTATAGAGAAGGATTTGGATTTGCTGAACATGGCTGAACTCAACGTGATTTGGCAAACAGGAAAGAATTTTGAAAGTGTGAAAGCCAAGATGCAAGATGCTTCTTTCTCGTTGGTAGTGTCTCAGTTTATTTATGAAATGGATTTGGCCTATGCTGCAGCAGATGTGGTGATATCAAGAGCAGGAGCCTTGTCTATTGCCGAGTTACAAATAGTTGGGAAACCATGTATTTTGGTACCTTCTCCAAATGTGAGTGAAGACCACCAAACAAAAAATGCCATGGCTCTGGTAGAAGTGGGAGCGGCAATTTTAGTGAAAGATGCAGAAGCCAAAGAGAACCTGGTACCAGAGGTATTGAAGTTGCTTACCAATGAAAATTTACAAAAGGATTTGCAACAACATATCAAGCAATTGGCCATTCTAAATGCCGCAGAAAGAATAGCTGAAGAATTATTGGCCTTAAAGAAATAATATGAACCTAAAAGACATTCAAACCGCTTATTTTTTGGGTATTGGCGGCATTGGCATGAGCGCCATTGCGCGATACTTTAAACATGTTGGTATACGCGTGTTGGGTTATGATAAAACAGAAACACCCCTCACCAAAAAGTTAACAGAAGAAGGGATGCACATTCATTATACAGATGATGTAGACTACCTCAAATCATTGCATCTAGATGTAAAGCATACCTTGGTGGTGCTTACGCCAGCTATACCTAAAGACCATATGGAATGGGCTTGGTTGCGCGCAGGAAATTTTACCATTCAAAAGCGTTCAGAAGTATTGGGCTTATTGAGTGCCGCCTATAAAACCATAGGTGTGGCAGGAACCCATGGAAAAACAACAACCTCTTCTTTGGTGGCGCATATTTTAACCGACTCACACGTAAAATGCAATGCGTTTTTAGGTGGCATTACTTCTAATTATCAAACCAATTTATTGCTGCATCCACAAGCAGATGTATTGCCCAAGGAAGCGCAATACACCGTGGTTGAAGCCGATGAGTTTGACAGGTCTTTTTTGACTTTGTTTCCTTATTATTCAGTTATTACCTCTACCGATGCCGATCATTTAGATATTTATGGTGAGCACAGTGCCATGCAAGAATCATTTTTGGCTTATGCCAATAGGTTGGTAAATGGAGGTACACTTTGGGTGAAATATGGGCTAGATATTATTCCCTCCTTAACAGTAAACCATAAAACTTATGGCTTAAATGCTGCTGCCGATGTGTTTGCTTTTGATATACACATCAATGAAGCAGAACATGTATTTAGCCTGAACCTGAATGGCAAAATAGTGAAGAATTTATCGCTTGGAATTCCGGGGATGCATAATATTGAAAATGCGGTAGCGGCTTCTGCCATTGCCTTAGAGGCAGGTGTAAGTGAAGAGGAGTTACGTGCTGCCTTGTTTAGTTTTAGAGGCGTTAAAAGAAGGTTTGAGTACATTATCAAAGAACCCAATTGTGTATTTATTGATGATTATGCACACCACCCAGAGGAGTTGAAAGCCATCTTAGGTTCAGTAAAACGCATGTACCCAACTATGGAGTTGGTAGCAGCATTCCAGCCTCATTTATTTACCCGCACACGCGATTTTGCAGCTGGTTTTTCTGAGGCTTTGTCAATGGCCGATCATATGCTGTTATTAGATATTTACCCTGCAAGAGAATTGCCCATTGAAGGGGTGAGTTCGGCCATGTTATTGGAGAAAATGACCCTTGCGAAAAAGGAGTTGGTAAGTAAACAAGAATTGGTGGAAAGAGTGAAAGCCTTGCAGCCCAAATTATTTCTCACCTTGGGTGCAGGAGATATAGATGCTTTGGTTGAACCCATAAAAAATGCGTTGAGTAAATGAAGTGGATGAGTACAAACCGTTGGAAAGCAATAAAGAAAGTGCTGCTGCTCTTGATGTGGACAGGCATGATTTCTTGCGTAGTGTTTGTACTGGCATTTACCCATAAACAAGAAAGTTCTTTGCCCTGCAAAAAAGTGTATGTGGCAGTGTATCCCATAGATATTCATTTTTATAACCGACAAAGGGTTTTGGAAACGATGCGCAAAGGATTGCGTTCAGACCAAAAACTGCTGGGAATGGAATTGGATGAAATACAAGTTTCGCGCTTGGAGCAAGAATTGTTGAGGCAACCGCTTTTGGAAGATGCAGAGGTTTACGCAGATATGCATGGTGTGTTAAACGTGCGGGTAGAGCAGCGAAGGCCCATTTTGAGGGTAATGCGCTTTGATGGCACCCAGTATTATTTGGATCAGTACGGAGTGAAAATACCTTTGTCTGAGAACTTTACTTGCAGAGTACCCTTGGCCAGTGGAAATATATTTGAACGGTTTGAAAAAGGGGATTCAGTGTACTCTTTTGTAGGAAATCAACTGTTCAAAATGGCCTCATATGTTGATAAACATCCATTCTACAAGGCACTAATTGAACAGATATTTGTAAGAGCCGATAATGAGTTGGTGCTGGTCCCAAAGGTGGGCAGTAAATACATCATTTTTGGTAATGCCGACGAGCCCGATAAAAAGTTCAGGAAGTTGCTGGTTTTCTATAGAGAAGGATTAAACCGCATTGGATGGAACAAATACAGAAGTATTGATATTCGGTTCGACGGTCAGGTAATTTGTAAAAAGTAAAATAAACAACATGTCTGCAGAATCTAAAGTAATTGTAGGGTTAGATATTGGTACTACCAAGGTATGTGCCATTGTGGGCCGCAGAAACGAGCACGGTAAAATTGAAGTATTGGCCATGGGAAAGGCCGAGAGCTTGGGAGTGATTCGCGGAGAGGTGAGGAATATTGAAAAGACCGTGAGGGCTATCAACGAAGCCGTTGAGAAAGCTCGTCAATCATTGCTGCGCGTAAATGAGAACATGAAGCTTGAGATTCATAGCGTGCATGTGGGAATTGCTGGTCAGCACATCAAAAGCTTGCAACACCGCAACAGCATTAGCTTGGGTAAGGCTGATGAAGAAATAAAAAAGGAAGATGTAGCCAGATTAATTGAAGATACTTACAAATTGGCGCTAGCCCCTGGCGATGAAATTATTCATGTATTACCCCAAGAGTATACAGTGGATGATATTGGTGATGTGTACGATCCAATTGGGATGACAGGCGTTCGCTTGACATCCAATTTTCATATCATTACAGGAAATGTAGATGCCATTAAAAATATTTACAAGAGTGTAGATAGGGCAGGTTTAGAAGTTGCCGATCTTATTCTTGAGCCCCTTTCCTCTGCAGATGCGGTATTAACGTCTGAGGAAATGGAAGCAGGTGTGTGTTTGGTAGATATTGGTGGTGGTACCACAGATGTGGCCATCTTTAAAAATGGTATCATCCGTCATACAGCGGTAATTCCTTTTGGTGGAAACATTATCACCAAGGATGTGGAAGAAGGTTGTAATGTATTAAAAAACCAAGCCGAAGCGTTAAAAGTGAAATTTGGTTCAGCCTTGGCAGAAGAGAATAAAGAAAACGAAATCGTTTGTATTCCAAGCTTTCATGGTCGCCCTCCAAAAGAGGTTTCTGTAAAAAACTTGGCCATGGTAATTCAAGCTAGGGTTGAAGAAATTTTTGAAACCGTATTGTATGAAATCAAAAGTTCTGGTTTAGAGAAAAAACTCAATGCTGGTATTGTGATTACAGGTGGTGGCTCTCAATTGAAACACCTTGATAAGTTGGTAGAATTTGTGACCAGCTTAGATACACGTATAGGTTATGCCAATGAACATATTGGCAAAACTGCGGTAGATGAGATTAAGAGTCCGATTTACGCTACAGGTGTAGGTTTGGTACTTAAAGGATTTAAAGGATTAGAGGAACGTGAAAAGATAAACCACATTACCGACGCCAAAGAAAAGAAACAAGCTGAAGACGAAATCAACAAGCGCAGTTTGTTATCGCGTTGGTTCGACAAGGGTAAAAAGTGGTTGTACGACGACGAGGACCTAAACGATTTTTAATAAGTAACATATTCTGACCAAACTCCACGGTGCGGTCATAAAAAAAAACGATATGGAAAGTACATTTAAATTCAACATGCCCCGCGAAAAATCATCTATCATTAAGGTGTTGGGTGTAGGTGGTGGTGGTGGTAACGCCGTTAACTACATGTATTCAAAGGGTATTAAGGGTGTAGACTTTATTATCTGTAACACAGATTTGCAGGCATTGGAGAACAGTCCAATTCCTAATAAAATCCAATTGGGTGCAGGGTTAACCCAGGGCTTGGGCGCAGGTTCAAATCCAGAAGTGGGTAAAAACTCGGCCATGGAAGCCATTGAGGATATTATTGAAACCCTTGGCGTAAATACCAAAATGCTTTTCATTACCGCAGGTATGGGTGGTGGTACCGGAACGGGTGCTGCACCAATTATTGCCAAAACAGCGCGTGAAATGGATATTTTAACGGTGGGCATTGTTACTACGCCGTTTTCTTTTGAAGGCAAACGTAGAAAAGATTTTGCCTTTGAGGGTATTGAAGCTTTGAAGAACTCTGTAGATTGTTTGCTAATTATTAGCAACGATAAAATAAAAGACATGTATGGCAACTTGCCAATGCGTGCAGCGTTTGGACATGCCAACGAAATTTTAAATACTGCTGCCAAAGGAATTGCTGAGGTAATTACTTACCCTGGTGAAATAAACGTTGACTTTGAAGACGTGAAAACTGTTATGAAATCGAGTGGTGTGGCTCTCATGGGTTCAGCCCAAGCTAGTGGCGAAACACGTGCGATGGATGCAGTTAGAGCGGCTCTATCATCTCCTTTGTTGAATGAAAATAGAATTACTGGTGCTAAGAATATTTTATTGAATGTAAGTTCTGCTTCTGGCGACCATGAGTTGTTGATGAGTGAGTTTGAAGAAATCAACAATTATATTCAACAAGAAAGTGGGTTTACTGCTGAGATGATTATTGGTACCAGTTATGATGAAACCTTAGGAGATCAAATTTCGGTTACCTTAATTGCTACTGGGTTTGAAACATTGCCAAAGGAAAATAAAATTATTATTGGTAACGTAGAAGCTAAACAAAACATTGAGCCTGCTGCACCTAAAGCACCCATGGCTCAGCCTGTATCGCCTAAAAGTATTATGCCCGAGCCAACAAGATACAGTTTAGAGGAGGAGCGGTTCGAGCCAAAAAAGCCTGAAATCAACCCAAACGAAATTGAGTTGAACCTACGCATTGAAGAAGAAATTGAGGAGGAAAGTTTTGAAGTTGAATTTCCGCAAAACTTTATGGAAGATGAGGCTGAAATAGATCAAACCATTGAAGAGAAGGTGCTGGAGCATTTGCCTGAGGCAATTACCCAACAACCTATTTTTGACTTGATCAATGATACTACCTTTGAAGACCAAGAAAAGAAAATTGAGAAACATATTCAGCGTATCAAAACCTTAAAAGATTTAAACATTAGCATCAATACGCCACAGGGTTTGAGAGATCTTGAAAAAGAACCAGCCTACAAGCGTAAATTAAAGCGTTTAGACGATGTTCCGCACTCTTCTGTAACCCAAGTAAGTCGTTTGAGTTTGTTTGATGATAACAGCGGTAAACCTGAAATAAAAACCAACAACTCTTTTTTACATGATAATGTAGATTAATGAGCTCATTCAGATAAGGAAAGGCTGTCTCTCTGCAGGGGCAGCCTTTTTTGTTGCCCTTTTTGACAAATAATATCGCTCAAATCAACTAATATGCAACTGATTTTATTGCCATGAACAGGAACCTCACAGACGGACTCAATTTCTTTTCTAAGCTCAACCCTGCCAGGGTAGTGAATGCTGGGAAATTATATAGCAGTTACTTGCTGAGTAGGATGTTAAAACGTCCTATTCATTGGGGTATGCCTGTGGTAATGGAAATTGAACCTACTACCAGTTGTAACTTAAGATGTCCGCAATGCCCCAGCGGTTTGCGAGAGTTCTCGAGAAATACTGGGATGTTAGATTTGCCTTTGTACAAGAAAATTATAGATGAGTTGCATGAGGATTTGATATACCTGATTTTATATTTTCAAGGCGAACCTTTTTTGAATAAACAATTTTTGGAGTTTGTGAAGTATGCCGCCGCCAAAAATATTTATACGGCCACCTCAAGCAATGCCCATTATTTTACCGATGAAATGGCCAAAGCAACCATTGAATCTGGCTTAGACAGGCTTATTATTTCTGTTGATGGCATTACCCAAGATACCTATCAAAAGTACCGCAAGGGCGGAAATTTAGACAAGGTTTTAGAAGGAACGCGCAACTTGGTGAAATGGAAGAAAGAGCTAGGTAAAAGTACTCCGCATATTATTTGGCAGTTTATTGCTTTTAAACACAATGAGCACCAAATTCCTGAACTTAAAAAAATAGCCAAAGAAATTGGGGTAGATGAATTGGGCATCAAAACGGCCCAAATTTATGATTACCAAAACACTGATGAGCTTATACCCGACAATGAAGAATTGAGCAGGTACAAAAAGACTGAAAAGGGTTACGAGATAAAGAATGAACTATTGAACCAATGCTGGCGCTTATGGCGTGGTTCGGTGGTTACTTGGGATGGTTTGGTTGTGCCTTGTTGTTTTGATAAAGATGCAACCCATCGTTTTGGCGATGTGGCAACCGATAGTTTTGAAGAGGTATGGAGAGGAGACGCCTACCAGAATTTTAGAGGGGCTATCTTACGCAGTAGGAAGGAAATAGATATTTGTACCAATTGCACTGAGGGTACAAAAGTTTGGGCTTAATCAAATGAAATGCGCTTGGTTTTGCGTATGATTTGAACCTCCCTGTTATTTATAGGAATACTTGTTTCCCACTCATTTGTCCTATAGCGAGCAGGAGTTATTTTGGAATGGTGAGAAATTAAGCCTTCTTCTATGTAATCAATTTGGTACTTCCCATTACCTTCCTTTTGGCTTGCATTTTTTGATTGGCTATAAACAACAATCACATTATTGCTTTTTACTTCTCCCCATTTGCTAAATCCCGCATAGAGTAGCAAACAAATGATGAACGCGTCGGAAAAAACAAGTGCTTTGTTCATTTGAGGGAGTACAAGGTAAGTTAACAAATTTTATCTTCAACAAAAGTGGGTCAATTCAAACATTTTGAAAATACCTATATAGTGGTATTTTTGGTCTTACTAACTACCGGTTAAGTTGATTAATCAAGTTGATGCGTCATGGCAAATTTTACTAGGGCTGCGCTGTTTTTTAATCCTAATTTTTGTAAAATATTTTTGCGATGTGTATTGATAGTATAGGTGCTTAAATTCAACATCTCTGCCATTTCTTGGCTGTTTTTTCCGGAAACAATATGCTTTACTACCTCTAATTCTCTTTTGGTTAAGGAGAACGATTTTAAGAACTCGGCTTGCTTTTGAGATGTATTATCTATGCTATAACGTTTGATATCTTTGCTCACATATAAGCGACCCAATTCAATTTCTTCTAGTGCAGCAAATATGTCCTCCTTGCCTGCATTTTTAAGCAAATATGCCTTGGCTCCTGTTCTTAATATTTCATCTACAAATTGGTGGTCGTGGTACATTGATAACATCACTATATGACAACTTGGGTATTTGTCGTGGATGATTTTACATAAATCAAAGCCATTAGGCGCAGGCATATTTATATCAAGTATGGCAATATCTATTTTTTGTTGTTGTAATTGATTCAATACTTCTTGACCATTGACTGCACGTGCCACAATTTTATATTTTTCGGTCTGACTAAATATCATCTCAATCCCATCCAAAAACAAGGGATGATCGTCTGCAATCAATAAATGTTTCACTGGGTTCATTAGATAAGTATGGGTAATTCAATAATAATGGTGGTGCCGTTTCCATGGGAGGAATCAATAGAAAATACACCATTTAAGGAGGCTACTCGGCTTTGAATATTACTAAGGCCAATGCCATTCTTTTCTTCCTTTTTCATGTCAAAACCTTGCCCGTCATCTTCCACCATAATGAAAATTGTATCCTGCCTTTTTACCACTTGCAAATGGATATTTTGTGCATGAGCGTGTTTCACAATATTATTTATAAGTTCTTGAACAATCCTATAAATGGTGAGCTCTAATTCTTTGTTGCCAATATCCTCCATTCCTAAAATGTCTAGCCCCATTTTAAGATGTGCTTGTTGGTTCATCTGATTTTGCAAGGATTGTAGGCTCAATCGTAATCCAAAGTGTTCTAACCCCGGAGGCAATAAATTATGTGAAATGGTTCTTATTTCATAACAAGCTTGGTCTATCATTTCTAACAAGTTATGGTAGTTCTTTTCTTCTTGGTTATTGAGTATTTTTTTGTCGAGGTTTATAGATTGGGCATGAAGTTTAAGTGTAGACAGCAGGCTCCCCATTCCATCATGTAAATCCTTTGCCAGGCGTTGTCTTTCCTTTTCTTCTCCCACCAAATGCGCCCAATTAACTTCTTGTTGTTTTTTCTCGAGTTCGATACTTTTCGCCTGAATTTCTTTCTCTAAAACTACATTGAGATTCTCTTTGAATTGGTTATTTATTTCGAGCTGTAAAATCAAATTTTTATCGGCCAGTTCTTTTTCATTTTTGATGATTCTAAATCTATCTAACATGGCCAAAGCGAGTACCACACATTTTAAAATCAATACATAAATCACCAAATTATTGGTAAAAATATTATCTGTATTGTTTCCCATGGTATAGTATGTCATAATTCCAATACTTACTGAAGCAAGGAAAAAACTGGGAACAAATAAGCGTGCACTGTATGTTTTCTGCCCTAAATAATAAATTCCCAATCCTAACATAAGGATATAAAAAATGGGAATCATTTGATACAAAATGCGAATACCTATGCTAAACCAAGGTTCGCCTAAAAGAACAAAAACAATGATGAGGAGGTTTAGCCCAATGAGTGTTAAAATGGTTTTATCGAGCCAAACAATTTTTTTGCCATGCTCAAGAAATTTTCTGCCAAAAATGAGTCCAATTAAAATGGCCAAAGTCATTGTTATTGGCACACTTTGATTGCTCCAACGAGGGGAATTAGGCCATAAATATTGGTAGGCCACACCACTTACGGTTAATTGGTTCAGACCTAAAAAAAATATATAGCTGGCAAATAGGGTAAAGGCATGGTCTTTAATGCTAAAACCTAAATAGGTAAATAGAATAACCATGAGGCCAAGCAAGCCATAATAAAATCCAAATAAGAGGTCTTTGCCACTGATCCAAGTGATGAATGTATCATTGGCAAATAATTGCATAGGAACATGAAACTTTCTGCCATCTGTAACCATTTTAAAGAGTAAGGTGTGCACCTTTCCATCTCTAAGGTTTATTTCATATACTGGATTTCTAAAGGCGATGGGTCTGCTATAAAAGGGGATCTCATCTCCAATAGAATTGCTGTCAATTATTTGTCCGTTTACCAAATGGTAATAATGGAGTTCATCAATAAGTGAATTGTTTATTTCTAAGAAATAATTCCCTTTTGTGCCGTCAAAACCTTGCATTTTGAGCCTCAACCAAATTTCTTTTCGGTATGAACCAAAATCAAAGAACAAGAGTTCGTTCTCATTTAAGTTCATTAGGGCCGTATCTAGAAAGACTGGTTTTAACTCTTGTGAGTTATAGTTGATATCTGATTGGTAAGCGCAATATTGGGCAAGGTTGATTGACGTAAAACTTGCATTTAGCTTTAACGTATCTTGCCCATGAAGAGCAAACGGCAATAAAAGCAAAATGAAAAGTTTTTTGAACATGCCCAAATATGAACCTTATTTTGAAGCAAGAAAATACTTAGAAATAGGTATTTGTATCACTTTTAAGGAATCATCTTCTAAGATAAGGGATATTTATCTCCTTTACCTTCAAAAGAATGGCCAAGAAATAAGCAAAGAATAAAAAATCGGTTCGAACCTAAACTATTGCAGTAACTTTGGTGATTTGGGGTAAGGCATTGCGAATGCCACTTTCAATGCCTGCTTTCATGGTCATTGAGCTCATGCTGCAATTGCTGCAATTGCCTACCAAACGAAGTTTTACCTCCATTTCATCGGTTACCTCTACCAATTCAACATCTCCGCCATCTGCTTGCAAAAAGGGGCGCATGCCATTTAACGCAATTTCTATTTTATCTTTGATATCCTCACTCATGGTCTTCGAAAATACACAATTTGATGAAGCTTATTCTGTCAAAAATATAATCTTATGAATTGGCAGGTTCTGGTTTAGGTAGAGAATTTTGTACGGCTACTTGTTGGGCAACTTTTTCTGCCACCCCAAAAAATACCTTTTGTGCCGGAGAACCATCTACGGTAGCTCCTGGTGCGCCTGCATCTCCACCTTCTCTAATTCCCATAAAAATAGGAACTTCTCCTAAAAAGGGTACTTGCAATTCATTGGCCATGGTTTTTCCGCCACCGTATCCAAAAATATGGTATTTATTGTCTGGTAATTCTGCCGGAGTAAAATAAGCCATGTTCTCTACTACACCCAAAATAGGCACCTTAACGGGGGTCATGCCAAACATAGTTGCCGCTTTATAAGCATCCGCTAAAGCAACAGCTTGAGGGGTAGTTACCATAACCACGCCAGTTAACGGAACCACTTGGAGCATGGTTAAGTGAATATCGCCCGTTCCTGGAGGTAAATCTAAAATTAAATAATCTAATTCACCCCAATCTGTATCATTTATAAATTGCCTTAAAGCCGATGAAACCATTGGTCCGCGCCAAACAACTGCTTGCTCTGGCTTTATTAAAAAACCAATAGACAACAATTTAACGCCATATTTTTCAATAGGCACCATTAGTTGTTTTCCCTCTACCTCACGCATTAAGGGTTGTTCATTCATTACGCCAAACATCATAGGAACAGATGGTCCGTGAATATCTGCATCTAACAAACCAACTTTTGCACCCATTCTTGAAAGGGCAATGGCCAAATTGCTAGATACACTTGATTTTCCCACGCCACCTTTTCCACTGGCTACAGCAATGATGTTTTTTACATTGGGTAAGGTTAATTTATCGGCCCTGTTACTGGTAACGTTGGCCGTCATTTCTATTTTTACAATGGCTGTTTCAGAAACCAATTGGTGGATGGCATCTATACAATCTTTCTCAATTTTTTCCTTTAAAGGGCAAGCAGGCGTGGTAAGAACCACTTTAAAAGCTACCTCATTGCCATTTATTTCAATGTCCTGAATCATGTTTAGGGTAACCAAATCTTTCTTCAAATCTGGCTCCTGCACGGTACTTAGGGCCTTTAAAATATCATTTCTGTCCATGGGCGCAATTTATGGCAGTTTTCTGAAATAAGGCATCCTAAAATTTAGGATTATTGTCAGGATTTCATTTTTACCAGCCCCAAACTTCCTTTACCATCCATTCCTTTTTTCGTTTCATCGGTCAAAATTTACGGTTCATCCAACATGCCAAGGCTACATGGTTTGGTGTTTGCATTTTTGTATCGTAAAATTACACAGCAATGAAACGACTCATTATTCAAACATTCTTTATTCTTTTTTCGCTTCACCTTGGTGCACAAGATTATACACAAGTGGTACGCGGCACGGTAACCGATCAAGATACCAAACAGCCACTTATAGGTGCCACTGTGGTGGTAATTAATGATACCAAAACATACGGTGCTACCACCGATGAGTTGGGTAGATTCAAAATTGAAAAAGTAAACCTTGGACGCAAAACTGTGAAGGTTTCGTATATAGGTTACCAAACCAAAACCCTCAATGATGTCATTGTAAACTCTGCCAAAGAAGTGGTATTGCAGATAGAGCTTACAGAGCAGGTGCTTCAAAAGGATGAGGTACTTATAACCGCTCAAAGCAATAAGGCGCAAACCAATAATGATTTGGTGTTGATTAGCGGACGATCATTTACCATAGATCAAACCCAAAGATATGCCGGTGGCTTTGGTGACCCAAGCCGCATGGCTTCAAGCTTTGCAGGCGTGGCTGCGGGAGGTAACGACCAAAGAAATGATATTGTTATTCGTGGAAACTCGCCTATGGGCCTCTTATGGCGTTTAGAAGGTGCAGATATCTTTAATCCAAACCACTTTGGCTCACAGGGTGCTAATGGCGGACCGGTAAGTATCCTTAATAGCAACATGCTGTCGAATTCAGATTTTATGACAGGCGCTTTCCCTGCAGAATACGGAAATGCCAACTCGGGGGTATTCGATTTAAAAATGCGCGCTGGGAATAATGAAAAAAGAGAGTTTATTGGTCAGATAGGTTTTGCAGGACTGGAGCTTTTGGCTGAAGGGCCGATTAACAAGAAAAATGGCTCTTCTTATATTGCCAGTTACCGTTATTCTACCTTAAGTTTTTTTGATGCAGTAGGAATAAAGTTTGGGGAATCAGGTGTACCTGCTTATCAAGATTTATCCTTTAAGTTGAATTTCCCTCAAACCAAAATTGGCGCAATTAGCCTGTTTGGTATGGGCGGAATAAGTAATACCCAACTATTAGATAGCAAAAAGAAAGATGAAGAACTTCAGAAAATAGCCTGGCCTATAGATGTTGATTTTGGAAGTAGCATGGGTGTGGTAGGCGCGTCTCATTCGGTTCAGACCGGAAAAAGAGCCTATGTAAAAACAGTACTTACTGCCTCTGGAGAATCTAATACAGCCGAATTAGATACCTTAAATTATGCGCGACAAAAATTCTATTATATCAATAGGTATACTGCCAATACAAAAATTAGTCTTCATACTTTTTATAACCATAAGTTAGATGCCAAACATTCTTATAAGATTGGTTTTATTGGCAGTAGGTTAGGAGGCAATATGAGTGATAGTATATGGGTAAATCCTTTACAATCATATTTCACTCGATTAGATTTTAAAGAGCATGCTTATTTGTTGCAAGCCTACGCCAATTATAATTACCGTGTTACCGAAGATTTAACTTTAAATGGAGGTTTGCATGTGAATTACCTTCAGTTAAATGGTTCTTATTCTGTAGATCCAAGAGCAAGTGTAAAATACAGAATCAATAACAAACAATCTGTAAGCTTTGGTTATGGTAAGCACGGACAAGCGCAGCCACTTTTAACCTATTATACGCAAACTTTGTTAGATACTGTTAACCGCATTTACAAACAAAGTAATATGGATTTAGGCATGAGTATGGCGCATCATTTTGTGTTAGGTTACGACAGATTCCTTTCAGAAAATACCCGTATAAAAGTTGAAACCTATTATCAATATTTAAATAAGCTCCCTGTTACGGCTAACCCTTCTTATTTCTCAACCGTAAACTTTGGAGCCGATTTTATTCCAGTGTATGAAGACAGTTTGGTGAATAAGGGTAGCGGTTATAATTATGGAATAGAACTCACCTTAGAGCGGTTTTTTAGCAAGGGAATTTACTACCTATTTACTGCTTCCTTTTATGAAAGTAAATACAAAGGAAGTGATGAAGTATGGCGCAATACAGCCTTTAACGGAAACTTTGTGGTAAATGCCTTGGCTGGCAAAGAATGGAAAGTTGGTCCGCATGGCAACAATGTATTGGCCATAGCAGGTAAGGTTGTATACAGCGGAGGTAGAAGGTTTATTCCTGTAAACGAAGAAGCATCTAAGGCAATGGGCGATATTGTTTTTAATGAAAAGGATGCTTATACCAATCGCCAAAAGGACTATTTCAGAACCGATGTGAAAATTAGTTTTAAGAAAAACAGCAAACGCTTTACCCAAGAGTGGGCGCTTGATATACAGAATGTTTTTAATACACAAAACGTATTGAACCAAACCTGGAATCCGCAAACGGCAAGCCTTCAAACCAATTACCAAATTGGCTTGTTTCCTGTTCCTTTTTACCGCATTTATTTCTAAACACCCACCATCTCACCATGCCCAAACTCTTTGATACCCGCGATTTACTCATAAGGCATTTGTTGATTGCCGTGATGGCCTTGTTTTTCTCATGGTTGTCTACACAAACGCAAACTGGTGTAAATGCAGAAAGGATGAATGTGGGTTGGGAAATGGTTTTTCTTTGGAACTTTCTTTTCATCTCTTTTATCTGGAATGGTAACATTGCCCTTATTCAATATTCTCCTTATCCCGTTTGGAAGTGGGAAACTGAGGCTTTCAAGAAAATTAGTTTAACGGTTATCATTGCCTTGCTTTGGCCTGTATTGGTGAATTATGCATTTAATGTTTTTGTATTTCCAATAATCATGCATAGGCCATGTGATTTGGGGGCAAAGGAAAACATCATCTTCTTAATTATTTCTGTTACCATTACGCTGTTTATCAATACCATTTTTGTGGCCATAGAATTTTTCTCCTATTGGCGTGAAAGTATCAAAGAAAAGGAGGCATTAAAGAGGAATACATTGGCCGCAGAATTTGAAAGTTTAAAGAATCAAGTAAACCCACATTTTTTATTCAATGCCCTTAATACGTTGAGCAGTCTTATTGACGAAGACCAACGTTTGGCCAATCAATTTGTGCAGCAATTAGCAAGTGTTTACAGGTATTTACTTTCACAAACAGAAAAAGAAACGGTAAGTTTAGGGGAGGAGTTGGTGTTCCTTAAAAGTTATGTATTTCTGAACCAAATTCGATTTGGAGAAAACTTAAAAGTAGAGATGCAAATAGCCCCAGAATTGTTGCATAAAAACATCATTACATTAACCCTTCAAATGTTATTAGAGAATGCCATCAAACACAATGTGATTAGCAAAGAAAAGCCGCTACATATTCTTATTATAGCTGAAGGAAATAGTTTGTGTGTAGGTAATAATTTGCAACTTAAAACTCAGGTGGCCCCTTCAACTGGAATAGGGTTGGAGAATATTCAAAGTAGGTATAAATTATTTACGCAAGAGCAGATGCACATTACGCAAACAGATGCAAGGTTTGAAGTGTGTGTGCCATTAATATAACATAACATGGATGTATTAATTATAGAGGATGAATTGCCTGCCTACAAACGCCTGAGCAAAATGTTAGGTGAGATTGATAAACACATACATGTGTTGGGTCATGCAGATTCCATAGAATCGTCTATTGCTTTGTTTCAACAGTATCCGCAAGCCCAATTGGCTTTTATGGATATTGAGTTGGCAGACGGACAAAGTTTTGAGATATTTAACCGCATTCAGGTTACTTGTCCAATTGTTTTTACCACTGCATATGATGAGTTTGCCTTAAAGGCTTTTAAAGTGAATAGCATTGATTATTTGTTAAAGCCCATTGATCCAAAAGAGTTGATGAGTGCCTTAGATAAATACAAGCAATTGCAACCCAAGCAAGATTTGTCTCAATTTGCAGAATTATTACGCGCTCCTAAGTCATTTAAATCACGTTTTTTGGTAAAGGTTGGCAACAAGCTCATTTCTGTTCGAACCGAGGAAATAAGTTATTTTCAAGCTCAGGATAAAATGGTTTATTTAATTACCCATGATGGAAGAAAATTTATTGTGGACCATTCGTTGGATGAATTAAATGGGATGCTTCCACCACAAGATTTCTTTCAACTAAATAGGCAGTTTTTAGCCCATATAGATGCCATTGAATCTGTAAGTACTTATTTTAATGGAAAGCTCAAAATTCAACTCAAACCCAATGTAACAGAAGAAGTATTGGTGAGCAGAGACCGAGCCAGTGAGTTTAAAAATTGGATGAACGGATAGGGAAGAGTGTACTACTTAATCTACCAGTTCTACTTCTACCATGGCATGAACGCGATATTTCCAAACGCCATCCTTACTTTCACATTGAATGTAGGTTCTTAATTTATTGAGGCGCCGTAAAATGGTTTTATCATTTTTCATTTTAAACAAAGCACCATCTGGAATTTGTGCCAGGGTTAAACTGCCAACCTTCCTATGGTCATATTTGCGCAGCGCTTGCAAGAGTTTTACATCTGCAGATTGCGAGTATTTTGGATTGAGCATGTGTTTGGTTAAAATAGCCTTTAGGTCGTAAGGAAAGATATCCATTTCTAAAAAAGGCTTCATACAAAGTTTGAATTCATCTTTCCATTCTTTGCCATGGGGCTCATGGTGGTTGCCATGTTTTTGCCAAGTGGTATGATGTGCCAGTTCATGCACAAAGGTGATTAAGAATTCGAACGGACTTAGGTTATGGTTGATAGAAATTCTGGAACCTTTTCCAGAATGGGGCGTATAGTCGCCGTACCTGCCTTTGCGTTCAACTTCTATATGCAAGTGAAGTCGGTAATACATAATTAATTCTGCACAGGTATCTAAGGCACTTGGTGGCAAATAGGGAGCAAGTGCTTGCATCATTTTTTGTTTATGCAATACTTGCTGTTCTGTGAGTTGTTCAAACAATTTAAATGTCATCTTATTTCAACAAAATCTCACTTATAATAAGGGTGCTTTCTTTCTGTGCTATAATCATGAGGTTTAAATCTTCTTTAATTGCATCTATTTCTAAACTCATGCCCTCTGTTAAAATAAATTCCTCGCCCAAAATTTCCATTTTTACTTTGCCTGTATCGCAATGAAAAAAGAGCATTTGTCCACTTACACTTTGGTCAATGCTATACACATTGCTTTTGTCAATTTTTATCATTTGAGAGTGCACTACACCTTCTCCTTTCCACATCACATTATAATCATTGCAGGTGCCCATAGCCGTAACCTGATCTGATCCCTCAAAATGCCATTCATCTCCCGGACAAAGCAAGTAGTTTTCTTGTTCGTTGCATTGGGTGAGCAAACATCCTTTTAACAAAAGTAGGTTTCTATGAAGGCCTGGGAATTGGGTAAAAGTTGAGGGTGAGCTGTTCACACTCGCTTTGCTGATTCTTAGGTTAAAATCGCGGTTAGCAAGGGTGGCATGTTCAGGTGCGATGAGTAATTCATAGGTAGTACCTCCGCTCCATGTGCTTGTTTTTTGGGAATGTTTTGCGTAGAGAACAATTTTCATGGGGCTTTTTTGGGGTAGGGTAGATAGGATGAAAGCGCTTTCTTGAAACGTGTAATGCAAACTCTTTGGGCAATATCATTTCCATTCCCTAGTTGATGAATCCAACAGTAAATCTGAAATAATCTCCCTTGCATTTGTCGAAAGTAAACAAAATGAAGGCAAGTTTTTAATAGTTTTTGTCAAAGAATTGTATTTAACCCCTAAAAGTAAATTCGTATAAAAAACCTATTTATACATTACAAATATCTTTATATTTCTTCTTTGATTGCCCAATTCTTATGAGATAGGAGAAAGTTAGCATGGCTGTAAAAGGAATAAAAAGTATGGCAAATACTAGGGTTGCTAATATCCTGTTTTGCCTTATTCTATGAACCATTGTATTTTTCATGAAGGAAATTTTTCCTTCACAAATAACAAGGTTAATGATGACTCCTATGTTAGCACAAATTCAATTTTGGGTTAGAAATAATTCTATTTATAGATTGGTAATTACAATTGAATATCCAATTCCATTTCCTGACCAGCTCTCATGATTTTTACTTTGGTTTTGGTTCCCTTTTCTAATTTTCCCAAAGTTTCCATATAGGCTTCCATGCCAAGGATATCATATTTGTCTAACTTAATGATGATGTCACCTCTTTTGATTCCAGCAATGGCTGCTGGTTTTCCTTCGGTGGTTCCATCTACTTTGAGGCCTTTTCCTTCATACAAATAATCGGGCATTACACCTAGGGTTACCTTAAAATTACTTTTTGTAGCGGCAGCTTCTTTGGTTTTGGTAAAGCCAAGTTTCGGTTGTTTATCAAGGTTACCTACCAATGTATAAATGTATTTGATTACTTGTAAGGTACCTTTAAAATTGATGAGTTCCCAATCGTCGTTTGGCTTATGGTATTCTGCATGGTTACCCGTAAAAAAATGCAGAACAGGAATGTCAACATTGTAAAAGCTGGTATGGTCGCTAGCACCCGTTCCGCTTGGGTCGTGTTTTACATGAATATTATCAATTTGAATGTTATTTAAAATGCTATCCCATTTAGGCGAGGTTCCAGTTCCACTAATAGAGAAAGAGTTTTTAGTTGTGTCTAACCTTCCCACCATATCCATATTTATCATATAGTTTATTTGCTTTAAAGGAATGGTAGGATGATCTACAAAATAATGTGATCCCAATAGTCCTTCTTCTTCTCCACTAAAGGCAATAAACAAATAATTGTGGTTGCGGTAAGGCGATTTTTGGAACAACTCTGCCAATTCTATTAAGGCAGCTGTGCCACTGGCATTATCATCTGCACCATTATAAATTTGAGGCTTTTCATTTTGTTGCTTGCGGTAGGTAGAGCCACCCAATTCGTTGTAGCCTAAATGGTCGTAATGCGCGCCAATAACAATGGTTTGTGGTGCCTTGTTGTTGATGTATCCAATAACATTATGACCTTCAATTTGAATGGTGGCCGTATCAACTGCAATTTTTGCCTTTGCATTTACAAAATGAATGGAGTCTAAGCCAGCTTGTTTTCCAAAAAAGTAAACGGGTACACTTTTAAAGGGTGCTTTTACAATGGGTTTAAAATCGGGTTCAAGGATATCGGTGTTTGTGTTTATGACAATTACACCAGAGGCACCTTTGTGAATAGCAGTATCAATCTTAGCTTCCAGCGTGGCGTAGGCTGCTATGGCTGAGTGTGGGTTGTTCATGTCTGAATGACCTAAACGCATAACCACAATTTTTCCTTTTACACTTTTTATGGTGGCATAATCATCTATACCTAAAGATGGTGCTTGTATGCCATAACCTACCCAAACACATTTGTCTTCTACCAATCCTGGTTTGCCAAATGAGAGAGGGAAGTTTGTAGCTGGATTAATTTTATCATAAACCTTTTCACCACTCTTATTCGACAGGGTAAATTCTCCTTTTCTGAGGGCAATTTTTGAAATCTTAAAGGCTTGCAAAAATCCTTGTTCACCTTTGGCTAATAGGTTCAACGATTGAAAATTTTCGATGATAAACTCATAAGCCAATTTTTCACCTCTACTACCAATTAACCTGCCTTCTAAATGGTCGTCGGCTAGGTAAGATAAATTATGCTCTAAAGAGGTGAGGATATCCGCATCGGGTTTAGGCAATACTTGGGCTTGGTTCGAACCAATAAAAGCCAATGAGCATATGGCGCTAAGGATAATTTTATAAGAAAAAGATTTCATAGATTAATTTGATAAAAACAAGACTGGCAAAACTGGCAAATACCGTTCTAATAAGTTGTTGACTGGCTTTTTGTGCAGTTCTTACCCCAATTGGAGCAAATATAAAGGTGCTTAAAATAAGCGGCAATACAACAGGCAATACAATATAACCCACTTGCCATTCGCTGATGTATTGAGCAGGTTTATCGCTTAGGTTGTAAATGCCTAAAACAATAGCAAATAAAGGAATTACGCCGTTTGAGATGGAGCTTGCTTTTTTGATGGATTGTTTCATCACATCAGTAAAAACAGGGGTCATCACCACGCCTCCACCTAAGCCTGAAAAAGCAGTAACAATGCCTGCAAAAAAGCCTGTAATTTGGTATTCTCTATTGGGTCTTTCTATGCTGTTCTCACTTGTTTTGCTTTTGCTAAAAAACATCCTCACTATAATGAGTAAGATCATGGCTGCAAAAACATAATTAAAAGTTGTCTTGCTATACCAATCGCCATTTTTGATGAACCAAGTGACTACAAATGCGGTAAACATACCGGGTATAGCAGTATGCAAAATTTGCTTTGGGAAAAAGTTCCCATGTTTGTATTGGTTATAGCTAGATACGCTGCCAGAAAAAATAATGGTAAATAAAGAGTTGGCCAATATTCCTTTGACCAACATGGCATCTGTCATGCCCGCTTTTTTCAAAAAATAATCTAGTACGGGGATATAAACAATTCCACCTCCCACACCTAAAAATCCTGAAACAAATGCTCCTAAAGAACCAAAAAGGGCAATGATGATGTAATCTGTAATATCCACGCTAGCTTATTTTTTACCAGCTACCGGACTTAATACTTTCTGAAAGGCAGTTGGGTCGGTAAAGATAGTTAAAGCCGCTTTAATTTCAGGGTCGTGTGCAAAAGAGGCTTCTGTTCTTCCTCTTTGGAAATAATACCTACGCACTATTTCTTCTTCAATGAGGGAAACAATTTCCTCTTTATTTTTTTCAATATCGGCCTGTTTGTCTCTTTTCAGTTGGGTTTTCATGGCCTCATAACTTGCTTTTATGGCCTCAAAATATTTTTCTTCTTCGGCTTTCTTTTTTAAGTCTTCCAATTCTTTTTCTGTTTGGGTGCTGTAATCAATGTCTTTGGCATCTACAAACTTTTTAAAGGCTTCGTAATCGGCTGCAGATAAAACAAAAGATTTCGCATCGCCAATGCTTTCATGGTTTAAACGGTATTCTGTGGCAAAGTCAAAAATCACTTGTTTAACCAACAGAGTTTGCGCCATTGGTGAATAAGGTTTGAGTTCAACTTTAATATCTGGGTCAATACCGCCACCATCAAAAACTTTTCTACCATTTTTGGTTTTAAATTCTCTTTTCAAGGAATCTGGCACCGCACCTACACTGCCATCTTCATTTTTATGGCTATAGTCTAAGGCCTGAATACACCTGCCACTTGGGGTATAGTATTTAGCTGTAGTTATTTTAATTTGGGTATTATAACTTAAAGGTCTGGTACTTTGAACCAAGCCTTTACCAAAACTTCTCTGACCAATTACCACACCTCTGTCTAAATCTTGTACTGTACCTGAAACAATTTCTGAAGCCGAAGCCGAACCTCTGCTTACCAATACCACCAATGGAATAGAGGCGTCTGCAGGTGCTTGAGAAGTTTCATAACTTTTCTCCCATTCACTTACTTTTCCTTTGGTATAAACTACCTTTTGACCTTGCGGTACAAACACATTGACAATATTTACCGCTTCATTTAACAAACCTCCTGGGTTGCCACGTAAATCAAGAATTACTTGTTTTATGCCCTTCTTTTTTAAATCGAGTAAGGCTTCTCTTACTTCTTTGCCGGCTTCTTGGGTAAAGCCGGTGAGTTTGATATAACCTGTTTCGGCATTGATTAATCCGTAATAGGGTACATTTTTTACTTTTATTTCTTCGCGGGTAATGGTCTTTTCTAAAACCACGCCATTCCTACGAAGGGTTAATTTTACGGGAGTTCCGGGCTGACCTTTCAACATCTTGCTGATATCTGATGTGCTTTTACCTTTGATGTCTTTTCCTTCAATGGCAATGATTAAATCGCCGGCACGCAAATCTGCTTTTTGGGCAGGGAAACCTTCATATGGATCAGTGATAACTACATAATCGTCTTTCTGACCAATTTGTGAACCTACGCCGCCGTATTGTCCGGTCATTTGAAAACGAAAGTCTTCAGCCTCCGATTCACTGATGAAATTGGTATAAGGATCGAGCGTCCGCAACATTTCATCAATGGCTTTTTTATTGAGCTTTCCGGCATCTATTTCATCTACATAATAGGTATTGATTTCTCTGAACACAGAGGCGTATAGCTCTAGGTTTTTGGAGATTTCAAAATAATTGTCGGCTGCCTTAAAAGAGAAAAAGCCTACAGTGAATAAGATAAGCAGGTAATACCAGCGAAATTTTTTTGCAATCGTTTTCATTCCATTCGAATTTAAGTTTTCCCATGTAATTCATGCGGAAAATTTGTTAAGAGGTAATTTTTGGTTCAGACCGAAAAAAAGAAGGCACTAAGGAACCGGATCATGGCCATGACCACCCCAGGGGTGACATCTGCCAATTCGTTTCATTCCCAGCCAAATGCCTTTGATAACACCATGTTTTTGTATGGCTTGAATGCTGTACTCACTGCAAGTGGGCGTATACCGGCATGCATTGGGAAGCAGCGGTGAAATAGCTCCTTGGTAAATTTTAATGAGCAGGAGGAGCGGAAACTGAATGATTGTTTTGAAGTTCAAGGATAAGTTTGTTTAATGCTTTTTGAAAACCAACTTGGTGCAAGTGAAACGACAAAGGCTCAATTCCTACATAATTAAGTGAAATGGCAATATGGAGGTTTGAGGCCTTTAGGTAATTCAATAAATCTTGTTTATTCAATCGATACAGCTCTCGAAGTAACCTCTTTCTTTTGTTTCTATCATGCGCCAGTTTGAGTTTTTTTTTCGGACTCACAAATAGAACGGAGCAAGGGGCTTGTGTAGTATCGGTCTGAACCCAGGCAATTCTGAATCCTGCATGCACAAAGGCAGGTGTTTTCTTTCCAAAAAGACTCTCTATGAGTTTTTGGGAGCGAACCTTTTCTGATTTGTGAAGAGAGAAACCTGGCATACGTATTCAAGGATTAGCAAAAATCAAAAAAAAATCCCGCAAATGCGGGATTCAATATCAGTTAAAGTTTAAGGCATGCCCGTTGAGGCAAACCCTATTCTTTTAGTGTTTGTGACGCTTTTCGTCAGATACAGTAAGTTTCTTACGACCACGAGCTCTACGAGCAGCAATTACTTTTCTGCCTGATTCGCTGGCCATTCTTTCGCGGAAGCCATGTTTGTTCTTACGCTTTTTTATCGATGGGTTAAATGTTGGTTGAGCCATTGCCTTTAATTTTTAGGACTGCGAAAATATGTATTATTTTTCGGATGCCAAATATTTTTTGTGAAAAACTTGAAAAAAAAAGTCCCGATTACTCGGGACTTCTTTTTTTGATTCAGTTCACTAATGATTAGTGAGCAGCTTCAGTAGCAGCAGCAGCAGTGTCAACTGTAGCAGTTGAATCAGCTGGCAACATTGATTGCTCTAAAGCAGCCAAAGAATCAGCATTACGCTGAGCAGCTTCGATTGAATCTTGAATTCTTTTTTCTTCAGCTTTCTTTTTTTCTTCAGCAGAAGGACCACAAGCTACGATAGCCAACATAGCAGAAGCGGCAACGATTGATAATACTTTTTTCATTTTACTTGGTTTTATTTTGTTTCTAAAATCGGTGCAAAGATAGGGGTGGATTTGAAAAATGCAAATATTTTCTTATTTTTTTCTGAAATAAATAGTAATTGGCACTCCCGTAAAGTCGTATTCCTCACGCATTTTGTTCTCTAAATACCTTTTGTAACTGTCGCTCACGTATTGTGGAAGGTTGCAGAAAAAGGCGAATTTTGGACTTCTTCCGGGCAATTGGGTTACATACTTGATGGTCACAAATTTACCTTTAATAGAAGGTGGGGGATAGGCATCAATTACTTTTTCAATAAACTCATTCAGTTTAGAGGTGGTAATTCTGCGGGTTCTGTTTTCAAAAACCTGCATGGCAATTTCTACTGCCCTATGAATACGTTGCTTTTCTATGGCAGAGGTAAAAATAATAGGAACATCATCAAATGGTTTCAATTTTTCTTTGATTTCCATTTCATAATTGCGGGCGGTATTGGTTTCCTTATTGAGCATTAAATCCCATTTGTTTACCAATATTACAAGTCCTTTTCCGTTTTTAACTGCCAGGCTCACTAGGTTCAAATCTTGTTGATCTAAGCCTAATTGCGCATCAAGTACCAAAATGGCTACATCACAATTCTCTAATGC
>CAILJQ010000067.1 GCA_903834625.1 uncultured Bacteroidota bacterium
ATCACCAATACCAATTTTTCTGCGTGCTGCAAAGAAATTAGGTTTAGGCGTGGTTCCTGGAGTATCAACCCAAATATATTTAACCACACTGTCACGCAAACTATCGCGCTTCATGTTATTTACTGCTAATAAACGAACAGGCCAAAAACCTCTTCTAGCGTATGTATATTTAAATTTCTGATCGTATTTAGCTGTATCAATATATTGTTGTGAGGTCCAAGCTACATTGCTACGTGCATATCCTGGCAACAAAGGATTTTCACCGGGTAAATCCCAAAAGCTACGAGAAGTATTGGTACTGGTACTAACCAATTCATATGGACTGTTTATCCAAACAGTATCAACCGGCGGTGTTGCCATAGACGTTTGACTAGGGTAGAAATTCGCTATAGGAGGCAATACAGGTCCAGAGCCACCACCAAATCCGATGGTAATATCAAAATCTCTTGCTTCACCTGAACCCATTGTTACGCATGCATCACCTGCCCCGTTGGGATTACCTGCACCTCTTGTTCTTACACGCATGCGTGTAAGTCCCAAGGTGGCTGTTGTAGGAATAGTTATTGGTATGGTAACAGAACCAGTACTTAAATTGGTTGAAGGTTGATACCACTCCGCTGCCTCAAATACGTTGTTTTTATTGTAATCTATCCAAACTGAAATAATGATACCAGCATATGGGCCCAAGGGACCAACTGATATTGTAAAGTTATGAGTTGAACCAGGAGCTACAGTAGTGGTTCTATTCGCCCCAACATTCCAATACAAAAAGGAGGTAGCTCCACCTCCACATGCATCAGTAACGCTCATGGTATTAAAAGTAATACTTCCAATGTCTCCATTAGCACAACCAATATGGGCTGGAGTGCAATAGGGCGCTGCCGAGGTTATTTGTGCATCCGCCCTTAAGCCAATAGCAATCAAACAAATACTAAAGAAAAATTTGATTAAAATCTGTTTTGTAATGTGTATTTTCATAGTGTAAGGGTTTAGCAAATCCAATGATATTTCGAAGTTAAATGAAAATTAAATAAAATTAAACAAAATTTAATTTAAAATTTAGATTAGCGCGCCCTTAAATTATTTACCTGGTTAATTGTAAAAATTGGTTCAGCCATAAAAGGACAATAAAAAAGGGGCTGCCTCTAGTGAGACAGCCCCTTTAATTGGTATTTGTCAAAATTTTAATTCAATTGAATTTTCTTCACAAAAACGTCGTTTCCAGTTTGCACTTTAATGAGATAAAAACCTTTGGGCTGTTGGTAAAGATTTAGCTCTTGCGCTTGAAGTTCATTTTTATCTATCTGAAGTTGCTTAAGCTCCTTACCCAACATATCAAATACTGTAATGGTAATATTTTCTTCAATTGGATTTGCCAATCTAAAGTAAATCATTCCATTACTTGGATTAGGATATATGCTCATAAATGATTGAATATTTAGCACAGATTCCACACCTGTAGGACCTTCAGGCAAAACATTGATTACACGTACCACTTCTTTAGAGACATTTCCTGATAAATCAAAAACTTTATATCGTACACTATACAAACCTGGTGCATCGCCAAAATACTCTCCTTGGGCATTTTTTGGTAGGTTAATGGTTCTAATAAAGTTTTGCGGTGTCCTCATTTGCGCATCTGAATTGTAATTGTCTATCAGAGCTACTTGGTCTATTTCAGCTTGGGTATACACTTTCCAACGAGGTAAATTCACCTCATTAACATTTAATAAATCAACCCTAGGCACAGTTGTATCAACAACTTTGATAACACGTGAAACAGAATCTTTGTTTCCAGATGGATCGGTAGCGATGTACCATCTAGTATACTCTCCTAACACATTGGTATTTGCAGAGCCTTTTATATTGACAGAGATAGTTGCTGCTGGCCAATAATTATCAGTCACAGTATATCCTGGTTCTTGAAAGGAAAGCCTCACTTCCGAATTCATTGGGTTGTTGCCATTTAGAACAATCACAGGCGGCTTTTTATCCAATACCTTCACTTCTAGCAACAACAAATCACTTACGTTTCCACTGTTATCTCTGGCTGTGTAACTAATAAAATAACTACCAACTGCATTTGGGTCAACCGAACCAACAACGGTTAAATTAACAAACAAACTCGACCAATAATTATCCGTTACATTCACAATTTTAGTTAAATCAATGGCTGAACCCACTTGATGTGTATATGGCGAAGCCAATGGCACAATAACAGGTCTAGTGGTATCTCCAACTTGCACAGCACGTTGTCTTGAAACACTTAAACCAAATGCATCTACAACAGTATAAGTAATACTATACAAACCAATTTTTGTTGTATCAAGATTACTCATAACCACGACCTGAGAATTGATATTATTTCCTTGATTATCCTTGGCTATAAAACCCGGTTCTTGGTATTTTTTAAACACCTCAACATAAACCGGGGAAGTACCTTCTAAGGTCAGACTTGGCCCAGTTTGGTTCAGCACAACAAAAACAGTTCTGTATAATGTATCACTTACATTTCCATAGTAGTCTTTCACAATGTATTTTAAATAATTTGGACCAACCTTACTCGTGTCTACCGACCCAAATACTTGGTATCTGGAACTGATATTGCCTTCAATATTATCTGTAGCAATAATTCCTGGATCTATATACGGCTTATTAATTTCGGTTGTATAAGTTTGGGTGCCTAGCAAACTAATTATTGGAGCTACGGTATCCATAGGAAAATTAACTAGGTAATCTCTAAAAACTCCTAAGAATAATACACTAGGGTTGAGCATAGTTCCTGCATAGGTTGAACCAACACGCAAACGAGTTGAGCCCATTATTTGGTTTGGTGAAATTGTGATTGAATCGGTTTTGGTAAGAGTTGTTCCGTTCATTTCCTCCAACACCACTTCATCGTTTGTGAATACACCATCCATGTTATAATCTATCCAAGCTTTGCGATCCATTGGACTGGTTGTGGCCGGTCTTGTTACACTTATAGCTACCTTACTTCCTCTATATAAATTTGCATTTTGATTACCTCCTACAATTTGGAAACAAGGATTATATGCATTGGTAGAAGTATCGATACCGGTAGATAACCTTACACGACTTATTCCAATACTTCCATCTGCCAGGTTGATATCACTCAAACATTGTGGTTGGTCGTAAGCGCCTATATTGATATAATCAACCTTGGTTAAAGAGTCGGAGCCATACATATTTGTGACTACCAATTTTACGGTGTATTTTGTTCTTTGTGTAAAGCGAACCATTGGGTTTTTGCTAGTTGGGGTTGTTCCCATTAAGAACTGGGCTGTAGAAGGGGTGAATGTCCATCTCCAAGTGCTTGGTCCATACAAACTCTTATCTGTAAAACGGAAGGTATCTGTATTAAAT
>CAILJQ010000068.1 GCA_903834625.1 uncultured Bacteroidota bacterium
AATACACTTACCAAAAATGCTTATATAAATGTTACCAATTCTGTAACACCTCAAATAAGTATCAATATTCCTAACAGCACTTTATGTGCAGGTGAAAATGCTGTGTTTTCAACGGTAATATTAAATGGCGGTTCAAATCCTACCTATCAATGGAAGAGAAATGGAGCCAATGTTGGAGCCAATAATAATGCCTATACAAGTGCTGGCTTAAACAACAATGATACTATTTGGTGTGTATTCAATAGCAATGCTTCCTGTGCTATACCCGCAATAGTAGAATCAAATAAGATTGTAGTAAATATCAAGCCCAAACCAACTGTTACATTTACATTGAGCAATAACAAACTTTGTGTAAGAGATACAACAGTTGTATTAAGTGGAGGATTGCCAAGTGGAGGTATTTACAGTGGAACTGGAGTTAGTAATGGTAATTTTAATCCATCTATTTCTGGAGCAGGAAATCATGTGATAACTTATACTTATACCGATGCCAGTTCATGTGCCGCCGCAGCTTCTGCAAACATGCAAGTAAGTAGTTTGGCCAATGCTCCTGTTATTACTCAGAACGGCAATACCCTAAGTTGTGATATCTCTGGTGCTTTAACTTATCAATGGTTCAAGGAAA
This sequence comes from uncultured Bacteroidota bacterium, assembly GCA_903834625.1. Taxonomy (GTDB): domain Bacteria; phylum Bacteroidota; class Bacteroidia; order UKL13-3; family UKL13-3; genus B1. The sequence goes on from CAILJQ010000068.1 coordinate 626, forward strand.
ATGTGGCAATTAGTGGAGCCAATGCCCAAACATATGATATCACTTCAAGTGGCAATTATCAAGTGGAAGTTAGTTTAACAGGAGGATGCAGCAGAAGGTCGTTGGTATATAATATTATCAAAACACGCATTGATGAACTTAGAAGTATTAAAGCTTTAGCTGTTTATCCTATTCCAGCTCATACAGAAATAACACTTGCGTTTGAATCAACCAAAGCACAATCACTCAGCTTGCATATCTATGATATGACAGGTAAATTGGTTTGGCAAGGTTCTGAGGAAGTTGTTGTTGGGGCCATACAATTGCCCATCAATGTGTCAACTTTAGCTCCCGGTACTTATTTGTTGCGCATCAGTAATGAAGGCAAACAAATTCAACGAAATTTATTAGTAAAGTAAAAGAAATATTGAAGGGGATATAACAAAAAAAGGTTCAAGTATTACTTGAACCTTTTTTGTTTAAATGAATAGTAAAAGTATTATTCGGTTCGAACCAAAAAAGCAACTGAATCTTTTTCAAATTTCTTGTCAATAACCATAATAAAGCTGGATTGCATGAGGGCTCCCGAGGCTTTTTTTATGTTGATGGCATATTCAAAGGATAGCCGACCATCTATTTCTTTCAAACTTATTGGGGCATAACTTATTTCGTTTTCACTTACTTCTCCAATAAGTGCAATCACAAACTCCTTTGAAAAGTCGATAGCCGTTGGTTTTCCATTTTCACCCATTACGGTTGCCATGCCAAAAATCTCATTGAAGGTGTTTGCATTGTCTATCTTTTTACCCTGCAAACTGGCGCTCCTGTATGTATTATTTACGAAGTAATTTTTAGCAATTTTGTAGGGGATTTGATTTTCACTTGCTGTAGTATTTGTATTTTGTTGCAAAACCGTTTTTTGTTGCTCGCTGCTGCTACAGGCAGCCATCATCCCTCCTAAACCAAAACAAGTAACCATTATCCAAATTGTTCTTTTCATCTCTTGCTTCTTTTGAACCAAGATAGGTAAGGATATAAAATAAATCAAATAGAATTTTTGTGAGCTTTGACTACTATGATGTATGTTTGAATACCAACATGAAAAAACGAAAATTCTCCCTAACTCAAAGGTTTAAAAGTTTCACTCATGCCATCAATGGGTTTCGTTTGATGTGGTTTGAAGAACATAATTTTCGAATCCATTTGATTGCTGCTTTGTTCGCATGCTTTCTTGGTTTTTTTGTAAGTCTTAAACCAATAGAATGGGCACTTATTTTATTTGCAATTGCCATGGTTTTAGCTGCAGAATTAATGAATACTGCCATCGAAAATGTTTGTGATTTTATTTCGCCTGAATTGGATCCTCGAATCAAAAAAATTAAGGACATTTCCGCAGCTTGTGTTTTGTTAACTGCCATTTTTGCTATCCTTATTGCTGCATTTGTTTTTCTTCCTAAACTGTTGTCAATTTATTTTGTATAGCTGAAAGCCTTATTCCTTCTTGTTGTTTCATTTCTTTTGATTGAATGGGATTAATGTTAGCTATAGAATTAATTCTATTTATGTATGAAGTAATTTTATGAAATTTTGAAATAACTCTTATAATTCTCTGTTGAGTCAGGAATAGTTTTGTCGAACAATTAATTGTGATCATTCAAGAAGGTATTGAATAAATCATCATTAAATAATTTAAAGACAAATGAAAAAAATCCTTATTCTATCAGCCATCTGGGCATTTTCTTTTCGAATCTTTGCTAATGATTTATCAATTAGTAATGTGCGATTGTTGAACCAAAACACCTCTTTTGGTTTTAACAACACCAACAATTACAGCATGGTTAGCTTTGATATGAGTTGGGAGAATTCTTGGCGTGTTTCTGCTGGTCCAACTAATTGGGATGCCGTTTGGGTGTTTGTAAAATTCCGCGTGAGTGGTGGCAATTGGCAACATGCTTTTTTGCATCAAAACGGACATATTGTTCCATCTGCCGCAGAATCCACTGTAGGTTTGCGATATCCAGATAGTGTATTTCATACAAGTAATAATCCTGGTTTAGGTGTTTTTTTGTACCGCAAGCAAAATGGTGCTGGAACATTTTCAATGAGTAATGTTCAACTTCGTTGGAACTATACTTTACAAGGCTTAAGTGATACCTCTAAAATTGACTTGCAAGTATTGGGTATTGAAATGGTTTATGTTCCCCAAGCAAGTTACTATGTGGGTGATGGCTCAGTTACCAATGTTGAAGGCAATTTTAGAAATGCTACCACCAATACACCATTTTTAATTTCAAGTGAAAGCGCACTTACATTAGGCGGTAACACCGATGGGAATTTATGTAATAATAATGCCTCTGGAATGTTTGCTGCCGATGATTTTAATAATACACAAACACAATCTCTTTCGGTCAGTTTTCCTAAGGGTTATAATGCTTTTTATTGCATGAAATATGAAGTAACACAAGGTCAATACCGAGATTTTTTAAACCTGTTAACGAGAAGTCAACAAGCCAACAGGTTTTCTAATACCACTGTGGGGGCATTTGCTGGAGGGGTTTATTGGTCTGGATCATTTGTAGTAAACGCTAGTCCAACCATACCCTATAATAGAATTGGTTTGAGGTTGATTTCAGATGGCGGCTCACCACAAAGTAGAACCTACGCATGTGATTTAAATAACAACCAGGTATACAATGAGAGTTCTGATGGAGAATCTATTGCCATGGGTCAATTGAGTTGGTTCGACCTGCTTGCTTATTTGGATTGGTCGGGATTAAGACCCATGACAGAATTAGAATTTGAAAAGGCCTGTAGAGGTCCAAATACGCCTGTTCCAAATGAATATGCATGGGGAACAACTACAATTGTTGCTTCATCTGGTATTTCTAATGCAGGAACAGCCAATGAGGTGCCTTCTAACTTAACTGCCAATGCCGTACATGCAAATGTGTCTGCAGTATATGGTCCCATGCGGGTAGGCTGTTTTGCCAATAATTCTTCCACCCGTTCAAGTGCAGGTGCAACTTATTATGGTATCATGGAAATGAGTGGAAACCTCTGGGAAAGAGTGGTGCCAGTTGGACATTCATGGGCTCGACCGTTTACAGGAATTCATGGAAATGGAGCTTTAAGTAATACAGGAAATGCCAATGAAAGTTTTTGGCCCGGTTGGTTGGGTGGCGAGGTTGTTTTTTCGCTTGGGGCAGGCTTTAAAGGTGGGTTATGGGTTAATGGTAACAGAGAGTTACGTGTTTCATCGCGTATACAAGTGAACGATCCCAATGGAGATAGAATTACCTTCTTAGGTGGGAGAGGTGTAAGAACAGCGCCAACATTTTAATATCCATTCACGTATGAAAAGATTCTTTTTTTTAGTTGTGATCTACTACCTCGCTCAAATACCTTTGTTTGCACAATATATAGGTGGTAATGGTTCAGGAACCCATACCGCAAAATTGGAGAATTGGACATTGTCTTATACTGGTTTAATATATATGGGCGGAACCGGAGGTGGTGATGAAAATAGCAATGCAATTAGCAATGGACACTTAGGTAATTTTTGGTTGGGTCGAACCAATGAACTATCATCTGCCAATAATTGGAGTGCTGGAAGGTTTCCCCTAAATGAATCGGCATGGATTGGAAACGTTGCCACTCCTCCGCAGATAGTAAGTGCATGCACCATCGATTCGCAAACCATTTTAGGTGTTCTTCCCAATGCTTCCCTCCAAGTAAGTAGTACAGCTGCAATAACTGTACATGGTAGGATAGAAAATATGGGAACTTTCACCCTTAAATGTGACTCGCTATCGTGTGGAGCTATTGCAAATAGTTCAGGTGTTATTGCTGGTAAAGTTTGGGTAGAACGTTACATTCCAGGTGGTAGACGGGCCTATCGGTTTTTGGCACACCCTTTTAGTGAAGCCATCAGTTTAAGCCAACTTGTAGATGATATTCACGTAACAGGGGCCGGTGTTGGAAATACTTTGGGAACATTAAATAGCAATGGTTTTGATGCCACTGTTTCCAATAACCCCTCAGCCTTTTATTTTGATGAAGCTTTATTTCAAAATACGAGCAGCAATCCATGGGTTCCTTTTTCTAGCGCCATGGAAAATAACAAACAACTACTGCCAGGCACGGCTGCAAGGGTATTGATTCGTGGGTCAAAAGAACAAGGAGTTTCTTTACTTCAAGCAAATCCACCCACCCCACAAGCCATTACCATAGATTGGCAAGGTGCCATTAACCAAGGTGCCGTTAACCGCACCTTGCTCTTTACCCCCGCAAATGGATCATATAGTGGTTGGAATTTTATTGGAAACCCTTATGCTTCTCCAATTGATGTGGGATTAATACCTAGTGAAAGAAGAAATAGTATTCATAATTTTTCCTATTGGAATCCAAATATGGGAGTTAAAGGAGCATACGTGAGTAGGTCGTTTGGAACTACCTGTGTTATGCCTTCCGGCGCAGTTTTTATTGTTAAAACAGGTGGTAACGGAACTTTTACTTTTCAAGAAAGTGATAAAGTAAACAGTAGCGCACTGGCTGTTTTTAAAAAAGAAAATACAAGCAACTTGCAATTACAAGTAAGCAGCGGTAAAGTTGTTTGGGATGTTTGGACATTCGCCATAAATGAACAAGCACAAGCAACATTTGATGAAAGAGATGGGATTAAAATGGTCAATCCTGATGTTAATTTTTACAGTTATCTTTCTGATGGCACCCATTTAGCCATTGATCAACGTAAGAGCAGTTCTTATGCCGAAATACCACTTGCCATTGACGTAGGCGAGGAGACAAGTTTTAACATTAAAGTAGGAGAGTTTAATGCACAAGACTATTCTTTTACCCTTATAGATAAATTTGCCAATAAAAGTATTCCATTACAAGCAGCAGTTACTTATTCATTTCACACAACAAATGAAGAAACAAGTAAGGGTGCACACCGCTTTGTTTTACAAGTATCTGCTCTTGTAAATGGTATAGAGCAATTCGGTCTGAACCAAAGTCTGCAAGTTTACCCAAACCCATGTTCAGGTATACTTCATCTTACAAGTACCGGAATGCCTGAAGGCGAATATGAAGTGAGTATATACAATCTCATGGGAGATTGTTTGTTTAAACGTCAATTGTTTTTAGGTTCAAACCGAAACCAAAGCATTGAGGTAGAAAACTTACCTGCTGCTTGTTATGTAATTGCAGCCTTAAATAAAGAAAATAACCAGGTGTTTTATAGCAAGTTTATGAAGCAATGATTTAATGGAAATGACCTAATATTCCTATATGAATGATTGTTTTGCTTAAGGTAATTTTTCTGTTTCTACCAGTTGTGATTTGTTGCTAATGGTTTTGATAATCTTATCAAACTCTTCTGCTGAATTCAAAATATGTCCTAATAACTCCTTCATGTCACTTGGCAATTCCTCTTCTACTTTTAACAAATCTATCAAGCCCATTATGCGCGCCAAGGGTGCACGTACAATATGAGATTGGATCCAAGCTATTTCTTGTAGTTGTTTGTTTTGTGCTTCAATGGCTTTTAGGTGTGTTACGCGCTCTGAAATGTCTTGTGAAGCGCCAATAAGCCTAATCGCTTTGCCACTTCCATCACGCACAATATATCCTTTGCTGTTTACAAAAATAAATTTTCCTATGTGATTCAACATACGGTACTCGTGTTCCCAATAATGCGCCTGAGGATTTTGTAACGCTAATTGTTGGGTCTTTAAAAAGTTTCCTATATCCTCAGGATGAATGAGGTTTTTCCAATCACTTTCAGATTGTGAATACGAAATCACTTGTGGCAAATCTTTATCGTTTTCGGTCTGAACCAATTTACCTGAAATTAAATCCAAGTCCCATATAGAATCATGTGTAGCCTTTGAAATGAGGTTGTATTTTTTTATACTCTCCTCCAAAGCAACCTGTGCTTTCTTGCTTTCTGTGATATCCATTTTAATGGCCAAGTAATTTTTGATTACGCCCTTATTGTCAATAACAGGAGCAATGGTGGCCGACTCCCAATAGAGACTGCCATCTTTGCGTTTGTTGTGAAATTCTCCCGACCATTTTTTGCCATTGCTAATGGCTTCCCACATTTTTTTGTATTCGTTGGTACCTGTTTCTCCAGATTTTAAAATCCTTGGATTGTGACCTAATGCTTCTTCTGGGGTATATCCTGTGGTTTTGGAGAATGCAGGATTGGTATATTGGATATTGCCTTGCGTATCGGTTATTACAATGGTAACCGGACTTTGCTCAACCGCTTTAGACAATTGAAGTAGTTTTTCTTCTGCTTTGATTCTAGCCGTAATATCGGTATTAAATCCGTACCAAGTTACACTACCATCTGGCAAAAGTTCTGGATTCGATTTAGAGTAAATCCATTGTACTTCTCTCCCTGGAATTTGCACTCTGAACTCACAAGTAAAGAAACTCAGGTTTTTGGCCGAGGTTTCAATATCTGTAATCACGCGTTCCATATCATCTGGATGAATGACCCTTGCAATGGGTTCAAAATTATCTGCCACATCTTCTGCATTGCAGCCAAAAATATTTTTGATACCCTGAGAGGCAATTGGTACAAAATAAGAGCCATCTGTCCTACGTGTAAACTGGAAAATTAAATCAGATACATTAAGAGATAATTTTTGAAACTCAATATCCTTCTGCCTAATTTTTGCTTCTGCTGATACCCTTTCCGTCATATCATACAAAACAATCAACTGATTTTTTTCTTCGGCTTCACCCAGCCAAGCATTGCTAAACAAGATATTTTTATAAGTGCCATTTTTACAACACACCTCAAATTCCATAGAAGGAATAGGAATTCCTGTGCGAATGAATTTTTCCATTTCTTCTTCCCATTTATCAGCTGTTTGTTTTTGATAAATGGGGTCGGGATAGGCCTTCATAAACCAATCTTGTAATGTGGGTATATCTTCAATGGTATATCCCAATATTTTAGTGAAGGCGGTATTTAAAAAGGTGATTTCTGATTTTTCATTATTAATAGCCATAGGAACAGGAGAGGATTCAATAACCCCTTTCCACTTTTGGTCCATGGCACTTAATTGCTCCATAAGTTCCACCTGTTCTGTGATATCACTAATGACTCCAAAAATAAGGTTGCTTCCTGTTTTAAAATCTGCTTTAGAGTGGATTATCCTAACCTTCCCATCGTTTTTCCTTTTTATTTGATAGGTTACATCATAAGGTTTTGTTTCTGTAAGTAGGTCCTTCAGTGCCTTATCTAGCATTTGGGTA
>CAILJQ010000069.1 GCA_903834625.1 uncultured Bacteroidota bacterium
CTGGTTGTCTTGGACAAGGATATATACGACCAAATTTCTCTCCAGTCGTCCATTTCATTTCTCCAATATTCATATCGCTCCCTTTTTCATCTTTCGCGAATTGCGAAATAGTTTGCCAAACAAAAGGTTCCAGTAAATTTTCACGATCTCTTCCAGCAATAACCAGTTTCATCCTATAATAGAAATTACCATATGGTTCCGTAAATGTCTCTGTCGCGGTTGTTACATTATAATCAAAAAAATTATTATAGAAATTATCTAATTGATTGCTATCAAGTGAATTCTGTGTCCTAAAAAACCAGAAAATCTGTTCGGTCGGGTGACGTCCATCTAATTGTCGAGTTACTGAAGCGGTGCCTCCATTATCAAGTGGTATAAAATCCAATTCTCCAAATGAAAAATTATTTTCAAATTGCCGCCTAAAAGGTATGTGAATAGGTTTTGTGCGCAATTCATTCTGTATTGTAGGAGGTACATAATGCTGAATAGTGGATAATAAAATAGTAGGTTGTCCGAAATCAGAAAGAGACATGAAATTATAAAAAGTTCCATCATCAAACGTCATCGTAAAAGGCTTGTTAAGTGGAGTTGGCTTGAAAGATTGGTTTGAACAAACAATTAAATCCTCCCATTTTCTCAAAGTCGCCTTAATACGAAATCGCTGCCAGGCCATAGCAACAAAAGGAAATCCACCATCACCAGGAGATTGTAATCCAGGCAGAGGCAATTTAATTCGTAAGTGTCCAGGAGTTGCGCGTAACTGAATGGCTCTATCGGTAGGTAAATTCGTTAAAGGGTTGATTGTATCTATTTCGCCTCCAATATTTTGTTGTAAAAAACTAGTATTATAGGAGCCTTCACCCATTTGTTTGGCCAATAATCCATCACCAGACCATTCTTGTATCAGGAATTGATCTTGATAGAATTGTATTTTTTCAAACAGATAATAGCCAATATAATTCACATATCCGTATGAATTCGTTAAAGAAGTAATGGGATACAATCCATTCGCAATAGAAGGTTTATAGACCACGCCATTGATCGCGTCATTCGCAGTAATAGGTAAAAGAGGAAACCAAGAAGGAAGCTCTATTTCAAATGCGCATTCGGTCATTACATCCGCATAAGGATCGATTTCAACTTCAAAAGTATTCCCAAAAGTAGTCCCATTGATAGGAACCATTGTTTTCCTTTCGGGTAAATGATGTACAGATGATTCATAAGTGGCATCGTATGGAAAAAAACAATCTTCAGAGTCTTTTACAAAATAAGTATCTTTCACACCGCGGGCAACGAGTTCAAAAAGAGCCCCTTGTCCTTGATTCATATTTTTAACATATTTTATTTAGATTGCTTTTAGATTGCTTTTATTACATGGTTAATAAATTACATGGTCAATAAATGGCGAACAATTACAGATAACAACCCTGAAAGAATAGAGATACCAATTGCTTCAGGAAGATCAAACCGTATGGTCAGAATAGTTAGAACAGCGATAGATGAGAATAATGTAATAGCCAATACCGCAATACCTTCATTAATAGTTTGATTATGTTCTTTTACAAAATTGAGTTTAGAAAGGACAATATGTGTTACGCCTGCCGTAAGTACAGACGCAAGAACCATAAC
>CAILJQ010000070.1 GCA_903834625.1 uncultured Bacteroidota bacterium
CCACCTAATCCGCGAGATTGCGCTGCAGCTAAAGCCACATTCAAATCAGCAAAATCTGATGGAGCTGCACCTACAATATAGTTTCCTACCAATGGTGGAGCCAATGAAACATTCGCAGTATCATTTGAAGGATCGTTGTCAGCACCTGAGTTAGGATTGTATGTGTATGCTTTAATTGCATTTGCACCAGTACCAATTGTAATTTGGTTGGTTCCTGTAAATACCATGGTAATGGTATCACATGAAGCTAGACCAGAACCACTGTACGACATAATTACTGGTGTACCGCCATTATAACGATATGCAATATCAAATGAAGAAACGGTGTTGGTACCTCTGTTTTTAACTAAAACTCTTAAGTCTTGAGCACCTAAAGATACTGGAGCTGTAGGGCTTGTGATAGAAACAATTTCCAAATCGTTGGTACGACCAACAATTTCATCTGCTCCTAACATACCTGGTATACCACGGGTATCACCATCAATGTCTGTAGTAAAGATAGCACTGAAATCAGCACCTCTAGGCATACATGCATTGGTTGTGTGTAAATCTGTTGCACTAACAAAACCAGGGTTCATATTGTAGCTAGTGTCACCACCTGCTGTTGCTGTTTTGTAGTTAGATGCATTAAAGTAGGTACCATTTCTATAAACCAATGATGCGTTTGCAGTATTGAAATAAATATTATGGTTCACATTTCCTGTTGCAGGACTTGTAGCAAAATAAGCTGGACAACCCGCACCCGCCAAATGAGCAAAAATGTTATTCTTTACCATTACATTGGTTGAACCAGTAAAATAAAAAGGCGCATAAGTAGCTTGTGTGTTCGGGAATCTGTTCACCAAGGTATTATTATAAACACGTGTTCTTGAAGCTGAGTTATCTTGCAAGTACATGCCATATACACCATTATAACTTGGTCCAGATACAGCCATGTTGTTCACAAAATAGTTTTCTGCAACTGCTGCACTACTGGTTGAAGGGTAAATGATGTAATATCCGTAGTTACCGTAGTTAATTACCTTGTTATTGGCAAAAATTTGGTTTACAGTGGTACTTGAATTCTGGTTGTAATAATAGTAAACACCATAAATACCAAAAGCAGGGTTTAGGTCAAAAGTATTATTAGTGAAAGTAATCGCATTATAATTATAGGCAACATAGGCACCCATATAATAACAGTTTGTAACAGTATTGTTTCTAATTCTAATAAATCTGTTATACAACGCATTTGATGCACCATATACTGTAATAGCATAATAGGCTCCATTAAGCGTATTTGAGTCAATGGTAATTGAATCTGCGCGCATCGCAGAAACACCAAAACCAGAAGCAGTTCCTGTAAATAATATAGGATAAGCTGTTGCATTAGTGTAGTTAGGCATATCAATTACGCAGTTAATAATACCACAACCGGTACCATTGTTATTAACGGTTGTTCCAACAACAGAGAAACCACCACCTGATGGAGATAGGTTACGAATAGTAATATTACGGAAAGTAATATACTTGTTATTCATAATCATAACCAATGGCGCACTTCCGCGATTTCCTTCAATGATTACCGTGTTTTTGTTTACACCTACGAATTCAATTTTGGTTGAATCCCATAAGCCTGGAATGGCAGTTTCTAAGTTTACAACTTCATTGTAAGTGCCTGGGTTAACAATAAAGGTAACCGGACCGCTAACACCTGTAGATTTCAACGCATTTGCTGCAGTAGTGAAATTTAAGAAGTTGGCTGATGGTCCACCAATGGTATAAGTTCCTGCCAATGGTGTAAAGTAGTTACCAACTAATGTATCATTAGATGGCATGCTATCAATGGATGCATTCGGACTTGCAGTAAATACCTTTAGGGTATTGCTTGCTCCTAATGTCACCTGACTAGCACCTTGGAAATACACGCTTGCAGTATCGCATGAGGCAATAGCTGTAGAGATAGTTTGAGTAACTGCTGTACCTCCGTTATTGGTATAACCTACAGTATAAGTAGAAACAGAGTTATTACCCGAGTTTCTCACTAATGCCCATACGTCTGCACTACCAGGGGTGAACGATGCTGTTGGCTCGTAAATTCTCTCAATTGATAAGTTATTACCAACAGATAAAATTTCAAACGCTCCCATGTCTGGTGCACTTGCACGAGCTACACCGTTTACGTCTGTAGGAACCTGTGGCAATGAAACCCCATTATTACAACCATTTGTGATATTCAAATTGGTCATTGGGTTAACATAACCTGGGTTTAAAAAGGTTGAGTTGGCGTTAAAACCACTTGCGCCTACAAAGTTTGCAGGGAATAATGCCGAACCAACAAAAATTAAGGCAGATGCTGTATCAGCTTTGAAGAAATTGTTGTAATTCATGGTATCTACCACTATGGCAGAACTAATGTACAATGGCAATCCCATTCCTGGAGCTGTTCTTGACAAGTTGTTGTTCACAAAACTGTTAGCAGATCCGCTGGTCACATAAATACCAGCATATGCTTGATTGGTTGTTCCAGAATTACCCATGTTTACCGTATTGTGGTAGAACATGAAGTTAGTTGGATTTGATAAATACAAGCCATATCCAGTTGTGCTAATACAATTTCCGCCAATAACGTTGTTTGCAATCAAACCTTTGTTCCCAACTTGGTTACTAATACTTAATAAATACATGGCATAACTACCAAAAGTAGGAATTCTATTTCCTACAATGCGGTGATGTCTTCCATTGGTAGCAGTAGCTGTTGAAACGTAAACAGGCGTTACACCTGTTGTAGCTGTTTGCATGTTAAAGGTGTTGTTCTCAATTGTTAAGTTATCATAGTTGGTTAAGAAAATACCATAATAGTACACATCATTTAAAATGTTGTTTCTAAACTTCACATTGGTACTTCCATTACCAGCAGTTCCATAACTTACAACACCAAAATAACCACCACGAATGGTGTTAGAGTCAATATCAATACTATCTAATCTACCTGAGGTAGAATAGGAAGCAGAGTTACCACCTAATACAATAGGAATATAATTAGTTGTTGCGCTTAAAGAGTTTGGTCCAACAATTTGTACGTTACAATTAGCAATTCTATTCATGCGTGTTCCAGCACCATTCATGATAATTGGAAAAGCAAAGTCTCCAGAGAAGTTACCATTACCTTGAACGGTCATGTCTCTAAAGGTAATAAATCTTGCACCTTGGGTTAACAATACAGTGTGACGCGCATTTGAATTGGTACTGGCAAAATTTAAAATGGTATTGGTTCGGCCATTTCCTTTAAATATGATTGTGTTAATTGGAGATGATCCTGTAACAACACCAGATAAAGTTATTTGCTCATTATAAGTTCCAGTTGAAACTAAATAAGTAACAGGTCCACAAATTCCTCTTGCATACAAATCTGCTATCGCAGAAGTGAAAGTAGGATAATTTGCTCCAGTACCACCAATAGTATATGTTCCTGCAGCTAATGCAACAGATTTTACTACTGCAGATGTATCATTTACTTTTACTGTATCTGCAGTTCCGTTTGGTTGACTTGTCCATACCTTAATAGTGGCTGGGGCAGTAGAGAATCCATAAGAACCTAAAGAAATAGCAGCAGTGCTTGAACCTGCTCCACCTA
>CAILJQ010000071.1 GCA_903834625.1 uncultured Bacteroidota bacterium
GGTTTGGTGCGGTTTTAAGAGGTGATGCCGACCAAATTACACTTGGCAACAGAACCAATGTACAAGAAAATGCCGTAATTCATGTAGATCCTGGTTTCCCTGCAATATTAGGAGATGATTGCATTGTGGGTCATGGTGCCATTATTCATGGCGCACAACTTGGAAATAATGTGTTGGTTGGTATGCATGCTACGGTTTTAAATGGTGCCAAGGTTGGGAATTATTGTATCATAGGTGCCAATGCATTGGTTACAGAAGGCACCCATATTCCCGATTACTCAATTGTAATGGGAGCTCCCGCCAAAGTGGTAAAGCAGTTAACAGAACAACAAATAGAAAAAGTAAAACGAAATGCGGAGGTTTATGTAGAATTGGGTCAGGCCTACCTGAGCAATTGGATAAGTCCCGATACTAAAAATTAACAAGATGAAAATGAAAGTTCTTAGCCTATTTATTTGCACCTTTTTTTGGGCATTTGTTACCCTAGCTCAAAAGCCAGAAATCAAACGTATTGACCCGCAATTTTGGTGGCATAATCTTGAATCGCGTGATTTGCAGTTAACCGTATACGGCCCATTGGTTGCGAATTATGCGGTTTCGGTTCAAACCGAGGGAGTAAAAGTAAAAGAAGTACAAAAATTGGCCAACCCCAATTATTTATTGATTTACCTTGATTTGGGTAATTACCACGGAAAAGATTTTGTGCTTCAATTTAGCCATGAAGGAAAGGTGAAAACACATACCTATTCCTTGCTCACTTTGCAAAAATTACCACATACCATAGAGGCTTCTGATTTGGTGTATTTGGTGTTTCCAGATAGGTTCAGCAATGGCGACCCTAAAAATGATATTGGCAAAGGTATGCGCGAAACCTATGCATCTAAAGATTCTTTGGGAGGCCGACATGGAGGAGATATTCAAGGTATTATTAACCACCTAGATTATATGCAAGATTTGGGGGTGAGTTGTGTTTGGCTGAACCCAACATTGGTAAATGATCAACCTGCCTATTCCTATCATGGTTATGCATTAACAGATCATTATTTAACTGATCCAAGGTTAGGAAGTAATGATACCTATAAAAAATTAGGGGACGAATTACACAAACGCGGCATGAAATTAATGATGGATTTGGTGCCCAATCATATTGGTAGCAAACATTGGATGATGTTAGATATGCCTGATCCATCTTTTGTGAACCAATGGCCTAGCTTCACACGCACCAATTACCGCGCAACCACACATATGGATCCTTATGCCAGTGAGTATGATAAAAAGAAAATGGTTGATGGTTGGTTTGATGTGCAAATGCCCGATGTAAATGAGCGTACTCCTTGGGTGGCTACTTACCTTAAACAAAGTTATTTATGGTGGATTAATTATGCAGGTATTGATGCGTTTAGAATTGATACTTATAGCTACAATGATTATGCGTTTATGGATCAGTGCATGGAATACATTCAACGAGAGTACCCCGATTTTTATAGTACAGGCGAGATTTGGGAGCAAGCCGGAGTGTTAAGCATGGCTTACTTTACTGAGAATAATAAATATAAAAATTCACCTGCCTCTAGTCACCTTACCAGCGCCAAAGATTTTCACTTTTATTGGTCGATGTTAGATGCTTTGAACCAAAAACCAGAATGGGATAAAGGTTTGGCAAAGGTGTATTATACTTTATGCCATGATGGTTTATACAATAACCCTAATATGAACCTAACCTTTTTAGATAACCATGATATCAATAGGTTTTATACCGAGATCAAAGAAGATTTTCAGAAATGGAAAATAGGGATGGGAATGTTGTTTACCATGCGTGGTGTACCTAGCATTTATTATGGAACAGAGATATTAATGACCAATCCATTGCCAAGAAAAAATGATGGACAAATTCGTCAAGATTTTCCCGGAGGATGGCCTATGGATACCCTTAATAAATTTGTGGCCAAAGGAAGAACAGCACAGGAAAATGAGGCTTATGATTTGATTAAAAAACTTGCCAAGCTTCGCAAAGACAATGAAGCATTTAATACAGGCAAACTCATGCAATTCACTCCCGAAGGGAATGCCTACGTTTATTTTAGGTATACCGCCACAGAATGTTTTATGATAGTGGTAAATAGAGGCGAGAAAGAAGAAAGCATTGATACGGCGCGCATGCAAGAAAGATTGAATGGCTTTAAAACTGGCATTGATCACATGAGTGGTGAAGCCATTTCTAACTTGGCTAAAATAAGTATGCCATCTAACAGCATACGCATTATTGAGTTGTTTAAATAGTACTTGTTAAACTTAAATTTACCAAGTCGGCAGCCAGTTTACTTCCTAGTGCAACGCCCATTCCGTTGAGGCGAACGCCCATAAACTGTCTGTCAGAAATCTTTTTTAAGCAAACGGTTTTGTCTGAACCAAAGGCCATGATACCACTCCACTCATGTTCTATGGTATAATGCGTGTTAGGTAGAATTACCTCTTTTAAATATTGGTGTAGTTGTGCCTGTATTTTTGGGTTCAGACCGAAATTGGTTGTTTCTTCTCCTTGCATATCTAAATTTCTGCCACCCCCAAAAATGATACGTTGTTCAAAGTTTTTGAAGTAATAATAGCCATCATCAAAGAAGAAGATGCCTTTTATTTTTAAATTGGGTATGGGCGCTGTGGCAAGCACCATTCCCCTGCCTGGTTTAAGCTCAATGTTTGGAAATAGACTTTGGGTAAATGCATTGGTGCATAAGTAAATTTTTTGTGCTAAAAATTCCATGTTGTTTAATAAAACATGCACTGCGTCGTTTCTTTCGTCAATCTGTGTAACCTCTGCACCACAAATAATTTTAACATCCAATTGTTGTGCATACGACCATAAAGAAGCCATCATGCGACCTGTATCAACCTGCCCTTCAACCTCATTGCATACCAAGGTTTCAACCCTATTGGCATCAAACCCAAAGTGGCTAATTTTATGTGTTTGTTTAGAGAAAATATCTTTAGTAAAGTACGGTCTGAACCAAGTATTCACTTCCTCTAACTGGTTGAGAAAATCTTTTTCTTGCTCATGAAAGATAAGTTCATAGCCACCATAAGATTCAAAGCCTATGGCTTCATCTCCCAATCTTTTGCGCAACAATTGAAGGCCTTCATACCTGTTAATTACCAATTGAATGAGATTCTCCTTGCCCATGAGTTTTGCATCTGCTACTTTTTCACTTAAGGAGCCAATACAAGCAAAACCTGCATTTTTGGTACTTGCACCACTTGGTAAAATACCACGCTCTAATACCAACACAGATTGATCAGGAAACCTCTCTTTGAGTTCACACGCTGTAGACAGTCCTGTAATACCTGCACCTATGATAATATGGTGGTAGGAGATGAGTGAGTTCTTTTCCCAAAAGCTTAACATACACTTGCGTTATTAGTTGGTAAATTTAATAAATTAGTTATAACCAATGTTTGAACTATCTTTGTAGCCATGATTTCTCTAATTATATCTGAAATCATTGCAGAGGAGGTATCTTAGATTATGTTTTTGAGGGCCGTTTTCTGCCCTTATTATTTTATGACAACATTTGATCAGCTCAATTTAATTGAGCCCATCCTTAAAGCCTTAAAGGCTGAGGGTTACACTACGCCAACGCCTATTCAACAACAAGCTATTCCAATTTTATTACAAGGTAAAGACCTATTGGGTTGCGCCCAAACTGGAACAGGTAAAACAGCAGCATTTGCCATTCCTATTTTGCAATTGTTGTATCAACAAGCGCAACAGCACCAAGCACCAAAGAGAAAAATTAAAGCCTTGGTTTTAACACCTACCCGCGAATTAGCCATTCAAATTGAAGAGAGTTTTGCGGCATATGGAAAACATACAGGCATTAAGTCTACCGTTATTTTTGGAGGTGTATCACAACATGCACAAGTAGATAGGTTGAACCGTGGAATTGACGTTTTAATTGCCACTCCTGGTAGGTTACTTGATTTAATGCAACAAGGATATGTGCACTTAAGCGAATTGCAATTTTTTGTATTAGATGAAGCAGACCGTATGTTGGATATGGGATTTGTGAACGATGTAAAAAAGGTAATTGCTAAACTGCCACGCAAACGTCATTCCTTGTTTTTCTCTGCTACCATGCCTCCTGTTATTCAAAGTTTGGCAGACAGTATTTTGAATCATCCTTCTAAAGTTGAAGTTACACCTGTTTCTTCTACTGCAGATACCATTAACCAATCTTTGTATTACGTAAGCAAATCAGATAAAAAAAGATTGCTTATTCATTTATTGGAAACAGAGAATATTAAATCTGTTTTGGTTTTTACCAGAACCAAACATGGGGCAGATAGGGTAGTGAAAGATCTTGATAGAGCAGGTATTAAAGCCGCAGCTATTCATGGTAATAAGTCACAAAATGCCCGTCAGAATGCCTTGAATGATTTTAAATCGGGTCGCATTAAAGTATTGCTAGCAACTGATATTGCCTCACGTGGTATTGATATTGACGATTTATCACATGTGATCAATTATGAATTAACAGATGTGCCAGAAACCTATGTTCACCGTATTGGTAGAACAGGTCGCGCTGGTTCAAATGGAATTGCTTTTTCATTCTGTGAAGAGGAAGAATTTGATCAGTTAAAGGACATTCAAAAGCTCATTGGTAAAAAGATTCCTGTTCAAGAAAATCATCCTTTTCCTTTGGATACACGTTACAGTGAAAGTGTTCCCCAAAAGGCTAAACCCAAAAAACAAATTCCCCCGCATAACAGACCTGCCTCGCATAATGCTTCGCCAAAACCTAAGAAGTTTTGGGGTAAAAAACGCGCCTGAGGTCTATCCATCAGGAATTAAGGTTATTAAGACTTGATAATAATGTAATTTGCATCTCCAGAGATGGTTTGACCGGTCTCTCGAGATGCAAATTGTGTTTAAGGAGATGATTAGAGGAACACTTTATTCTATGCTAACAACTAAATATTCTTAAACCTAACGCGGTGCGGACTTACATCACCCATGCGTTGCTTTTTGTTTTCTTCGTATTCAGAGTAGTTACCTTCAAAATAATATACCTGACTTTCGCCTTCAAATGCCAAGATATGCGTGGCAATGCGGTCAATAAACCACCTATCGTGGGATATCACAACCACACAACCTGCAAAGTTTTCTATTGCTTCTTCTAAGGCACGTAAGGTATTTACATCAATATCATTGGTAGGCTCATCTAATAACAAAACATTACCGCCTTGTTTTAAAGCCATGGCCAAATGTACGCGGTTACGTTCACCACCAGAGAGTACCCCAACTTTTTTACTTTGGTCGGTACCGCTAAAGTTAAACTTAGAAATATAGGCACGGGCATTCACTTGTTTGCCACCTACTATCATGGTTTCTGTGCCACCACTAATTACTTCAAATACGCTTTTCTCTGGTAACAAATCTTTGTGACTTTGATCTACATATGATATGGCCACTGTTTCACCAACTTTAAAATCGCCACCATCTGCTTGTTCTAGGCCCATAATTAGCCTAAATAGGGTGGTTTTACCCACACCATTCGGACCAATAATTCCAACAATACCTCCACGCGGTAGAGAGAAGTTAAGGTTTTCATATAAAAGCTTGTGACCAAATTTTTTGCTTACGTTATTGGCTTCAATAACTACATCACCCAAACGTGGTCCGGGTGGAATAAAGAGCTCTAATTGTTGTTCTTTGTCTTTTTGTTCTTCATTTAACAAACGGTCATAGCTGTTCAAACGGGCTTTTTGTTTAGCCTGTCTTCCTTTCGGACCTTGCCTTACCCATTCCAATTCTCTTTCAAGGGCTTTGGCTCTTTTGCTTTCCGATTTTTCTTCAGCTTGCAAACGCTTTGCTTTTTGGTCTAACCAACTACTATAATTTCCTTTCCAAGGAATACCTTCACCACGGTCGAGTTCTAAAATCCAGCCCGCTACATTGTCTAAGAAGTAACGGTCGTGGGTTACGGCTATAACTGTTCCTGGAAAATTTTTAAGGTATTGCTCTAACCAATCAACACTCTCTGCATCTAAGTGATTGGTAGGTTCATCTAATAACAAAATATCTGGTTGAGATAATATTAACCTACACAAAGCAACCCTTCTTCTCTCTCCACCCGATAATACTTTTACAGGAGTATCTGCTTCCGGACATCTCAATGCGTCCATGGCTTTCTCTAATTTGGTGTCAAGTTCCCAAGCATCCAATTGCTCAAGGCGTTCCATTACCACAGCTTGTCTGTCAAGAATTTTCATCATTTCATCGCCATCCAATTCTGGGTCGGCCAACTTATTATTAATGACTTCAAATTCATCTAACATATCGGTAATGTGCTTCACCCCTTCCTTCACCGATTCAATAACTGTTTTGCCTTCATCTAAATTAGGCTCCTGCTCTAGGTAACCAATTTTATAGTTCTTGCTATCAAATACTACCTCGCCTTGGTATGCGGTATCAATGCCTGCAATAATTTTTAATAAACTAGATTTACCCGATCCATTTAAACCCAAAACACCAATTTTGGCGCCGTAGTAAAAGCCTAAGTAAATGTTCTTTAATACCTGTTTTTGAGGGGGGAAGGTCTTAGAGACTCCCGCCATTGAGAATATAATTTTTTGATCGCTCATGTTTTCTGTTTGTGCTGCAAAATAATACCTAAGCAGGCTTTTGTAAAATAAAAAATAGTTCCCTGCCTTCTCTCGGTTTAATTGAGTTGTGGCAAGGTGCTAGGGTGTGTATTTGAAAATAGGGCGCAAAATGCCCCACATATCCTTCTTTATCTCCACCAAAGGGTGGACCTTCTTCTGTTAATTGAAAATTAAATAACAATCCTGCTAATTTCCCTTCAGGTTTTAACAAGTTAAACATGGCTTTAGCATATTGGTCGCGTTCTGCTGGGTGTATGGCGCAGAAAAAAGTTTGTTCTAAGATTAAATCGTAGGTGTTTTGGTGTGAAAAAAAATCTTCACAGAGAAGTGTCACCTTTCCTGACGCTACAAGTTCAAAGTTTGTTTCTTTAAAATTTTCTAGCGGACTAGGGGCTACGTCTAATAAAGTAATGTTTTTAAAACCCAGAGCCACCAAAGCAACAGCCTCATGACCATTGCCGCAACCTGGGATCAGAATTTTTAAATCTCTATTGCTCAATTGGCTACAATAATCTAGAAGGGGTGTGCTTGCTGAACCCATGTCCCAACCCGTATCTCCTTTTTGGTACCTATTTTCCCAATATATTCCGTTTAATGTGGGCATGCTGTTAATTGTTTCTAGTTCACTTGAGTATATTTGCACAAATTTAACCGCAATATGAAGTTTTTTATCGATACAGCCAATTTGGCTCAGATTAAAGAAGCCAACGACCTTGGTATCTTAGATGGTGTTACCACCAACCCTTCTCTCATGGCCAAAGAAGGCATTAAAGGCGAAGCCGCAGTGATGCAGCATTATATTGACATTTGCAATATTGTAGATGGCGATGTAAGTGCAGAAGTTATCAGTACAGATTTTGCTGGAATGGTTGCAGAAGGAGAAAAGTTAGCAGCCTTACACGAGAATATAGTGGTAAAAATCCCTATGATTAAAGATGGTGTAAAGGCAATTAAATACTTTACCTCAAAAGGTATTCGTACCAATTGTACCTTGGTATTTGGTGCTGGTCAGGCAATTTTAGCTGCAAAAGCTGGTGCTACCTATATCTCTCCATTTGTGGGTAGGTTAGATGATATCAGTTATGATGGCATGGATTTGATTGCTCAAATTTCACAAATATTTGCTGTACAAGGATACCAAACTCAAATCTTAGCTGCGTCTATTCGTAACCCAGTTCATATCATTAAATCGGCAGAAATGGGTGCACATGTGATTACTAGTCCGTTGGCAAGCATTCTTGCTTTGCTTAACCATCCATTAACCGACAAAGGTTTAGCACAATTTTTGGCAGATCACGCCAAATCAAACGCTTAATATTCAATAGCTGTGCAAGGATTTACTCCTTGTACAGCTATTTTAATTCAATTAGGTTTACAAACAACCTATAAGCTCCTGGCACTCCTGCAGGCAGTTCTCTAAAAAATGCCAAGCCAGTATAGATAAAATGCCCTTTGCCATAAGGAGCTATAATTAAAGCACCTTCTTGTGCTTTTTCATCTGGGTCGTTCATAGAAAGTAATTTTTGGTAGTTTCCATCTACCTCCGCAGCATGGTATATGCTTCGCTCTTGTATCCATCCTTCAAAATCTGCTGGTCCTATTTTATTGGGATAGTTAAAAATCTTATGCGTTGGTTGTAAGATGTTCACCGTAGCGTTTTCATTGGTTATTCTATCGCGAGCTATTTTAAATGGGTATGGACCTAAGTCGCCTTTAAACGGCCCTGCAAAACTGTTGGTATTGTACTGAACCAACAAAGTTCCTCCATTGGCAACATAAGCCATTAATTTGGCTTTCATTAAACTCAATTGTTCATTGGTATTGTATGCACGCACACCTGTAATAATGGTTTCATAGGATGATAAGTCTGCGGTTTTTAATTCTTCATTTGAGATGCTTACCACTTCATAGCCAATTTGTGTAAGACAAGCAGCTACCTCATCTCCAGCCCCAGGGATATATCCTATTTTCTTTTTCTTTTGTTGGGCATTGAGTTGAACCAATTTTACTTCGGCTTTTGGAAAGAGCGTTTGAACAGGTATATGATCGTATTTAATTTCTTTGATTCCTACATAACTTTTGTATTCTTCAGGAAATTTCAAATTTTCTGTGACATCGTTTTTGGCTTTAGCAGATGTGGTAGTAGCGTAAAATTCGATCTTGCTTATGTCTTCATTCATTTGGGTTTGAACCCACAGCGTAATTTCTTTTTCACTTCCTTTTTTGTCTAACACAAACGGCATTTTTCCATAAGTCATATCATTGTTTGCCACTTGAACCCAAGAACTATCAGAAGAAGAGATGTTCCAATGTTTGGGATAATTGGCATACAGGTAGCCCTCACATTGGTTCAGACCGGCTTTTAAAATTATTTTGAGTGGATGTGCTTGCTTGTCTTTTGAAACCAGAATATCAGAAACCGGATTAATCAAAACTTGTGGTGTTACCAATACATTGCGGTAGTTTTCGCCCTTTTCTGGGTCGGTCCATTTGTAGTTTACTTTTTCTAAAACATATATTACTTTCCCTAAAATACGTAGGTTAAAGAATATATAACTTTCATGTTTTAACCCATAAGGCTCTCCCAATTGCGCAGATAATTCTTGCTTAAATTTGTTGTGCTCAATGTCTTTTTCTAACCAATACATATGTGCGGTTGGCTCGTCATTGCAAATGATTTTATTAAAGGTTAACACCTCGGGTTTGTTGGTGTTTAGCGCAATATTTTTCTTCGTACCTGTTAATTCTGTCTGGCAAAAGCCTAGGGTATTTGCCAAGTATTGGTAGGTTAATAATTCGGTCTGAACCGAGCCACGGTTGAGTGCTGTTATTTTGATTTTAAGGGTGTCTCCCGCAGCAACATAAGGGCTGCTTTCTGCCACGGCCTCTAGGTAAATTCCGTTTATTTGAAGAATGGTCTTTTGAATGTCTATACTTAATAAGTTTGCTTCGTATGATTTAAAAGTGGTGTTGGTTAATTCAAAAGCGTCTAAAAGAATTTTTGTGCAAGCAGGCTTATCTCCTTTTAAATAGTTGCTTTCTGCTTTTTTAAGTAAGTCGAAAAGTTGCTTCTCTTTATTCCCATAATGCCCACTAAAATCTAACCTATCAAAAAGGGTAACAAGGTTTGCTGTATCACCTTTAAGGGGTTTAAAGTATTCAAATATTTCACCTCTTTGTTTTGCGCTTCCAAAACCCTGACTTCTATGAAAACTCCTACTCTCTGCAGCAATTTCGCCATAACTTTTACCTAATAATTCATTGTAGCCTCCCACATCTGTTTTAATAAAACCACTCATATCTGCATTTGGGTTCCAGAATCTGGCAGCACTGTTATAAAACAATCTTTTGGGTTGCCATACTTCCACAAACTTAAGTTGCTCAGGAAATCTTTTTGGGTCGCCAGCAGCATCAAAGGCTTCTTCTGCTAATATGGCCGAGGCTGTATGATGGCCGTGTCCGCCACTTCCATCAGTTGCAAATCTTGTAATGATAATATCTGGTCTAAATTTTCTAATCACAAAAACCACATCTGCCAAAATGGAATCGTGGTTCCATTTTTCGAAAGTTTCTTTGGGCGATTTACTATAGCCAAAGTCATAAGCTCGCGTGAAAAATTGGATACCGCCATCGGTACGTCTGGCAGCCAACAATTCTTGGGTTCGAACCACACCCAATTCAATGCCTTGTTCTGTTCCTATTAAGTTTTGTCCGCCATCTCCTCTGGTTAAACTTAAATAGGCAGTGCGCATACATTTTTCATTCGCCAGGTACGAAATCAAACGCGTATTTTCATCGTCTGGATGAGCGGCAATGTATAACACCGAACCTTTGGTAGCCATTTTCTTGAGCTGTAATTGCAACTCAGAAGCCGACAAACTTTTAGGAGCTTGTGCAAAAGAGAAATGAAAGGATAAGATAAAAAGGGAAATAGATACAATCAGTTGTTTCATGTTGCGTTTTCTGGTGCTTGCAAATAACCAAATATTCGCCAATAATTCAGCACCAATTGCCTAGCGGCTGAAAACTATTCTTTATTTCCAGGTTTTATGGCAATGAGTAAAATGAACAAAACAAAGGCAATTACCAACTTGTATACATTGGGTAATTGAATCAATTTTAAATAATAATCATTTGAAAAATGGATGGTAGGAATTAATACCATCAAGCCTGTTGCGGCAAAGGTAATAGCTGTAGCAAAATAGGCCTTCCTAATTTCTTTACCTAGTACCAACGCTAATCCGCAAAATCCTAGTAGGGTTGCAACAAATAGCACAAAGTATTTTGAACCTGCGGGCAAGGGAACATATACCGCCATAACAGCATAATTCTGAAAGTGAAAATAGGAGGTGTACAATAACAATAAGCCAGAAATGGCGTGTATTACGCGAAGGCCTGTAGCTTGACTAAATATTTTCATTGAGACAAAGAAAGGTCTTTTTTGTAATTTCCGTATGTGATAAAGCTGTTATCGCCTGTGTGAGTGATGGCCATTTTTACCAATGTATCAACCAAGTTTCTTTGTCTCACTTCCGTTTCCAATAATTTGATATTGATACCTGTAGTTTCATCACGTAATATTTGGTGATAGGCAATTTTTCTTCCTGTTCCTTTTAGGTATTGATTCGCTAGGTTACATTTTACAATAGGTTGCGCATGGTTTTCAGGCAAGGTGAACATCACTTGTTGGTAAAGCTCATTGATCAATAAATTAATATACCTTGGGTAGGCAGGGCAAATCAATGCATTGGGTTCATCTGTATTGAGTTCAGCCAAAAAATCAAAGTAGGAAGTATCTAAAGGTACAAATTCATTGCGTGTGCGTTTCTTCCAAAGAAAATAAGTTTTGTCGTTGGCCCAATTGTACCTGGTTTCTTTGGTAAAATAATAAGCAAAGGTGCTATCAACTTCTTGGTCTTTGAAATAATTATCGTAAAAGGCCAATTGTTTGTCTCTTCTGTCATTAATATACCCTGCATAATTTGGCGCCAGCATAAAATTGCTGATCACAAAATAATTACGTTTTGCAGCAGGTTCTCTAAAAAAAGTGTCATGGAACAATTGTAGAAACTTATTATACCCTCCAATATCTTGGTAGGTAGAAAGTTTCATAGGCATTTCTTCTCCTGTGAAGAAGAGTTTTATATCATCGCCTGGACTTAAAAAATAATGTTTGGCAAAGCTATACTCACTAGTGCCTAAATCAAAAAATCCCGCTTGGTTCCAATTGGAAATTTCAAGTTTGAAACTGCCATCTGGATTCATGGTGCATGAATCGGTGGCTTTTTTTTCAGCAAAAAACAGACTCAATGAGTCTATATATCTAAAGAAATAAACCACTTTATTTCTATTCAAATGTGGGGTTATTTTCCCTGTGATGGTTGCCCTGTTCGAAGAGTCTTTATGAAAGGCATTGCATGAAACCAAAATCAAAAAAAACGAAAAAAAGTAAATTGGTTTTATCTCAGCTATTTTCATAAAAACTCTTCTTGGGCGTAAAATTATTTAAGTGTACGTAAATAAGCAACAACTGCCCATCTTTCTGCATCACTCATTTTTTCTTTGTAAGATGGCATTGGTTTTCTACCTTCAGTAGTTTTCCAGAAAATTTCTCCGTCTGTTTGACCTTGGAATTTAGCTGAAGAGAAATCGTTACAAGAGATATCTATTTTTTCAGCTTTGCTACCATCGCCTTTTCCTTTTGCACCGTGGCAAGATTTACAATGTTGTGCATATAAATCTTTTCCATCTGCTGCTTTGGCGCTGGCAGGCATTTTTTTAGAAGCTGCAGATGCAGGAGCAGGCCATGGTTTGCCATCAGGTTTTTGGGCAAAAGCGCTTTGGCTAATGAACATGCAGGCAGTGAGTAAAAACAAACCTGCGAAGATTTTTTTGAGATTTTTCATAAAATTAGAATTTAAGTTTTGTTTTTTTTAAGTGGTTTTAAGTTTTTTCAATTTGAATACTTGAAGAACAACGTAAATCAATGTGCCCCAAATTCCAGAGATTATTACAACAGAAGCAATAATAAAATAGATTGGAGCTCTGTCTCTTCCTCCAGAAAGGGAGCGTTCACGTTTTTCTAAATTAGATAGGTCAACTTTAGTGCCAATTTGTGTTTCGGTGGTAACATCAAAGCTACCATAATTTTCATCGTCCTCAACCGCAGCGGTCACTTCTAATTTTCCTTCTGGATTTAAGGGCAAATTATCAGGAAATTCAAAGCTAGCAACCCCTGTTTCATCGGTGCTTACATCGCCACCAATGGGTAG
Source organism: uncultured Bacteroidota bacterium (assembly GCA_903834625.1). Classification (GTDB taxonomy): domain Bacteria; phylum Bacteroidota; class Bacteroidia; order UKL13-3; family UKL13-3; genus B1. The sequence goes on from CAILJQ010000071.1 coordinate 12,933, forward strand.
TTGGCCAAACAATCTTTTTACAGATAATTTAACAGCTATTTCTGCAACCGGTTTGTCTTCAGAGGTAACCAATACTTTGCAGATATTTTTACCTTCTTCTTTTACGAAGGATATACTCATATTGGCTTCTTTTTCTTGTGCAAAAGCACTTAGGTTAAAGAATCCTGTTACCAATAAGATGATAATATATTTGATACTTTTCATGGTACGATTATTTATAGTTAATAATTTCATCTTTACCTTCTAATTTGCCCTCAGCAACTTCCCAAACAGAAATAATAGGAAAGAACCTAGAGAACAATGTTACAATTAATAACATGGCTGCAAAGGTTGCGGCAACAATTGTCATCTCTACCAAACTAGGAGAGTAATGTGTCCATGATACTGGTACATCTTGAATAGGAAGATAAGGATGTGCCAAGCCAGGAATAACAATTAGGTATCGTTTGAACCAAGCGGCAATTACTACTCCAACAGCAATCAATGTTAATGGCAAAGGTTTTCTCATGCCTTTAAACAATGGAAGGATTGCAGGAATAAGCATCCCAAATAATACTACCGACCAATACATCAAAGCATCTTCACCTACAAACAAACTCAATAAGTGATTGGCATGCAATCCGCTCATTTTATAAGCAGGTACCAAGTATTCATTGATGTTAAAATAAATATAGATAAACGACATCAATACCAATGCTTGACCCAATTTATCAAAGTGCATTTCGGTGAGATACTTCTCTAAATTATAAGATTTACGGATGGTAAAAATAGCAACCACCATACCTGCTACGCCCAATAAAAATGCGCCAGATACAAAGTATGCCCCAAAGTTGGTGCTATCCCATTCTGCGCGTAAAGTGGTGGCAAATAACCAAGCGGTAACCGTATGAATTGAAACGCCTAAAGGAATAACCATGATAGTTAAAATTTTAACATTTTTCTTTAAGCTCTTCCATTGTGCAGGTGTTCCTTCCCAACCAAAAGAAAGCAAATCATACATCTTCATTTGCCATTTAGGTTTATTGGTTAAATGGTTTTTACATGTAGACATTGAAGGAATCATTGGAATGAACAACAAAACCAAACTTGTAGTTACGTATGTTAAGATTACAATGATATCCCAAACAATAGGTGATTGGATTCTACCATACATAACCAAGTAATGCAAACGATCTGGTCTACCCATAGCGGCTACAATACTCACACCTGCTAGCATAATGGCCGCAACGGCTATTACTTCTGCAATTCGTGCCAAGGGTCTATACCATTCAAAATTGGTTAATTTCAATACTGCAGACATCAATACGCCTATCAAACTCAAGGCTACAAAGAATACGAAGTTTGAAATATAGACCCCCCACATGGTATAATCACGAAGGGAAACAGTAACATACTTACTTTTTGTTTCTTGAATATAGTAGGCATAAACACCCGCTAAACAAACTGTAATAAGAAATCCAATCCATACCTTACCCCAAGTGCCAATGTGTTGGATGGGTTGAAGTAGGTCTCTTTTCATCACCATATACTCTTCCTGTGTAAAGGTTTCGTAAGTGGTTTTTTCTGCTGCAAATTCTTTGTCAGTCATAATTTTTCTCCTTTACACAATTATTCTTGGGTGTTGTGAACTTCAGTGGCTTCTTCAAATGGGAATTGGCGTTCAACTGGTGGTAAATAATATACCCTTGGTTTAGTTCCCAATTCCTCAAATTGGCGGTATCCAGCTCTTTTCTTCAGCAATTCTGTTAGCCTAAAGGTTTCTTCTCCATTGGTAACTGCATCTTCCAATTCATCGCCAAAGAATATGGTTCCATTCGGACAATCACTTACGCAACTTGGTAACACACCTTTTGCAGAACTTTCTGGACAAAAATCACATTTAGAAACTGTTCCTTCAGTACCAGATTTTGTTGCACAACATTTGTCTTGATCTGCATGGTGTGCTTCAGAAAATGCAACCTGCTCTGGTCGACCAAAGTTGAAAGATCTTGCAGAATAAGGGCAAGCAGCCATACAGAATTTACATCCTATACATCTATCGCTATCAACACCTACTATACCATCTTGCCTTTTAAATGTGGCATCAACCGGACAAACTTTGGTACATGGTGGATTATCGCATTGGTAACACATTGTAGGGAACCAATAAGGTGCTCCTAATTCAGAGTCTTGCATGCGTTTTACCTTTATATATTCAACAGGTGCTAACATGCCATGCATGCTTTGGCATCCTTCAATACATTTGCGGGCATTGGCACATCTTGCAAGGTCAATTACCATTACAAACTTCTTACCAGGAACAGCAGTGCGAGGGTTGAATTGAGATAATTTTTCTTCAGATGGATGTGCCACCATACTACTATCTACCTCTTTCACTTCACCATCTGCAGTAACCACTTTTACCATGGTGCCTGTATCTTCTGCAGGATTGGCAAACAAAGATTTTTTAATTCCTAGCCCTGTTACGGTAGCTGTTCCTGCTAATAAACCCAACTTCAGGAATTTCCTCCTGTTTGAGTCTTCATTTTCATTTTTCATAATCTGATTTTAAAAAGGTTAAAACCAATATTCTTAATCCCCAAAACCAAATTGGCGGGTAATGTTAAAACCTATCAAATAACCTGGTGTACCCAAGTCTTTGAAATTATTTAAGGTCGAGTATTTGACGTTTTGATCTAAAATCGCATCTGTGTTGCAAACAAATATTTGGAATTGGTGGTAACCAGTAGAGAATTCAAATCCTAAACCTAAATTTGGTAATGGCCTTGTAGCAGCATTCATGTTCGATACATTTAATGGATGATCGTACTCAACCATGAATGAACCTTGCGGACTAAACTTGTAACGTGCAATAGCAGATACACCATAAAATGCATGATGGTCGTAAGCAACTGCTGAATCTACCATGTTGTAATGTGCATAGTGGAATCCAACCTGAGCAGAAATCTTTTTGTTGAATTTGCGCGCAACCATTACTTCTCCAAAATACGACATGCGGTGTGCAAACTTATACTCATTGTCTTGGTTATTTAAGGTTTCTTTTTTGCCACCTTTAATAGCTGCATTACCAAATACAGTAACAGTTACTGGCATGCCAATGGTTTTTTGCTCTAATAATTTGTATTTCGCACTGAAATCATACAATTGTCTATTTTTAGTTGGTGCAAAACCAACATTTAGTTTTTTGGTGATGCCATACCCCAAGTACAAACGGATGTTTGATGGTGCGTAAATTCCATATAAGTCAGATGCCTTGTCTGCTAATCCAAATCTATGTTGAATGGCCATATCCATATAACCTTTGTCGTGGGTTTGGCAAGTTTGGTTATTGATATGCAAATTGTTTTCAAAGGTACCTTTTACCACTTCTGGAGCTGCAGGTTCTTCTGCTGCAGGTGCGTCCTGTGCGAGTAATGCAATTGGTGCCCACATCAGCATCAGGAAAATAATTGATTTTATATTAAATGTTTTCATTTAGGTAATGTTTAGCTTTTAATTGTTTTTAGATCCTTGTTTAATCCATAAGGCAATTGCCTCAATTTTACCAGAGGATAATTTGCCATTTGGAGGCATGGGTTTGGTGGTTGCAATCATCCGCTTGTATAAACTGCTGTTTTCAGGTATAGTATCTGGCGTGTCTGCATCTACATAACCCAACATGGTTAATTGGTCGTAGGCTTTATCAGCAGTAAGAATAGGCGGTGGGCCACCACTTTCATGACAACCAGATCCTAGACAATTGGTGGTGAAAATTGGAACAACAGATGTACTAAAACTAATCGGAACCGATGGGTCGATAGGTGCAGAGTTGTCTTTGGTGGAATAATATTCTTTTTCGCATGAAACCCAGAATAATGTCCCGAATAATAGCAACAGGAATTTATATGTAGTTTTCATAATTATTTAAATGTCAAGGTTTCTTTAAGTGATCCTATATGGTTTCTACCATCATTGTCCATCAAGGCAACACCAAATACATATTCTTTCTTGGTAAGCAAGTCAAATTGAATATCATCTGCATTGTTGGTTTTCAACTTCCGTTTAATCAATACTTGATATTTCTGATGTTTATTGGTGCTTACAGCCATTGCATTGGCAATTTGGGTAGGTGTTACATTACTTACAACTGTAATGTCGGCAGTACTTGTTCCAGGTGTAGGTTGAATTAAGTAATATCCAGGGGCTCCGGATATACCTCTTAAGAAAGTAACGATATCATCTTTTTGTGTAGCACTTAATGGTCCCCAATATCCTCCCATATCACCAACATCTGCCATGGCAGTTTTGTATGCCGATCTAGATTTTTTGTTTGAACCAATTCCATTGATAGCAGAATATTCTCCGCCAATTCCATTTGGGCCATGGCAATGTTCGCATACTGCTGCATAAACGGTTTCTCCATCATGAATGTCGCCCACCATAGGGGTTTTATTCAAAAGATAAAAGGTTGGATCTAATAGGGTAGTAGCTCCGCTTGGTAAGGTAACAGTTTGAGCTGTACCGTCCCATTCGTATTTTGCTCCAGATCTATAGGTAGTTCCATCGGTATTTCTTGCCGCTAATGGTCCACCTGCGTCTGCATTCATTCCAGATGAAGTAGACACCAAATCGTGTGCATAACCAAGAGGGTTTGAAGTTGCTAAACTCCAGTTCCAAATATCTACTGTTCCACTATTAGGTGTCATAACTGCCGTAGCTCCTGTTCCATGACAGCTGGCTTGGCATCCTGTTGAAGCAAATGTTCCGCTAGCTCCAGTTGCTCCATTTACATCAAAGGCAAATGATAACTTATCACTGTTTCTTTGGGAGGTCCAACCTACATTGCTTTCAGATGATTTAAGTGGGTCTAAGTTTCCATTGAAGAAAAATGTTTTATCAGATATATCTACTGTGGTATCATTCCACTCTGCTAAGATATATAAGTAATCAGCGTCATAGGCTGCTTTGAGGGTAAGTTTTGGGTCGTTGCCTTTACTAAATCCGGCAAGACCATTGAAGGTTCCAGTAAGGTTTAATCCGCCGTCTCCGTATAGTAGATTTTTGCTCAAATCTTTTGCACTTACTTGTAAATAGTTTGCGGTTTTCCAATAAGCGGCATTTATGGTGCCTAGACCCGCGGTGTTGAAGGCCGCTTCCAATGTTGTAGTAGGTTGAGATGTTTTAGGTGGATCTTTAGGTGGTAAGGTATAAGAATATTCCTTTTCACATGCACCCAAAAAAAGCAATACCAGACTCAACAAGGCTAATTGGCTTTTGAATGTCTTTGTCATATCTCTTTCTTTTTAAGGTTAAAGAATCAGTTTTAGGTTTTGGTGATTCTGTGATGAAAAATTGCTCGATTTTCTTTGTATGTACAGGGATTGGTAAAAACAAAAAAAAGAACTGGTCAACCTTTGGGCCGACCAGTTCTTTGTAGATTTATTTACAAGTGAAATCGAGTGTGATAGGGTTAACTGTGTTTTTTACATTCACAGTATAACCATTAGTAACATAGGTGTAACCCCATGCATCTTTGTATTCTGCAGCAATGTAATAATCACCAACTGCTAAACCTTTTACAGCAAAGTTACCTGCTGAATCTGCCTGCCAAAATTGGTTAAAAGCTTTAGTAGTTAAATTGTTAGAAATTTTGATGGTAGCAAATGGAGCTGGTAAAGCAGTAGTTCCTACGCCAAAATCAATGTATTTTACTGAACCTTGAACCAAAACAGTTCCATCTGTTGTTTTAACTGGAACATCCACTTTTAATGTTTCCTCTTTTGTACATGCAGAGAATAAAAACAAACCTGCTGTAAGTGATGCTAAAATATATTTAATCGTTTTCATATGATTTCTTTTTTGATAATTGTGAATGAATTGTACTTAAAATGATTACTGTTTTTTAGAGAATACCATGTTAGCTTGAACCCAGATATCATCACCTACTGAACCAGACCATGTGCCATAAGTTTTGTTGGTTAAATAAGCAGCATCAGCATTGATTTTTTCAGCTGTAGTTGGGTTTTTCAAATACAATTTGGTGTTGGCTTTGTCCATGAAATCAGATCTTTTGAATTTGAATGATGCACTAAATCCACATCTTAAAGTTCCTAAAGCACCACCTGTACCAGGAGTATACAATTGACCATTATAGGTAACATATACAGTAATTGGTTTTACAATTGGGTCACCATCATTTTTACCGGCTTCATTTTTCAAATACCTGTTGAACGACAAATCACATACAACAGAGAAACCATTACCTTGTCTCTTCCAAGTATCATTTCTTGAAATTAACCAGCAAGTATCAGAAGTTGGGTCAACAACTTGGCGGGTTGAATCCATCCACTGAGTTCCTACATAGTTTTGTCCACACTGAATATAACCATCTCTGCCTGGCTCACTTGTACTATTGGTTGAAACCAATACATAAGCTTTTAAGTAGTTTTTAGTTAAATCTGTACTGTTAAATCTAAAGTAACAAGGAGGACTTTGAGTGTTTGGTCCGTTAGCCCAGAATTGAGTGGCTGGATATTTTTCGTTGAAGTTTAAGTTTTTCAACTGTACACCTTTTGCAGGAGGGCAATGTAAACCACCAAGTTTATTTGGCATTACAGGGAAATCTGGTGTGAAATGGAATTCTCCAAAACGACCAGTTAACCAGGTGTCGGAGAAATCATAATAACGAGCTTTCCAGTTTACATTACTATGTGATTTTTCATGGCCAAAAGTTGTGTCTAATACGAAATTGATTGGAACGGGTAATTCTGCATTTGGATTAAATACGTTTGCATCGGTTGCGCCTTGAACGTAATTTAATTCTGGTGTAGTTTCAGTTTTACATGCTTGCCATAATGCAGCCATTCCAAATACCAACGCAAAGACTAAGATAAATCTGCGGTGTTTCATAATTGTTGTGTTCATGTTGTTATTTTTTTTGGGTTGTTAATTGAGTTAATTTTTTGTGAGCCTTTTTATCTCACTTTTTTTTAGTTTTTGATGTCTCGTTTTGTTTAATGTTTTTGTGTGTCGATTTCGAGAACAAAGATGGGTTGAGGAATGCCCGACAAAAATGATGCAGGTCAGAAGTACGGGTGATAGTTTTCACCTTTTAATTTGACATAAGTCATGTTTGGAATAAAAGAGCCCTAAGTGTATATAGGGTTAAGGTAGGTGTAAGGTGCCTGATTTTGCAGATTATCAGGTAAATGTGGCTTAATTATGGGTTTGAATCCTACGTAATTAATTAAGACAAATATATCCGAAAATGAACCCCCTTTTAGATTAATTTTATGGGAGGGCTTTTTTAAGATGAGAAACTGTTAAGCGTATAATGCCACGAGAGCCCATATTTTACTGGTATTTTAGCATTGGGGTGCTAATCTCACATAAATAATATCAGGTAGAAAGGTAACTTTAATCATATATTTTATATGAGTCTACAAAGAGTTTTGCCTATCTATTTATATGAGAAAAGGCAATTTATTTATTTTAAAACGAACTGTTTACCTTCTAATTGGATCGTTTTTGGCCTTAGGCTTTACCTATTCCTTTTACCCAAAGGAATTTCATTCTGAACGCGATTGGTTGGCTCCAGCGTGGGCAGATACACTTACCAATTCAATGGTTACTGATGTGAAATGGATACAAGATGGAAAGACACTTTACGCAAACCATTGTTTGGTATGTCATGGAGAAACGGGTAGGGGTGATGGCGAGTCTGGTTTTGGATTGGCTGTGCCTCCGGGAGATTTTACCGATGCCTTTACTATAGCTGAATCTAATGGTGCCATCTATTGGAAAATTTCAAATGGGAATGGATCTATGCCCTCCTATCAAGATAGATTAACAGACACGCAACGCTGGCAAGTGGTGGGCTACTTGCGCCAATTGCAAAAAAATCATATATCTAAAAGTTCCAAACACAAAAAAAGATAATTCTTATGCTTAAAAAAGTAACCTATGTGTTGGCTATGGTGTTTCCTACACTTGTATGTAACATTGCCTTTGGCCAACATCAGACCCATGAACCTAAACTTAATTCAGAATTTCATGGATTATCAGGAGTAACTAAAAATGTCATCATTGGTTATGCTTACTCAGATTTTATCATTTCACCTAATAGTGATGTGAAAACCAATTTCACTCGTGTAGGTTTCAGCCCAACCATGATATGGCAATTGGGTGATAAACTTTTCTTTGAATCACAAGTTGAATTTTATACAGATAGTGGCAACGTTAATACACGTGTTGAATATGCAAAACTCTCTTTTATTGTAAACAAATACATGACCATAGGAATGGGTAAAATTCTTACCCCTTTTGGTTTATACACAGAGCGAATTGAAGCCCCATTTATTGAGAAATTACCTAATGCACCCCTGTTTTTTAAACATTATGAAGGCAGTCCAAACATCGGTCCAATTTGCCCAGAAATGGGATTAGATGTAAGAGGTGGTTTTCAAGTGGGCGATGCCAAAATGAATTATGTTTTATATGTTTCTAATGGCGCAAAATTAGTTGATGGTACCAAGGAAGTCCATTTAGCGGGCGCTTTAAATTATGAAAATTTCTTCGATAACAATTCAAATAAGGCATTTGGCGGAAGGATAGGTTATTTGCCATTATCTAATTCAACGCTTGAAATTGGTGGCTCTTGGAATATCAGTAAGCCAGGCGATGTAAAAAGCGTGTATCAAAATTTGCAGGCAAAGGCGTATTCCTTTGATGTTACCTACCATAAAACAATTAAGCCAATTCGTTCTATGGTTGATTTTAAAGCACAAGTTAATTTTTTAACCTTAGACAAAGCTTCCTTTATGAATGAGGCAGGAGAGTCGTATGCTTTTGAAAATAAGAGCCATATTTATTACCTGCGTTTCTCTTTACGACCAACTCAATTGCGCAATAAATACATCCGTAGAACAGAGTTAATTGCTCGCTACAATGCAGCAAGTTTAGCACATGATGCATTATGGGGCGGTGAATTTCATCGTATTGATGTTGGTTTATCTTATTGGTTGAGTTTACGCACTGGTTTACGTATAGCCTATGAAAAAGGAGAGGAAGGACATGGCGTGAAAACAGAAGCTATTTTGGTTCGATTCGTAACAGGATTTTAAAAAGTACCGACATGAAAAAGATTATATATTTTTTGCTTTTCTTAGGATTTGTTGGAACAAGCATTTTCAGCATTTCATCTTGTAAAACATCAGCTGCGGTGAAAGAAAAAACGGGTGCAGTATTATGGAGTGAAAACTGTTCACGATGCCATTATTCGCCAGATCCGGAAGATTACAATGATGCGCAATGGGAGGTTATTGTGATGCACATGCGTGTGCGTACCGGACTTACAGAAGAAGAATCTCAGAAAATTACCAAGTTTCTGCAAGATTCAAATTAGCTTGTATTTTCATTTCCAGGTAAAGGGGTATTTTTCTCACATGAAAAATATCCCTTTATTTGTATCTATATGGCAGATTTATTACTCATAGATATAGGCACTCTCGCAGGAATTACAACCCCTGGTAAATTGAAATTAGCTGGAAAAGAAATGGCCTCCTTGGGTCAGATCAACCATGCTTATTTGTATATTAAAAATGGCCTGATTGATTCTTTTGGTTCAATGGAGACCTTGCCTTTAGATTTGCAAAGCAATACTTCCGTTGAGCAAATAAATTGCCAAGGAAGGTTTGTGCTGCCTTGTTATGTAGATTCACATACACATATTGTTTTTGCGCGAACACGTGAAGAAGAATTTGAAATGCGGATTAAAGGCAAAAGTTATGAAGAAATAGCGGAAGCTGGAGGTGGGATTCTTAACTCGGCAAGAAGAACACATGAAATGAGCGAAGAGGAACTTTTTCAACAAGCTTTAGGTAGATTGAATGAGGTTATTTCTTATGGTACAGGTGCCATTGAAATTAAAAGTGGATATGGCTTAAGTGTAGAGGATGAATTGAAAATGTTGCGTGTAATTCAACGTATCAAAGAGGTTTCTCCTATTCCTGTGAAGGCTACTTTTTTGGGAGCACATGCCTTTCCTTTGGCCTATACGCAAAACAGAAAAGGCTACATTCAAATTATCATAGACGAAATGTTGCCAAAAATAAGCGCGTTATCATTGGCAGATTATATGGATGTTTTTTGTGATCAGGGCTTTTTTACACCAGAGGAAACCACGCAATTGCTTTTGGCTGCAAAGGGGTTTGGTTTGAAGCCAAAAATACATGGCAATGAATTAGGTTATTCGGGTGGCGTTCAAACAGCAGTGCAAAACAATGCATTGAGTGTTGATCATTTGGAATATACAGGTGAGCAAGAAATTGCCTGTTTGTTGAACTCTGATACCATGCCTGTAGCCTTACCAGGTTGTTCATTTTTCTTAGGCATTCCTTATGCTCCCCTACGCAAAATGATAGATGCAGGTTTACCTGTGTGTTTAGCTAGTGATTATAACCCAGGAAGCACACCAAACGGTAGAATGGGTTTTGTTGTATCATTGGCTTGCACCCAAATGAAATTAACGCCTGAGGAAGCCCTAAATGCTGCTACCTTAAATGGTGCCTATGCTTTAGAATTGTCTCATCAACTTGGTTCAATTGAAATAGGAAAGCTAGGGAATGTGATGATCACAAAGCCTATGGAGAATTTAGCTCAGATTCCCTATTTCTTTGGTTCAGACCGAACCTATAAAACCATTGTGAGGGGAGAAGTTTTTAAAGAAATAAATTGCTAGTTATTTCTCCAAAGAAATCATTCGGATAAACTCTTCTCTCGTTTTCATATCTAAGAATTTACCACTGTATTCAGATGTAACCGTGCTACTGCTTACGTCCTGCACTCCGCGCATGGCAACACACATATGATCTGCTTCAATAATAACTGCCACATCATCTGTATGTAAAGCATCCTTTAACATATTTGCTATTTGAACCGTCATACGTTCTTGTACCTGCGGACGCATGGCAAAATATCTAACTATTCTATTCAGTTTACTCAATCCTACCACTTGTCCGTTGGGAATGTATGCAACATGTGCTTTTCCTATGATGGGCACAAAGTGGTGCTCGCAAACGCTGTGAAAAGAAATGTTCTTTTCTACCAACATGTTTTTGTACTGGTATTTGTTTTCAAATAATTTAGCCACCGGTAACTTTTTAGGGTCTAAACCTTTGAACATTTCTTTTACATACATTTTGGCTACACGGTGAGGCGTACCTTGCAATGAATCGTCATTTAAATCTAAACCTAAAATCAGCATGATTTCTTTGAAGTGTTTTTCAATCAATTCAATTTTTAAATCATCATCAAGTGCAAAAGCATCATCTCTAATAGGTGTTTCCATTGAGAAAGATGCATGCTCATCACCAATCTCTTCTGGTGTGTGTCTGTTATTTTCCTGAGAATTCAACATAGTTTCTTTCTGTTTCATACAGCGTAATTTTAAGGTGTAAGTTTTGTGGAAGTTGTTGTTTTAATAATTTCCAAATAACAATAGCAATGTTTTCGGTGGTTGGATTTAAATCAACAAATTCTTCGCAATCCAAGTTCAGGTTTTTGTGGTCGAACCTATCCTCAATTTCTTTTTTGATAAGGTTGCTTAACCATTTAGTGTCTATCAAATAACCAGTAACAGGATCAATCTCACCCGTAACGGAAGCAATTAAATCATAGTTGTGCCCATGGTAATTTGGATTATTGCACAAGCCAAAAAATTGCTTGTTTTTTTCCTCATCCCATTGCTTTACATGCAAGCGATGTGCTGCGTTAAAATGTGCTTTTCTTGATACAGTTATTTCCATTGAATGAGCAAAGTTAGTTATTTACCTATCATATTTAGTTGATACGATATATTACTACCTGTTGATTTGTTTAAGTATATAAGCAAAGAGATGAACAATTTGTTTTGATGTCTCTTATTTTTTTTAACTTAACTGTCCAAGTAGTTTACGCCTATTTTGAGTGGTATAGTGGTTGTTTTGAACCTGATAAGGACTTCGTTTTGACGAAAAATAAAATTAAATACCTGAATAATAGCCTTTTGTGTTTTGTTTAATCTTTTTAATGAAAAATTATACAAAACCAGTTGCAACTCTCAGACAAATGCATTTACCTTTGTTTAACCAAACAAGATAATAGTTAAACAAAATGACTTCAATAGATTTCAAAAGGATGGTTCAAAGAGAGGCAAAGCCTCTTAGACATTATGCCTATCAATTAACCAGAAATGTGGAAGATACCAACGACCTGGTTCAAGAAACCATGTTGAAGGCTTTTACTTACCAAGATAAATTTGAGTCGGGCACCAATTTAAAAGGTTGGTTGTATACCATAATGAAAAATACTTTCATTAATAATTACAGACGAATGGTTAAAAGAAATACTTTCATCGACCAAACCGACAATGATTTTTACCTCGACAGTGTTGCACCTTTGGTAAGGAATGAGGGTGAGCAAAAGTTTATTAGAAATGATATTGAAATGGCTGTTTCTAATTTACCTATGAATCTTCAGAAGCCTTTTACCATGAACGTTCGCGGGTTTAAATACCATGAAATTGCTGAAATTTTAAATATTCCAATTGGTACTGTTAAAACCAGAATATTTGTAGCAAGAAGGATACTAAGACAAACACTTGCTACCTATGCAAAGATGTATGGTTACTTAGCAGAACAAGAAGTAGCTTAATAACATTAATATGAGATGAAAAGCGGTTTGATTTCAAGCCGCTTTTTTTTTATGCTTTATTTTGTCAAATTGCATCCTCAATCTTGAAAGTTTATTGATATGAAAAAATATGCCTTGCTTGCCCTTTTGCTAATTGCTGGATTTACCTCCTTTGCGCAATTTGGTACGTTTAAAAAGTTAGAAGATATAGAGAGATTCAAAGATACCCGATTGGTAGTTGTATTATTTCCAGATAGTGCCTATACCTCTTCTGTTATTGCAGCTGTTGAGCGTTATTGGACATTCACAGGATTTGAATTTGCAGAAGACACAGCATTATACAGATACAAAAAAGGTGATTATGCTTTTTTATATTTTAGTAAATCAAAAGGTTCAAAAATAAAAGCCAAAGTAGCTAGCTCTGAAGAAGACATGAATGCAATGGTTATTACTCGAAAGTTTAGTAGAAGGGTTACCCCAGAAAATTTATTGGTTTATGGCTTTTGCAGTAATAGAATAGATACCACTGATTGGGAAGCCGAAACAACAAGGGCTATTCAATTAATGAACAATTACCTCAACGCTGCAGTTCAGGCAAAGAGTAACGGTGATATGAGTCCAAGTTCCATGATGAGCGATTACCCTAGTGATAAAGCCCAATTGGTTGATAAGAAATTATTGATTGAAGACAAACAACTCGAATTGAAAGGTAAAGAAGATGGTCCTACCTTGTTTGATGGAGACGTAGAAGAAGTTGATGTGGAAGAAATTCAAAAAGCCATCAAATGGCAAGACAACAGCTACGTTTATTTTTACTACTCTAAAGATGAAAAGTATTGCAACAAATTAGTTGTATCTGCTGCAAACAGCGAATTGATGTACTTTGTTACAGATAGTCCAGACAAATGCAAATGCAACGCCAAAGACCTCAAAGCATTAAAAGAAATAAAAGTTAAGGCGGTAAAGGGGAAGTAGGCGCTATTCTAATCCCCAGCAATCATAAAGTGCATTGATGTATGCATTTTCTGCATGCTCCATTTTTTCGTCGGCCATTACCACTTTCATAGCAAACTCAATCAATGAATTGCGTTCGGCGCTATCAGAAATTTTATAAAAATGCTGTGCAGTTTCTGTAAAGTGGTTGAACCTTTCTTCTTCTGGGCAGGCCCTGATAAAGGCTTGTTCCTTGATAATTTCAATTGGTTCGTGAAAACGCTCTTCCAAAAATTCAAGAATGACTGAACTTTCAGCATGTTGAATATTTCCATCAACCAGACTTAATATCATAAGGATATGGAATCCAGCCTCGGTTTTATTCATTTTATGGATAAATTGAGTAGGCATATAGTTTCTATTATTTCGTGAGAAAATTAGTTTTTAATCTCGTAATCGCAAATTTTTTCGAGAAATCGAACTTTAATTCATTTGTTGTATTCATTTTAAAATGGAGTCTGTAAGTTTGCCAGACTAATTAATCCAGAAAATGAACCAGGAAAATATGAAATTCGGAACCAGGGCAATTCATGCCGGCCAAGAACCAGATCCAGTAACAGGTGCGGTTATGACTCCCATTTACCAAACAAGTACTTTTTGGCAAGAGAGTCCAGGTAAACACAAAGGTTATGCCTACGCTCGTGGGAAAAACCCAACCAGAACTGCACTTGAAAAATGCCTAGCTTCTCTGGAAAATGCGAAACATGGATTGTGTTTTAGCAGTGGAATGGGAGCTACAGATGCGGTGGTAAAGTTGCTTAAGCCTGGTGATGAAGTGATAACTGGAAATGACTTGTATGGAGGAACCTATCGAATGTTTACTAAGGTTTTTGCAAACTATGGAATCATATTTCATTTTATTGATTTGAGCAATCCTAGCAATATCATTCCGTATATTAATGCCAATACCAAATTGTTATGGGTTGAAACACCCACCAATCCAACCATGCAGGTAGTAGATATAGAAGCCTGTGCTGCTATTGCTAAAACACATCATATCACGTTTGCTGTTGACAATACTTTTGCCTCACCCTATCTTCAAAATCCATTGGATTTGGGAGCTGATATTGTGATGCACAGTGTAACCAAATACTTAGGTGGGCATAGTGATGTGGTAATGGGGGCTTTGCTTACAAGTAACGATGATTTATATGAGCGTTTGGCCTTTATTCATAATTCATGTGGTGCAACACCCGGACCAATGGATAGTTTCTTGGTTTTACGTGGCTTAAAGACATTGCATTTACGCATGAAAGCACATTGTGAGAACGGGATTATTGTAGCTAATTGGCTAAAAAATCACCCCGCCATTGAAAAGGTTTATTGGCCCGGTTTTGAAGAACATCCAAACCACGATGTGGCAAAAAAACAAATGCGCGGTTTTGGGGGTATGATTTCTATTGTATTGAAGAATGCCGACCTGCAAAAAACATTTGAAATTGCTTCTGCATTTAAAGTTTTTACATTAGCTGAAAGCCTTGGAGGAGTAGAGAGTTTGGTGAATCATCCTGCTACTATGACTCATGCATCTATTCCTAAAGAGGAACGCGAAAAAGCGGGTGTAGTTGATAACCTATTAAGATTGAGTGTAGGAGTGGAAGATGCTGAAGACTTAATTTGGGATTTAAAGCAAGTTTTTCATTAATTTAATGTAGTTCTAATTTAAAAACTTAATTAACTCTTAAAAGGAAGCAATGGTAGGTTAAAACCTTCCATTGCTTTTTTTTTACTTGCTTATTAATAAATAAATAAGATAA
>CAILJQ010000072.1 GCA_903834625.1 uncultured Bacteroidota bacterium
AACCAAATTCATATCACATTATGCCAATTTCAAATCTGCTGTTTTCCATTTCATCAAATATGATCCAATTTTCGAATCAGCTGTTATGCCTTTCAAATCACCTGATCCAAAAATCGTATCACGGGTTACCCATTTCAACTCATGTGATACCAAATTCAAATCACGTGATTCAAAATTCGGATCACGTGATTCAACATTCGTATCACCTGTTCCCAATTTCAAATCACATGATCCAAAAATCGTATCATGGGTTAGCAAAAGAGTCCATCGTCCATGGTCTGAATTATTAAACATTCCTGCACCCGATAGTTTAAACTTGAAAATGCCTGCCTTCTCAAATAAGGAAGCAAATAGTCAGGCAAATAATTTGCGCATGGATGCCCCTAAATTTTTAGCTAAAAATTTCGGTTTTAAACTGGCACCAGATAAGGAGGTTGACGAATTTCAAACCTACCTCAACCATGAATTAAACAAAGCAGTTGTTTGTTATCCAACCAAAGCAAACAAAGCTGATTTCTGTATAACAACCCGAACTTTATTTGGAAATTATTCATGGGTTTTTGAACCCCTTAAATTAATTGTAGGTCTTTTTTGATAGGGAATACCTAAAAATCAAAGACAAATAAGATGCTAATGGTGGTTTAATTGAACAATTTTAAATAAGATTGTAGCTACAACTCAATATCACTCAAATGGCAACTATCAATCCTCACTTCAATTTTAATGGCAATGCAGAAGAAGCATTCCTTTTTTACCAATCTGTTTTTGGTGGCGAGTTCACTAAAATTGTTCGCTTTAAAGATTTAGCTAGCAACGATTTTCCAGTAGCTGCTCACGAAGAAAATAAAATCATGCACATTGCCCTTCCCATTGGTAGCAGCGTTTTAATGGCCAATGATGTTCCTGAGGTTTTGGGTCGAACCAATGAAAATGAAAACAGAAGTAAAATTGTGATCAGCGCAGCTAGCAAAGAGGAAGCCGACAGATTATTTAACGGCCTGTCTGCTGGTGGAGCGGTTGAAATGCCCATCATGGATAGTCCTTGGGGTACTTATTTTGGTATGTTTAGAGACAAATATGGTATAGAATGGATGGTTGAATTTGATAGCAATGTCTTTTTGCAGCAGAATGCTTAACTTGCGCTCCTATGCAATTGATTGAATTTACGCCAGCAGCTATTGAGGCCATAAAACACTATAAAGATACCCTTCACATTCCTGAAACCCATGCCTTAAGGGTTGGGATTAGACAGAAAAATGCCCAAGACAAAGGCTTAATCATCGGTTTTGATGCAAAAACTGAAAAAGACAAAGCAGTGATGATTGAAGACTTTGAAGTAATTTATAATGCCGGTCAGGTTTTCTTTTTTGCTGGTATGGTGATAGACTACCAAGATATCAATGGAAAGAAGGGCTTTAAATTCGTTGAAAAAAGTAAGTTAACAGCGCCATTGGCTACATGACATTTCAAGAAAATCTTAAAATAGCACTTACCTCTATCAAAGGAAATAAGCTAAGAGCCATCATCACGGCCCTTATCATTTCTATTGGTATCATGGCTTTGGTGGGCATTTTAACAGCCATTGATGGGATCAAAGCAGGTATCAATACCTCTTTCTCAAATATGGGTGCCAATACCTTTACCATCAAGAATCGCGGTCAGGCCGTAAAATTCTCTGGTGGCAAATCCGGACAAAGGTTCAAAACCATTACCAAAACAGAGGCAGATAAGTTTGTGGCCGATTTTAAGTTCCCTGGCAAAATTTCGTTATCTGTAAATGCCAGTTTTGCCAGTACCATCAAGTTTGAAAATACCAAAACAGATCCTAATATCATGGTAATGGGAGGAGACGTAAATTACCTTACTGTGGCAGGTTATGAAATAGATAAGGGAAGGAATTTTTCTGATAGGGAAGTTACCAGCGCCAGCAGTGTGGTTTTATTAGGTTCAGAACTAAAAACTAAATTGTTTAAAAACAAAAATCCTATTGGCGAATCTGTATTTGTGGGTGGTGCAAAGTTTAGGGTAATTGGTGTGCTTAAGTCGAAAGGAAGTAGCATGGGTTTTGGTGGAGATAGAATTGTGATTGTTCCCATTCAAAATGCCTATCAAACCTTTTCTATGCCCAATATGAGCAGTGTGATTACTGTAATGGTAGACGATGTTTCAACCATAGATTTTGCTGTGGAAGAGGCTACTTCTATCTTTAGAAAAATAAGAAAAATACCCGTGAAGGGCTCTGATAATTTTGGGGTGGTGAAATCAGATAATATGGCCAAAGAGTTGATTAGCAACCTAAGTTATGTAACCGCTGCTGCTACCATTATTGGCTTTATTACTTTGTTAGGTGCAGCTATTGGACTTATGAATATTATGTTGGTTTCTGTTACAGAACGAACCCGCGAAATAGGTATTAGAAAAGCTATAGGCGCTACCCAAAAAACCATTCGAACCCAGTTTTTATTTGAGGCAGTGGTTATATGCCAAATTGGTGGTTTAGGCGGAATTATCCTTGGTATTACCATTGGAAATATTGTAACCAGTTTGGTGGGGGTAGGCTTTATCATTCCTTGGCTTTGGATATTTAGCGGCATTACTTTGTGTGTGATTGTGGGTTTGGCAAGTGGATTGTATCCAGCCATTAAAGCCAGTAAGCTCGACCCTATTGAGGCTTTGAGATTTGAATAATTGATATGGAAAAAAACTTAGGAGAGTTTGCCCAAACTTTTACCCAGGGCATTTGGATTGGAACAGGCATTTTTGCAGCGCTGTTTTTTTTGAGGTTATACCTTGTTATCAAAAACAAAGCAAGTCGTAAATGGATTACCGCGGCAAAGGGTGAATGGTTGGTTGTTGCCCTTAAGTTCTTATTCCTACTTGGACTATTGGCTTTTTTGGCCGATATTCCTGTTTGGTTTATAACTGTTGCTACTTTCAGACCTATTGCTAGCCTAACGGCTCAACATACTTTTATTTTTGTATTGGTTTCTATTGCTGTCATGGAAATCATTTTATCTTTTACCGTTTCTGAAAGTTTGATCCAACAATTCATCAAACGTATTTTGTTTTTATTGGT
>CAILJQ010000073.1 GCA_903834625.1 uncultured Bacteroidota bacterium
GGCATCCTTTCAAAACATCTATCAGAAACCATTCGAAATGCCTTAAATTTAGTAAAAGGTGAAAATCCAGTTGAACAACAAATATCCATAGCCAACAAAATAATCTTATTCTTAAAAGATGAATTGGCAAATGAGGAGTTTAATAATGATATTATAGCTGTTGAGGGTCATATATTAAAAGCTGTTTTCTCTAGAATTGATGCCCACTTTTCTGATATAAACCTTCACTTAAAAGAAATTACCCCTTATTCAAGATTATCACATAGTGAACTATTCACTGGAGGAAATGTTGGATTATCTTTGGAGAGTGAATTGAAAAAAGAAATCCTTTCTTCCAATCAAATTGACCTTCTTGTTTCTTTCATCAAGTTCAAAGGATTTATTGTTCTAGAAAGAGACCTAATGGAGTTTACCAAAAGAGGTGGATTGTTGCGTGTGATTACAACAACTTATATGGGCGCTTCAGACTATAAGGCCATACAAAGATTGTCCCAATTAGAAAACACACAGGTTAAAATATCCTATAACACAGGCAATGAAAGGTTACATGCCAAGGCCTATTTATTCAAAAGAAACACCGGTTACCACACCGCTTATATCGGTTCTTCTAATTTTTCACGGTCGGCATTGACTGATGGCCTTGAATGGAATCTAAAAGTGACAACCAAAGAAGTTAGCCATATCATCCAAAAGTTTCAAAAGACATTTGAATCATATTGGCAAAACAATGATTTTGAACTTTTTGATGATACTATCCATCAAGACAAATTGATTCAGTCGTTAAGGCAAGGAAAAAACCAAACTTCCAATAATTCAAACCAATCTTTCTTTGACATAAAACCATTTCCTTTTCAATTAGAATTATTAGAGAAATTAGAGGTAGAGCGATCCATTCACCAAAGATTTAGAAACCTGGTTGTAGCAGCAACAGGAACTGGGAAGACCGTATTATCAGCCTTTGATTTCAAAAAATTTCATGACACAAACAAAGGGGCAAAGCTATTATTCTTGGCGCATAGAAAAGAAATATTGGAACAAGCGGTAAACACATTTAGAGCCATCTTAAGGGACAATAATTTTGGTGAGCTCTGGGTGGATGGAATGGTGCCACTTTCGTTCGAGCATGTTTTTACTTCCATTCAGTCATTAAACAACAGATTGGATGACTTAAAACTTTCTCCAAATTATTATGATTTTATCATCATAGATGAATGTCATCACCTAACTGCTAAAAGTTATAGAGGCATTATTCAATATTTTCAACCCGAAATTCTTGTTGGATTAACTGCCACACCTGAAAGAATGGATGGTGGCGATATTCAGGAAGATTTCAATAACAGGATAGCAGCTGAAATTAGGTTACCAGAGGCCCTAAATGGAAAACTCTTAACACCCTTCCAATATTTTGGTGTTTCAGATAGCATTGATTTAACCACGGTAGGTTGGGAAAAGGGACGATACATCCCTAGCCAATTAACCTCAGTCTATACAGCAAATGACAGAAGAGTTGGAGAAATTATCCATGCATTAAACAAGTATACCAAAGATGTAAATGAGGTAAGAACAATCGGGTTCTGTGTTTCTATGGAACATGCCAAGTATATGGCCGAAAAGTTCAGTCTAAAGGGACTTAAAGCTGATTATTTAACCACTGCAAACACGCAGAACAGAGACCTAGTTAGAACCCAATTAAAGAACAAGGAAATCAATTACCTTTTTGTAGTTGACATCTTTAATGAGGGAGTTGATATTCCAGAAATTGACACCGTTTTGTTTCTAAGACCTACGGAAAGCTTAACTATATTTCTTCAACAATTGGGTAGAGGTTTAAGATTATCGGATGGGAAAGAGTGTTTAACCGTTTTAGATTTTGTTGGAAA
>CAILJQ010000074.1 GCA_903834625.1 uncultured Bacteroidota bacterium
AGTCCCCTTGCCACATATAACAAAGCATGCTCATCGGTGGCAGAATTGCTCAAATCCATTTCCAAAATCAACTCCCAATCTTTGGCTATAATGCCACATTCTTCTAGCAGTTCACGTTGAGCAGATAGAATTGGATCGACCCCAATTTTCCCTCCTCCCTCTGGCATTTCCCAGCTGTATTTTTTAAGAGGATACCTGTACTGACCAACTATCCAAGTATTGTTGTCCTCATCCAAAGGAATTATTCCAATGGCTAGGTTTTTAAAGTGTACCAAGCCATAAATGCCATCTGTTCCAGCTGGAGTAATTACCTCTTGATGGTGCACCTCAATCCAATTGTTTTCATAGCTAATGGTATCGGTTTTGGTTTTCCAGGGGTTGGTATCCTCATTTGGGGCTTTCATACAACAAAGAAAGAAAAAATTATTTCCTCGCATAGGGGGGAATGCATTTTTTTAGGTCTTAGCTACAAAATCACCTAAAGAAGCCACCGCATTTGCAGATGGTACTTTTAAAAATTGTATTAATAAAGAACCAACTATTTCATAAAAAAAGAGGCTGCCTCAAATGAGACAGCCTCTTTTTTATTTATGGGAATTTTGGAAACTTTTTAAAATCTGGTTTTCGCTTTTCAAGGAAAGAGTTTTTACCCTCTTTGGCTTCATCACTTAAATAATACAACAAGGTAGCATTACCTGCCAACTCCTGAATACCGGCTTGCCCATCAAGCTCTGCGTTAAAGGCACTCTTTAACATGCGCAAAGCAATTGGACTCTTATCCATCATCTTTCTGCACCATTCAATAGTTGTATCTTCTAATACTTCTAAAGGAACTACTTTGTTTACCAAACCCATATCCAATGCTTCCTGTGCATTGTATTGATCACATAAGAACCAAATTTCACGTGCTTTTTTCTGACCTACCAAACGAGCTAAATAAGACGCCCCAAATCCACCATCAAAACTTCCTACTTTTGGTCCGGTTTGTCCAAATTTAGCGTTCTCTGCAGCTATGGTTAAATCACATATTACATGAAGTACATGGCCACCACCAATGGCATAACCAGCTACCATTGCCACTACAGGCTTTGGAATACGGCGAATTTGCATTTGCAAA
Source organism: uncultured Bacteroidota bacterium (assembly GCA_903834625.1). Classification (GTDB taxonomy): domain Bacteria; phylum Bacteroidota; class Bacteroidia; order UKL13-3; family UKL13-3; genus B1. Next base: position 1,118 of record CAILJQ010000074.1, read on the forward strand.
TCCAATACATTCAAACGCGGTACACCATCATCACCCACATAACCGCCATGACCACGAACGCTTTGATCACCACCCGAGCAAAAGGCTTGTCCGCCTTCTCCTGTTAAGATAACGCAATAAACGCTTTCATCTTGGCGAGCAAACTCCATGGCCTCACTCATTTCTTTTACAGTTAAAGGCGTAAAAGCATTGTGAACTTGGGGCCTGTTGATACTAATCTTGGCAATGCCTTCATAAAATTGAAAAAGAATCTCTTTGTATTCCTTTATGGTTGTCCAGTTGTGTTTAGATTGCATATTACTCGTTAAAATGGGATACAAATGTATGACTTGAACCTTAGGTAGCCAAACACGTCTACATCTGCAACAGCCAATATGCCATAAGGTTTTTAAAAAGTAGGTTCCTGTCCCCCCTTTCGCTCACGCAAAAGATGGTATCTCTTTCCCTTTTTGCTTACTTTTGCCGCAATGCGCCACATTTTTCTGATTACTTTTCTCTTTGCTTTTCAAGTATTTGTACAAGCGGGTACCATTACGCTTTCTAGCGCTTCCTTATTTGGGTTTGGCAATTGTGCCATTTACCATACCAGTGATGCTCAAAGGTATACTGTAAGTGCTACCGCTTTAAGCAACCCCCTTTTTATTCAAGCGCCATCTCATTTTGAAGTTTCTTTAAACTACACTACTGGGTACAGCAACCAAATTCAAATCAACCCCGTAAGTGGCAACATTGCCAATACCACCATTTTTGTTCGGTTCAGCCCGTACCTTACTGGAGCTTTTTCTGCTAGCATTAACCATATAAGTGTTGGCTCTACCTCACAAACTAAATCTGTTTCAGGTACCGGTTTGGCAAATGTTCTGTCAAGCACCACTTACTACAATACCATCAGCACATCTGCTACAGGTGCAAGCCTAAAAACTTCCTTGTACAACAAAATACTTGGACATACAGTAACGGCATATGGCAGTGGTAGCAGCGGTTTATGGGCCACCTATTCAACCACCGATCCATTTTATAATGGCAAAGTTTGGGACATCTACTCAACCCGCATGGATGCCAACTCGCCTTTTGAGTTTACTTTTAGTGTTGACCAATGTGGCACCTATTCTGTTGAGGGCGATTGTTATAACCGCGAGCATAGCTTTCCGCAAAGTTGGTTTACCAGCTCCTCTCCTATGGTTTCAGATATGTACCATATTTACCCTACAGATGGAAAAGTAAATGGCATGCGAAACAATTACCCTTTTGGTGAAGTAAGCAGTCCAACCTATACCTCATTGCAAGGAGGGAAACTCGGACCAAATACTACTGCTGGTTATACAGGCATTACCTTTGAGCCCATTGATGATTATAAAGGCGACCTAGCCCGTAGTTTCTTTTACATGGCTACACGCTATGAAAACCTTATTGCAGGCTGGCAAAGCAACGGAAATGCAAACGATGTGCTAGCTGGAAACGCCTTCCCTGCCTACGATGCCTGGTTCTTAAACCTGTTGGTTAAATGGCACAACCAAGACCCTCCAGGTGCCAAAGAAATAAACAGAAACAACGCTGTTTTTGGTTACCAAAACAACAGAAACCCTTTTATTGACAGTCCGCAATATGTAAACAAAATTTGGGGCGGAGCTATTGCAAACCAACCTACAGTTGCTGCAACAAATTTTAACCTCCTAAATTTTACCAGCACAACCGCCACCATCGGTTGTGCCACAGGCAATGGCAAACGCAGGTTAATCATAGCTAGAATGGGAGCTCCTGTAAACGCACTTCCTGCCGACTCCCTTTCATATACCGCCAATGCTGCCTTTGGTTCAGGCCAACAAATAGGCATAGGCAATTATGTGGTTTATAATGGTATGGGCGCAAGTGTTTTAGTGAGCGGTCTGAACCAAAATCTTACCTACCATTTTTTGGTGGTAGAGTACAATGGATTTGGGAATGTTTGCAATTACCTTACTACTTCTACCTTGGCATCTGGGGCAGTTTCCTTGCCAGTAGAATGGTTAAACTTTAGCGGACAGCAGGTTTCGCCCAAAGAAATAAGCCTGAAATGGACAACTGCCTCTGAAACAAATAACAAAGAATTTAGTATTGAAAGATGGTTACCCAACCAAGGATTTGTAAGTGTAGGTAAGGTTGCGGGCAACGGAACCACAAGCAGCATGAAACAATTTAGCTTTACCGATGTTTCGTTTTATACCAATCCGGGTAATACAGACGTTGAGTTGTACCGCTTACGCCAAACCGACTTCGACGGTAAATTTTCTTATTCTGATGAAATTACGGTAGATAAAACATTGAGTAAAGTAAGTATGCCCAAAGTGGTGAACCCCACTGAAGAAAATGGCATACGTGTTTTCTCCGATAATCCTCAAGAAACAGAAATGATGCTGTGTGACCTAAGTGGGAAAATTATTTTTCAAACCAAAACAACCTTAAGTCATGAAACGTTTATTCCTTTTGAATCTGAGTTACCTGCTGGTATGTATGTTCTACACCTCATGCAGCGCTCAGGAAAACAAACCTACCCAATTATCAAAAGATAAAATGTATACCAGCACCAAACACAAAGAAGTTAGTACCAGTCACAGTTTTGAAGTACAGAAAAGCGATTCAGATTGGCAAAAGTTATTAGACCCAGAGCAATACCGCATTTTACGTGAAAAAGGGACGGAAAGGCCATTTACCAGCAAATTAGAAGAAAACTACGATGGAGGTTTATATACATGTGCCGCCTGTGGCAACGATTTATTTAGCTCTGAGGGTAAATTTGACAGCGGTTGCGGTTGGCCCAGCTTTTTTGAGGCGCTAGATCCAACAAAAATTGTTACCAATACAGATACCACCTACGGAATGGTTCGAACCGAAATTATGTGCGCCCGCTGTGGTGGCCATTTAGGACATGTATTTAACGACGGACCTACAGATAAAACCGGTTTACGCTACTGTGTGAACGGAAAGTCGTTGAACTTCCAAAAGAAGTAGACCAACCCTATTTTATAAGCCCGCGCTTTTTTGCATCTTTGCCCCTTCAATTAGGCAACATGTTTAAATTTCTTTTTTATCTGTTCATTTTCTACGTGGTGTATCGCTATGTATTTGGTGGCTTTAAAATTAAAGTATACCACTATAACCATACTCCGCCGCAACCAGAACAACGCCAACAACAAAACCATAGCCATAGTCAAGGTTCTGTTACCATTGACCCAAAGGTTACCCAAGAACGCAAAAAAAATAACAACGACCAATTAGGCGAATACGTAGACTTTGAGGAAGTGAAATAAATTACATGGAAAAATTACTCAGGTCACTTTTACTTCGCTCGCTTGGCACCGAATCTTATTTAGGTTTGGTGAGTCGTGCATACATTCAACTTATATCTGCCGGCTTTCTTAAAAACAAATACCCTGAACTATTTTACCTAAAGGAATTGGTTCAGCCCGGATTTACTTGTGTTGACATAGGCGCTAATGTTGGATATTATTCTGTGTTTCTTTCTCGTTATGCAGGAGCCAATGGCAGGGTATTTTCTGTTGAACCTGTGCCTTTATTTGCCAATATATTTGTGAAGAATACAGGCAAGTTTGCCCGTAAAAACATTACCCTTTACCAATGTGCCTTAGGGGCCGAACGCAAAAAGGTAACGCTCTCTACTCCCATGATAGATGGAGTGTTTAGACACGGACTTACCAAAATTGTGGATACCCCACAAGAGCAAAATAGTAAGACCTACGAGGCCAACATGGAAGTGGCTGATGAATTGTTTGCACCTTTAGAGAAAATAGATTTCCTCAAATGTGATGTAGAAGGATATGAAGTGATATTGTTTCCTCAAATGATAGAAACCTTAAAGCGTTGTAAACCGCTCATTCAAATGGAAATTTCTACTGAGGAAAACCGCAAAGCCATATTAGATTTATTGCAGCCATTAGGATACACACCTTTTTGTTTAAAGGATAATCAATTGCTCGCGCTAACGGCCAGTGAAGCGGTGAAATATGAAATGGGTGACTTCTACTTTAAAGTAATTGCACAATAAGCAACTACTACCAATCGTCTTCGTCTACAACTGGAGGTTCACGTAATGCCTTCTTCAAGCTTTCAATCATGGCTTGAATGTCTTTATCAGCATTTCTTAAAATGGTATCGTACTCTCTTACCTTGGTAGTAGAGGTATAATAATACTCAAAATAATTACGGGTGGTTTTGCCGCCTTCAGAAGTCTTTAACGATTCATGCACCAAGTTGGTCACTTGGTATTTGTACCTTCCTTCTTTGATTAAAAAAGTAATTTTAAACTCAAACTTACCAATAACACGTTTTGAGTATTTATTCATATAGGCATAAGCAGGAATGCTTCCTATATAGGTTAACTTCTGGTTGCGCTTGTCAACTTCTACTTTGATTTCTTTGCCTAGGTGTTCATTCGCCCATTTTTTTGCACGCAAATACAAAGAGTCAGAACCGCTTTCTTCTTGTTCTACCACACCATAGTAAGTAATCAAATTGGTGGTTGAGTCTAAAGTTAAAACAATACGTTCATAAGGTTTCATGAGTGGATCTACTTTTCCACCATTCTCTGCACCTTCATCTACAACTGCTCCTGAGTCTACACTCGCCGAGTCTGGCGAGGAGAAATCATATCCTGGTGTGGTTTCATCTTGCACTTGAGCAGAAACACTCCAAGCCGACAAAGTAAAGAAAACAACTACCAATAATTTTACGTATCCCTTCATGTTCATATTAAGTTTGATTGTCACGTGTTAAAGTTACTCCTTCTACTACTCAAACGTGATGCCAATTTGCTTATTTTTTAACTGGTCCAATTTTATAAAAATTTGCGCGCAAAAAAAAGATTAATGTTTAGCTTCTCTTTTTGGCACCAAAAGGTGTTCATGTGGCTCTGTATCACTTGCCTTCTTTACATGCGGATGTTTGGGATCGAATCCATTCTCACGCATGGCATCCCAATATTCTTTTCCATAAGCCACAAATACCTCATCGCCTGGTTTAATATTTCTGCTAGCTATAATATACGGTCTGCCTTTTATAACTTCAAATCTGCTATTGTTTCTCATGCCTGGTAAACGCACCAATCCTGAGGCATCATTGGCATACCTCGCCAAAGAATCCGGACGATTTTGTGCGTCTACACACTTACGGTCATTCACGTAAAAGTAATAAGCACCTACGCCATCTAATGCCTCATTACGGCGCCTACATTCAGCCCATGTAATCACTTCTCCTGTATATTCTATTACTTTATCTCCCCTTTTAAACAGTGTCGTGGCAAACAGGCCTTTACCTGCTCCGGGAATCCCCGACTTTTTTATCTCTAAACTCATGCGGCTGCAAATGTGATAAAACTATGTTACAAATCAGCATACTAGCAAAAAAAATATAGATTTTTTTTTAAGGCTGAGTATATAGCTATTTGAAATGGATTTGGCCTATTTCATAAAGAATATTTATTTCATTTTAAACCTATTTTTACTCATTTGTTTATTCCACACTTTCGTGCTACTTTGTAGAACTTAAAAAAAATGGCACTTGGATAGTTTTTGGGATTTATTTAAACCAGAAGAATTGATTCGCTTTGGCGGTTTGTTTATGCTATTGCTGATTATTTTTCTGGAAAACGGCATCTTCTTTGGCTTCTTCTTGCCTGGAGATTCTTTGCTGTTTACGGCCGGACTCCTATGCTATCTTGGCGTATTAGATGTAGAGCTTGCCAACCTTATTATATATATAGGCTTTGCTGCCTTTACCGGATATTATGCTGGTTATTGGTTCGGCTTTAAAACCGGAGAAGCTTTATACAAACGAAAGGACACCCTCTTTTATAAGAAAAAATACATTACAACCGCCGAGGAGTTTTATAAAAAATATGGTGGATTGGCTTTGGTATTGGGAAGGTTCTTACCCATTGTGCGCACCTTTGCCCCCATCTTAGCGGGTGTGGTGAAAGTAAAGCCACATATCTTTTTCTTCTTTAATGTAATGGGTGCCATCCTATGGCCACTTACCATTGTTACCATTGGGTATTATGTGGGTCAACTTATTCCCAACGCCCTCGATTACCTCGATTGGGTAATTGTAGGTTTTATTCTGGTTACTTCTATTCCTATTTACAATTCATTTAGGAAAGAGAAGAAAAGAAAGGCCGAAGAAGAGGCCAACAAAATAGCTTAAGAAACTTTACGAGCGTAGATATTGAAGTTGTCTACATGTCCGTATTCAAAAGCACATATCTCATTTAAGGTATCGCGAATCAACGACTCACCGCTTAACTTCTCTTCAATAATTAAGGTGATATGTTTAAAGTGTTTGAAAAACTGGGTAGCACCTTTCAACATCTCTACTTCCATTCCTTCTACATCAATCTTTACCAAAATTTTGGTATCTTCTTTTAAGCCAAAGCCAGCAAATACATCATCTAAGGAATTGATTTCAAACTTTTGGGTTTCTGAAGTACCTTCTTTTACACGCTTGCTGGCGCCTGGGTTGGTATGGTTCAATTGAAAATGCTCTATACTATGCGCACTTCCTAACCCATAGTTATAGGCTTTTACTTTATGATCTACTTGGTTCAACAAAATGTTTTTGTGAATCATGTCGTAACTTTCTTTTACCGGTTCAAAGGCAAAACAGGTATATCCTTTTTTACCTAACCAAATGCTGTATTCACCCAAACAGGCGCCAATATCAAAAAATACATCAAAAGGATGTTTCTCAATAAAATGTTTGATTTCTATCTCGTAGGCATAATTTACATACTGAAAATCGAGGGTTCCTTTGCGGGTATCAAATTGCCCCATGCTGGTTTTCATGCGGGTTCCACGGGCAAATGATTTACGCGTAAACATATACAAAAACGCATTGATAACAGCCGAAAACTCACCATATCTCAGGTATTCATAAAAATAAAAAGTGTATACGTTGATACGGTTTAACAAATATTTCATACAGACTATTGAAAGCTACAAATTAAGAGGAATATTTTCCAAATACAGAAACGAATGAATAAAATTCCCTTTAAGCTATGTTAATTTGCACTTTCATTTATGCAAAAAGCAGGTAAACTTATTTTGGTGCCTACCCCCATTGGCAATTTAGAAGACATCACGCTTAGGGCCCTCAATGTGCTCAAACTAGCCGATGCTATCTTGGCCGAAGATACCCGACAAACGGGCAAGTTGCTGAACCATTACCAAATTAACAAGGCACTTTGGAGTTACCATGCACACAATGAACACAAACAATTGGCCCACCTCATTTCTGAACTGAAATTGGGTAAAACATTGGCGTTGGTTAGTGATGCGGGTACACCTGCTATAAGCGACCCAGGCTTTTTATTGGTGCGCGAGTGTTTAAAAGAAGGAGTTGAAGTTGAATGTTTACCAGGTGCTACTGCCTTTGTGCCAGCCTTGGTAAAAAGCGGCTTAGCTGCAGATGCCTTTGTTTTCTTAGGATTCTTACCAGAGAAGAAAGGCAGACAAACTGCTTTCAAAAAATTGGCAGAGATAGAATATACCATGATCTTTTATGAGAGTCCGCACCGCTTGCTTAAAACACTTACCCAATTACAAGAATATTTGGGCAATGAAAGACAAGCAAGTGTAAGCAGAGAGCTCACCAAAGTATATGAGGAAACCGTAAATGGTACCTTACCCGAATTACTTTCCTATTACCAAACCCATCCTATTAAGGGTGAATTTGTGCTTGTAGTTGATGGCAAAAAATAAACACCTTTCCTACCTCTTGTTAAGCGTAAGTGCAGCGGTATTGCTCACCTTACCTTGGCAACCTTTTAAACTATTGCCTTCCATTTTTGTAGGCTTGGTTCCCTTGCTGTTGTTGGAACAAAAAATACGAAGAGAACAAGCAAATACCCATTTATGGGTTTTTGTCTACACCTGGATATCTCTCTTGTTATGGAACATTGCCACCGTATGGTGGATTTGGAATGCAAGTGCTGGCGGGGCTATGGCAGCTTTTGTGATCAATAGTTTACCCCTTGTTTTGCCTTTCTTGTTATACCACCGAAGGAACCAAACCAACGGCAAAGAAAATGTGATGTACTTTGTGGCCTGTTGGATGTGCGCAGAATACCTACAGTTTCATTGGGACCTAGCATTCCCTTGGTTACTACTTGGCAATGTCTTTAGCTACCTGCCGCAAGTAGCACAATGGTATGAGTTAACAGGATTATTAGGTGGTACCCTATGGGTGCTTTTGGTGAACGTACAAATCTTTCAACTATACCAAACATGGCCTTTGCTGAACCCAATGGAAAAAAGAAAACTCGTGCTCAACAAAGTTTTCTTATACCTCTTAACACCTTTGTTTTTGTCGTTTTACCTCTTGGCAAATTTGCCCAATGCTTCAAAACAAAGTGCAGATATCATAGTGGTGCAACCCAACCTCGATCCGTATTCAGAAAAGTTTGGAGGCATTGATCCGCAAGTGCAATTAAATGGCATGTTGCAACTGGCCGAACAAAAATTAGACAGCAGTGTACAATACCTCTTGTTGCCAGAAACAGCTTTGCAAGGCGGCATCCAAGAAAATTGGTTGGCAGATGATGTGCTCATCAAACAACTCCAAAACTTCTTGCTCAAATATCCTTTTTTAACGGTTATAAGTGGCATGGATTCTTATCGCATATACCAAGAAGGGGAAGCAAAAACACTTACAGCACGAAAATTCAAAAACAGCGAAGGCTATTATGATGCCTACAATGCAGCAGTAGAGATAAGCAACAACAAACCTTTAGAAGTATACCATAAAAGCAAGTTGGTGCCCGGAGTAGAAAAAATGCCTTACCCACAACTGTTTGGTTTCATAGAAAAATATGCCATCAATTTAGGAGGCACTGCAGGTAGCTTGGCAGCCGATGGAGAAGCTAAGGTTTTTAATAGCCACAAATTGGGACTGGCTCCTATTATCTGTTATGAAAGTGTGTTCCCAGATTTTACCGCTTCTTATGTGCGCAAAGGGGCAGATATCTTATGTATCTTAACCAATGATGGTTGGTGGGGTAATACACCTGGTTACAAACAACATTTTGATTTTGGTAGACTACGTGCCATTGAAAACCGCAGAGCCATTGCACGTAGCGCCAATACGGGTATCAGTGGATTTATTGATAGAGATGGAACAGTACTGGCCAAAAGTGCGTGGTGGACAGAAGATGCCTTGCGCATGAAAGTGCCGGTTTACTACACAGAAACCTTTTATACCAAACACGGCGATTGGATTGCCATTCTCTTTTTAATCATTGCAGCTGCCGATACGCTTACTTTGTTCCTAGCCAAAAAGCCACGCTACTAACGCGCCAACAAAGTAACGCAAACACGCTTTTGCGCCTGCTTGCCCGCATCTGTAAACACACGCCACTGCACCAAATAAATACCTGGTGCTGCTTTGTTGCCATTATGTGTATCTCCATTCCAATAAAAAATTCCTTCCGATCCTACCAAACAAGGAGTACATATATCCTTTACCAACTCGCCCAAATGATCATATACCTGCAAATACGCCACGGCTTGGGTATGTGGGTTTTTCCATTCAAAAATAGCTTGGTCGTATAGGCCATCTCCGTTCGGACTAAACCATTCCTCTTGTAATTTAAAAGCCTTATCAAACACTTGTGTGGCATACATGCTGTTCTGTTTGCCTGCCGTAGCAAAACCTTCCCGCTCAGAAGCAGAAGTAAAATTTGTACCGCCTGTAGCATCCAAAAACGGATTGATTTTTTCTAAACTCACTTCTTCTTTGTTGTTCAAAAAGGAAACATGCATAGCCTCGTTATATACCACCGAATCAAACAAGAGATTCTCTTGGTTCAGCAACAATAAAATACCACCCTCATCGGGTAAAGAGGGTAAGGCATTTTCAATAATATGTAAAGCATCACTGCCCGGGTGCGCTGCAAGTAATGCTTGCTTGTTTTCACAAATGGCCAAATGCTCATGTGGAAACAAAACATGCGCACGTTGCTTCAAGGGTGTTTCTTGTGCACGTTGAAAGCCATCATGCGCATAGAGATAGAGCTCTTGCAATGCTATTGTAGCAGCACCTGTATTCAACAATTCTACAAAATCACATCCTGTTGCACTGGGGTTAAACAAAATTTCATTTACTGTAACTTCACCCAGTAACGGCTTTCTGGGTGTTTGAAAATCCAAACTCTTTTCACCACCAATCAGCTGTCCGCTACAATCCCATAGGCTATCAATTTCTACGGCATAAGTTGTTAAACTGTCATTATTGGACAGGTAATGAATACACCATTCTTCCAAATTAGGATGCAATAAATGAATACGTTCTATTCCTTCGGCACCTTTCACTTTTACTTGGTTCGAACCGAAAACTTTGCTGCTGTCTATGGCCTTGTTAAACACCAATTCTAAGGTATGTGCTTGTGGCATGTAAAGCCTACTTATATGAGGTAATTCCCTATCTGCTAGTTGCACATATCTGCTATTGGCTTTACCAGGTGTAGCGCCTATTAGAGCAATGCTTGCTTGCCAACTTTTACTGTGACAAAAATGAAGGGTATCTGCCAATTCTAAACTACAAGAATAGGGTAAAGCTTTGGTTTCAAAATCCTTGCTTTCATAACACATAGAATAAATTAAAAAGCCACTCGAGTCGCGCAAAGTGAGGCAATCAGACAAACCCAATGATGGAAAGGCCGTCATGCCAAGTACAGCTCCACTAGTAGCGTAGTCATTTACTGCCTCTTGTTTACACAATACCACAAATTGTTGTGGCAACAAAGTGTATGCTGGCAAAAGATAACAGGCAGAGGCATCACATAACCGATAACCCAATAAGGAAATGGCATGTTCACTTCTGTTATACAGTTCTACAAATTCGGCTTCAGGGAGGCTTCCTTTTTGTCTGCTGTCATCATATACTTCTGTAATCAATACCTCTGCCCATGTTGCAGGCATGATGGGATAGTACACCTTAAATAAACTTTGTGGTGCGCTGTTACCCAAACAATTTTTTACCCCATTGCAACTCACCCAAAAAGTATCTTTGGGTAATAAGGGTGTACGCATAATGAGCATAAGCTGTTGTGCCAATAGGGTATCAAATAATACCTGTGCAGGTGTTTCACCATTTACCTCAAAAGCAGCGGGTGTGGGTAGGTAGAGGTTTTCAGAAAATTGCAATAAGAGGGTTGTATCATTTAAAGCGTCTGCAGCAAGCAATATAGGGTAATGGTTTCCTGGTAGTATTTGCCAAGGCATATTGGCTTTACCCGGACTGCCGCCTGGCTCAGCACCACTACTGCCCCAATTCTTTTTGCCTAAACAAAGCTCTCCTGCATTGCGCATTTCAAGGCTATAACCTCCGTTTACTTTAAGTGTGTTATCATGCCAATCTGGAGCGTAGTTGATGCTATGAATGGGTAAAGAATCTATACGTTGCAGCGATAACAATTCTCCTGTATTGTTTAAACCAATAAACTTCTCAACGCCCACACAAGCGCCATAAGTTTTAAACAAAGAAGTATCTAGTTGGGCACATACAATCACAAAACCAGTAGGGGCTAACACATAGCTTGGCAAACGCATAGCACCCGTAGCATCTTGTATAAATAGTAGGCTTAAATTAATGGCATCATTGCTGTTATTATATAATTCTAGGTACTCTTTGTTGGGTAATAACACAGGTGGATCTGGATCAAACATGAACTCGCTTATAAGTACCTCCTCAGCTAAAGGCAAATGCACAAAATACATCCAATCTTGCATCAACAAATTCCCATTCAAATCATGTGCAGCCAAGGGAACTTTGAATAAGGTATCGCTTGGCAGTGAGGGAGAAAATTGTATCCTTACTTCATTGGCATGGATCCAAAAAGTATCGGGTTCAAATCCCAATGGCCATTGAAGCTTACAGTCCTTTATAGGCTCAGAAAACAGCAAACGTAGCTCTCTTGTGTTCAGCACTTCTACTTGGTTCAAAACGGGTGCAAGGCTATCTTTTACATACCTGCCTGCCACAAAATCATCTGCGTAAAAATTACCCGAATTGCCAACGGTACTCTTCACATAAAAGCCAGCATAGTTGCCCCCTAATGGGAAGCTATCTTTCATACTTCCTTCAAAAAAATAATTTCCTTTGGCACTCGTATCAGTATACAATTGCCAAATCCCATCGGGTGTTTTGTGTACTTTCACCAAAAAGGTATTGTTGGTTTTTCCCAGAGCACCCGCTCTTCCGGCAATTAAACAAGTTCGCTTAAAGGCATCTTGTTTAAATAGGCTTATGCTGTCTGTGCTGCCCGTGCTGCCACCCAATTGCACATAATACCCTTGTGTTTGTGCATGAATAGTTGATGTGTTTGTTAACAGGTACCATCGTGCATTATTTAAGCTACTTGGGTTATAGGCCATGCGCATCCAACACTGCCATTGCATTTCAGCGCCTGTATCTATTTGGGTACTTAAGGCTCTTTCGGTTCGAACCGAAACCAAAGCCTGCA
>CAILJQ010000075.1 GCA_903834625.1 uncultured Bacteroidota bacterium
CACTTCGCCAATGGTGAAATATTTCTTTTCAACGGTATCTTCCTGTTCCAACATGTAAGGTTTAGTCAAATGATTGTCCCTCACGTGAGGCAATATCTCTAATGGCTTGGTATTCTTCTTCGGTGAGGTCGTTAAAGAAGTAATTGATGGGATTTATTTTGTTTTTGCCCTTGATAACCTCATAATGCACATGTGGTGCAGTGGAGGTACCTGTTGAACCTACATAACCAATTAATTCACCACGCTTCACCTTTTGGCCAGGGCGGGCTTTTACCCGGCTCATATGGCCGTATAAAGTTGAATACCCAAAGCCATGGTTAATAATTACGTGCTTGCCATATCCATTGCCACCATCGGCAAAACTAATGGTGCCATTGCCGGTGGCATAAATAGGAGTGCCTTGTGGTGCAGTAAAATCAATGCCTGAGTGGAATTTATGGGTTTTAAAAACCGGGTGAATACGGTAACCAAAACCCGAGGCAACACGCGTAAGGTCTTTGTTGCTTATGGGCTGAATGGCTGGAATGCAGGCCAAAAATTCTGTTTTATTCTTTGCCAATTGGTTCAACTCATCAAATGAATTGCTTTGCAATTGAACTTTGGTGGCCAATTCATCTACTTTTTGGTTCAGGGCTATTAGCTCATCTGAGTTTTCATACCCTTCTAAATTGCGGTATTTTTCTGTGTTGCTTTTTCCTATTTTGATATCTACCGGATCTGCCTCAAAAATGGCACGGTAAATATTGGCATCTCTTTGCTCTAACTCTGTTAACAACGAATTGAGCTCAACTACCCTGCGGTTAAGGTATTTTAATTGCTGCTTATATTGCTCATTTTCTCTTTTGAGCACTTTCTCCTTAGGTGAATCAACAAAACTATACGCAACAAAGGCCATAATACCACCCGCCACTGCCGAAGCAGAAAGGAACCCAAATACCCTAAGAACGATGGTCCAAATGCTGGTACCCACCTTCTCAAAGTCGAGTTTATGCGGATTATAAAAGTATTTTATTTTTGCCAATGTTTTCCTTTTTTCTGTTAGCCAAATTCTTCTTCTTTGCAGTATGCTGACGGAGGGGGTTATAACAGTGTCTGAAAAAAGAAAAGGACACGAAAATAAGCGATTCCGTTTAGAGTTGAAAGTTATAAATTAATAAGCTGATAGTCAATGTTAAAGTCGAGCCAAATACGCAAACAGTTTTTAGATTTTTTTGAAAGCAAGGGACATAAGATTGTACCCTCGGCACCCATTGTGGTGAAAAACGACCCTACCTTAATGTTCACCAATGCCGGTATGAACCAATTTAAAGATTGGTTTTTGGGCAATGAAGAACCTAAGTATAAAAGGGTAGCCGATACACAAAAATGTTTGCGTGTAAGTGGTAAGCACAACGACTTGGAAGAGGTGGGGGTAGATACCTACCACCATACCATGTTTGAGATGTTGGGCAATTGGAGCTTTGGCGATTATTTCAAAAAAGAAGCTATTGAATGGGCTTGGGAACTATTAACAGAAGTATATAAGCTTCCCAAAGACAGGTTATACGTTACCGTTTTTGAAGGCGACCAAAAAGAAAACTTGGCATTTGACCAAGAAGCTTTTGACAATTGGAAGTTGTGGATTGATGAGAAACGTATACTCAATGGAAACAAAAAAGACAATTTCTGGGAAATGGGCGATACCGGTCCGTGCGGACCATGTACCGAAATTCATATCGACCTACGCAGTGATGCAGAGCGTGCCGCGGTAGAAGGAAGTACTCTGGTAAACAACGACCATCCTCAAGTAATTGAGATTTGGAACAACGTGTTTATGGAGTTTAACCGCAAAGCCGACGGAAGTTTAGAGAAATTGCCGAACCAACATGTTGATACGGGGATGGGCTTTGAACGTTTGTGTAGAGCCATTGAAGCCAAAAATAGTAATTATGATACGGATGTTTTTGTTCCATACATTCAGTTTTTAGAAAAGGCAAGCGGCAAGGCTTATGGAGAAACAGAGCAAACAGACATTGCCATGCGTGTATTGGCAGATCATGTGCGCACCATTACTTTTGCAATTTTAGATGGTCAATTGCCAAGCAATACCGGCGCTGGATATGTAATAAGAAGGATTTTGAGAAGAGCGGTGCGTTATTATTATTCGTTCTTAGATACCAAGGAAGCATTGTTATATAAGATGGTTCCATTGGTAGGCGTGGCTTTTGCAGATATATTCCCTGAAGTTGGCGAAAAGCAAAACTTTATTCAACAAGTGGTAAAGGAAGAGGAGCTTGGATTTTTACGCACCCTTGAAAATGGAATTAAACGCATAGATCGCATATCGGGCGACATAAATGGAGAAGAAGCTTTTGAATTGTTTGATACTTATGGATTCCCAATAGATTTAACCCAACTCATTGCCCGCGAAAGAGGCTCAAAAGTAGATTTGGCCGGATTTGAAAAGAACCTGCAATTGCAAAAAGAGCGCTCGCGCAAGGCAACCTCTTTGGAAACCGATGATTGGGTGGTATTAGAAGAAAACGACCAGATTCAATTTGTGGGATACGATGTGTTGGAAGCTGAAATGAAAATTATGCGTTACCGCAAAGTGAAAACCAAAGGTAAAGAGCAGTTTCAATTGGTTTTTAACCAAACACCATTTTATGGCGAAAGTGGCGGACAGGTTGGCGATGTTGGTGTTATTGAAAGTGCCAATGAGAAGATTGAGATTATAGACACCCAAAAAGAAAACAACCTCATCATACATATTTGTAACCGATTGCCAGAGAATCCATCTGCGGTATTTTTGGCTCGTGTTCAGACCGAAAAAAGAAGATTAACCGAAGCCAACCACAGTGCCACGCATTTATTGCATGCCGCATTAAGGGAGGTATTGGGCAAACATGTAGAGCAAAAAGGAAGTTTGGTGAACAGTGACTATTTGCGTTTTGATTTCTCGCACTTTAAAGGCATGAGCGAGGAAGAAGTGCAACAAGTTGAAACCATTGTAAACCAAAAAATACGTGAGAATATTCATTTAGACGAACGCAGAAATGTGCCTATAGATGAAGCCAAAAAAATGGGCGCTATGGCCTTGTTTGGTGAAAAATATGGCGATTCTGTAAGAGTAATAACCTTTGATGAAAACTACAGTAGGGAACTGTGTGGCGGTACCCATGTGCGTGCCACAGGCGAAATAGGTTTATTTAAATTTAGCTCAGAAGGTGCTGTTGCTGCAGGAGTGAGAAGGGTAGAGGCCATTACATCAAAAGCTGCAGAGCAATTTGTGGCAGAACAAAATGAGATAATAACGCAATTAAAACAATTGCTTAAAGCCAAAGATTTGGTAAAATCTGTAGAGCAACTATTGGAGGAAAAGCAAGAGCTACAAAAGAAATTAGAGTTGTTTGAAAATGAAAAAACAGCTCAAATTAAGGTCTCCCTTAAAGGTAAAGTTCAAAGCAAAAACGGTCTGAACCTATTGATTGAAAAGGTGGCTATTTCAAATG
>CAILJQ010000076.1 GCA_903834625.1 uncultured Bacteroidota bacterium
AGATTTACTTAATATTCTTGCAATAGTTCCAAAGGCAGGAGCCATAAAACTCATCCAATACCTAAATACCACCAAGTCATATTTATTGGCGGCCATTTTATTTCCGGTCTGAACCCAATTGAAAGGATTCACCGAATTAACCATTGGATGAATGACAATATCTGTTGGAGCAGGGTCTGTTGAATATTGAGTTTTGCCTGGGAACAAGAAGGAAGGGTATTGTAAAGAAAAGCTTAATATTTCGCAGGTATGACCTTGGGCATTAAATTCTCTACAAAGCCTTTCATTGTATGTGGCCAAACCTCCTCTTAAGGGATAGGCTGGACCAACAATTAAAATTTTCTTTTTATTCATCCACCCCTATGCGTTGCGTGATACCATACACATTTCTTTCTGTAGCATTTCTAGAAATCATTTCTCCAATAAAGCCTGCTAAGAAAAGTTGTGAACCCACAATAAGGGCTACCAAACAAAGGAAAAATAAAGGTTGATCTGTGATATTTCTGATTTCAGTATTTCCTTGATAGATGAGGTATATTTTTTCGAGACCAATATATAAGGCTCCGAAAAAGCCAAAAATGAACATTACTGTACCCCAAACACCAAAAAAATGCATGGGTCTTTTGCCAAATTTTGACACGAAAAAGATGGTCAATAAATCCAAGAAACCATTGATGAACCTAGATATACCGCCAAATTTGGTTGAACCATATTTACGGGCACGGTGTTGAACCACCTTCTCTGCAATATTTTTAAACCCAGCCCACTTGGCAATTACAGGAATATAGCGGTGCATTTCATTATACACCTCTATTGATTTTACTACTTCATTTTTATAGGCTTTAAGGCCGCAATTAAAATCGTGCAAAGGAATACCAGATATTTTGCGCGTAACGGCATTAAAAAACTTGGTTGGAATTGTTTTTGAAATAGGGTCGAAACGAACCTTTTTCCAACCACTTACCAAATCAAAACCATCTTCAGTAATTAATTTATACAATCCTGGAATTTCATCTGGACTGTCTTGCATGTCTGCGTCCATGGTAATGACTACTCTACCTTTTACTGCATGAAAACCTACGTTTAAAGCAGCTGATTTCCCATAATTTCTTCTGAACTTAATTGCTTTAATGGCTGGATTACGCTCTCTATTTTGGCAAACCAATTTCCAAGAAGAATCATTGCTACCATCGTCAATAAATAGAATTTCATAAGAGTAAGAATTTTCATTCATTACTTTCTCAATCCAAATAATTAACTCAGGAATAGATTCCTCTTCGTTAAGAAAAGGGATAACAATTGATATATCGAGCGAATATGGGTTCATTGAAAATTATTGTAAGGATTTGTATTCCGCTTCGGGGTCCTCTTTTTTGGTAAAAATAGAAACAATTAGAGAGGCAACCAAACCATAGAGCATATTACCTAAAAATCCGAAAAGCGCAAAGGCCCAAGGCTTCATGAACATGGCGGTATAATGCATAGCCACTTCAATTTCCTCCTCTGATTTTCCATTCAAATCCATTTTTCTCCAACGCTCAGAATTTTTC
>CAILJQ010000077.1 GCA_903834625.1 uncultured Bacteroidota bacterium
AATTCACATGTCTAAATACATTGATACAACCTATAAGGGAGATTATGTATTTGAGGTTGACACAAATTGGTTCCATGTTTTGGAGGAAAACTATTCGCATGATTGCCGAGGAGGCATGGGACAATCAATAGATAAAATTTATACAGAATATTTAGAGATTTCTTTGATAAACCTCACCCAAAACAACCAACACGCAAAAATCACTTTTACGGGCAAATACAAAGAAGGGCGCTACCCAGATAATGCAGACCCTACGGAACTTTCCATCCAATTTGCTGGCAAAAGTTTTGTAGCCTACTATTTCGGAGATGTAATAGAAAAACCAGAAAGTTTCCCCATATACATATCAAATATTGAAGTGATGGGAAAGAATTATGGACCAGGATTTTGTTTTGAAAGGTATATAGACCCTTACTTTCCCAAAGACATGTTACGTTTGTATTTTAACAGCACCCACGGAATCTTAAAATATGAAAATGAAGAGACCAAAGAAAAGTATTTTTATAAGGAATAAGGCCTATTTGCATTGAACCAAAAACTGCTTTCTACAACAAAAGGTGAGTACTGAACCAAAAGGAAATGAAGAAGTAAAGCAAAAAAAGCTACCTTTGCGGGTTCAAAAAGTACAAAAATGGGTAATATCGTTGCAATTGTTGGAAGGCCAAACGTAGGAAAATCGACGCTCTTTAATAGGTTGATGGGAGAATTTAAGGCCATTGTAGATGATTTTAGTGGCGTTACCCGCGACCGTCATTATGGAAAAGCAGAATGGCAAGACAAAGAGTTTGTATTAATTGATACCGGCGGATACGTGCACAACAGCACAGATATTTTTGAAACCGCCATTCGCGATCAGGTGCGCATTGCCATTGAAGAGGCAGATGTGGTATTGTTTATGGTAGATGTACAAGTTGGTGTTACCGACTTAGATGCTTCCTTCGCCAATTTGCTCAGACGTTCCAAAAAGCCTGTTTTAGTAGTAGTAAACAAGGTGGATACTTTTGACAAGCAACATGATTCTTACGAGTTTTACAGTTTAGGTTTCGACAAAATGTTCTGTATATCTTCTGGAAGTGGAAGCGGAACAGGTGAATTGTTAGACGAAATAGTTTCATTAATACCTGAAGAAGACTTAGCCATTACCGAAGAGGAAGAGGCTTTACCCAAGATTGCCGTAGTAGGAAGGCCGAATGTAGGAAAATCATCTTTGGTAAATTCGCTCTTGGGTGAAGATA
Organism: uncultured Bacteroidota bacterium; assembly: GCA_903834625.1. Classification (GTDB taxonomy): domain Bacteria; phylum Bacteroidota; class Bacteroidia; order UKL13-3; family UKL13-3; genus B1. The sequence continues at coordinate 1,236 of CAILJQ010000077.1, forward strand.
GAAATATTGTAACAGACATAGCAGGAACCACCCGCGATACCATTAACTCACATTATAACTTTTACGGAAAAGAGTTTTTATTGGTAGATACTGCTGGTATCAGACGTAAGAAAAAAATTGAAGAGGATATTGAATTCTACTCGGTGATGCGCTCTTTGCGTGCATTAGAGAATTGTGATGTAGCCATTTTGGTACTTGATGCGCAATTAGGCTTAGATCAACAAGATTTGAACCTAGTGAGCCTGGCAGTTAAAAACGGAAAAGGACTTGTAATATTGGTGAACAAATGGGATTTAATGCTCAATAAAGAAACCAATACGGCACGTAATTATGAAATGGAAATCAAAGAAAAATTGAAACCATTTGATGATGTACCTATTATTTTCACCTCTGCCATTGAAAAACAACGTATTCACAGAGCAGTAGAAATTGCCATGCAGGTTTATGAAAACAGAACCCGCCGAATTACTACTTCCAAACTAAATGAGTTTATTGAAAAAGTAATAGATGCCTACCCTCCCCCATCTATTAAAGGTAAATTTGTGACCATCAAGTATGTAACACAATTGCCTGGAAGAAGTCCAAAATTTGCCTTTTTCTGCAATTTGCCACAGTATGTAAGTGATAGCTATAAACGCTATTTGGAGAACAAAATGCGTGAGGAATACGACTTTACGGGAGTGCCCATTACCATTTATTTTAGAAAAAAATAACAAAATATTTGCATTTGTGAATTCCACCCCTATCTTTGCACCGATTTTAGAAACAAAATAAAACCAAGTAAAATGAAAAAAGTATTATCAATCGTTGCCGCTTCTGCTATGTTGGCTATCG
>CAILJQ010000078.1 GCA_903834625.1 uncultured Bacteroidota bacterium
AACTCGTTTGCCTCGCAGGTAAGGATGGAAAATGTTTCATACTTTTTATCTTCAGCGGGGTTCGTCCAATCTTCATAAATAACAGCCATTGGAAAATAACCCCCTTCTTTTGGATATATATAGTGAGGAATTTTTCCATAAACTTTTGAGTCTTTCCATTCAAAAAAACCTGTAACAGGAACTATTCCTCTTCTTTTTTGAGCAGCTAATTTAAAGGAAGGTTTCTCTAAAACGCTTTCTGCACGCGCATTTAGCGTAGATGCGCGTAGCTGTGAAGCTTGTTCAAAATTCTTTACCCAAGAAGGTATTAAACCCCATCTGAATAATTGAAATTCATTAGGATTATCATTAGTTATTATGGGTAATAATGGAAATTCAAACCCATTAGCGTGATAAGATACTATATCAGACTTAGAGGTAAATGAGGGGAAAATACTGCCAGTAAATGGCCTATCGTAAGCTTTCTCTAATTGTTCGTATGTAGCAGAAACAGAAGCGTGGTAACACATATGGAAAATGATGTTTTGTGGTAAATTTAACCGAATAATTGTGATTTTATATTCCCAAAATATCAAATTGAGTTTAGGCAAAATTAATTGATGTATACTTGCAGCAATGAAAATTGTGGTAAATACACGCTCATTAATTTTAGATAAGCTAGATGGAATAGGTTGGTTTACCTACCAATCTCTTAAACGTATTACACAAAACCATCCTGAGCATGAATTTATTTTTTTGTTCGACCGACCTTGGGATGCTTCATTTATCTTCTCTAAAAACGTCACGCCTATTAAACTTATGCCACCAGCGAGGCATCCATTTTTATATGTTTTATTTTATGAATGGTCGGTAAGATTGTTTTTAAACAAAACCAAACCCGACTTATTTATTGCGCCAGACGGACTTCTATCATTAGGTGCAACATGCAAACAATTGGCTGTTGTGCATGATATTAATTACCATCATTATCCTAAAGACCTCAAATATTTTTATTCTAAATACTATAATTATTTTGTTCCAAAGTTTGTGAGGCGCGCCAATAAAATTGTAACAGTATCTGAGTTTAGCAAATTAGATATTGCCAATAATTATAAGGTAAATGAAAGTGCAATTAGTGTTGTATATAATGGTATAAACGAGGGATACAAGGTTTTATCTGAAACTGAAAAAGAGCAAATAAAGAAGAAATATTCCAAAGGGCTCCCCTATTTTTTGTTTGTTGGATCTCAAAGTCCAAGAAAAAACCTGGTTCGCTTAATTGAGGGCTTCGACTCATTCAAAGAAATATCTGGAGCGCCTCATCAATTGTTAATCGCGGGTTCAAGTTTTTGGGGAGAAGAAAAAATTAAAATGGCCTTGCAAGCATGTAAGCATAATGATAGCATTCAATTTACCGGAAGGTTACCACAAAGCGAATTGCAACTAATTATGGGCTCAGCCTTTGCCTTAACCTTTGTTTCTTATTTCGAAGGATTTGGCATTCCAATCATAGAAGCCATGCAGTGTGGAGTACCAGTATTATGTAGCAATACGAGCTGTATGCCCGAAATTGGTTCAGACAGTGTTTTATATGTTGATCCGTTTCATGTGAATGATATTTCACTGAAGATGCAGCACCTGTATGAATCGCCAGAATTGGTTCAGGAATTAATTAAAAAGGGCTTTGAAAGAAAAAATGCATTCTCTTGGGATCATACCGCAGAAAAACTTTGGGAAGCCATACTAGAAACAACAAATAAACAAGCATAAAAATATGAAAAAGAAGCGTCTGGTTGTTATCGGGGGCGGATTTGCAGGGTTAAATCTAGCAAAGCAGGTTGACTCCAATTATTTTGATACTTGGGTTATAGACAAGGTAAACCATCATCAGTTCCAGCCTTTATTTTACCAAGTGGCAAGTGCGCGAATAGAGCCCTCAACCATTTCTTTTCCTTTTAGAAAAATATTCCAAAATCATAAAGGTGTTCATTTTGTTTTGGCCAAGGTATCTTCCATAGATGTTTCTTCACAATCGGTTCGAACCGACAATGGAGATTACACATACGATTATTTGGTTATTGCCAATGGTTGTTCGAGTAATTTCTTTGGAAATGCAAAAATTGAGCAACATGCTTTGGGTATGAAATCAACCTATGAAGCCATTCAAATTAGAAATAACATATTAGAAAGTTTTGAGAAAAGTGAATTCTCTGAAGCACATATGAATATTGTTATTGTAGGTGCAGGTCCTACTGGTGTTGAATTGGCCGGAGCATTTGCGGAAATGAAGCAAAACATTTTGCCGAAAGATTATCCTAACAAAGACTTTTCTTGCTTAAGAATCATTCTTGTTGAAGGAAGTGCACATACCCTCAATTCCATGACAGAACCCTCAAAAATCGCCTCCGAGGCATACCTTAGGAAGTTAGGTGTTGAGTTACAATTTCAAACTTTTGTAAAAGATTATGATGGCGACCAAGTGACTTTGTCAACCGGACAAATGATTCCTTGCAAGAATCTAATTTGGGCGGCAGGAGTATCAGGAAATACAATAGATGGCTTGCCTCAAGACCTTTTGGTAAGAGGAAATAGGTATAAGGTAAATAGACTAAACCAACTTATTGGGTTCAACAACCTTTATGCCATTGGAGACATTGCCTATATGGAAACACCATTGTATCCAAATGGTCATCCTCAATTAGCCAATGTGGCAATTAACCAAGGGAAATTATTGGCTAAAAACCTAAAGAGTATAGTAAATCAAAGCCAGCCAAAACCATACGAATACAACGATTTGGGCTCAATGGCAACTGTTGGAAAACATAAAGCAGTTGTTGAACTACCTTTTATAAAATTCCAAGGTTACCTAGCCTGGTTTGTTTGGATGTTTTTACACCTGATGCTTATTTTGAGTGTACGAAACAAACTGTTAATATTTTTCAATTGGGCGTGGAACTATCTTGCAAATGATAGCTCATTACGATTAATATTGGGCAAATCAAAAAAGGAGTAATTCATGCGGGGTTAATAATTTTCGTTATTTTGCGCCTTGTATGAGCAGAGAAATTATTGTAAGCGGAATAAGACCTACAGGTAACTTACATTTAGGAAACTATTTGGGTGCTGTTACCAATTTTGTAAAGATGCAAAATGAGCATAATTGTTATTTTTTTATAGCAGATTATCATAGTTTAACTACGCATCCAAATCCAGCCGACTTACACAAAAATGTGAGACAAGTTTTAGTTGAGTATTTAGCATGTGGCCTTGATCCGGAGGCCTGTACCCTTTATATTCAAAGTGATTTACCACAAATTCCTGAGTTATATATGATGTTAAACATGCATGCCTATAAAGGTGAATTGGAGCGTGTGGCCTCATTTAAAGAAAAAGCTCGTACACAACCAAATAATATCAATGCGGGATTGTTAACCTATCCTGTTTTAATGGCGGCAGATATTATTATTCACAAGGCAA
>CAILJQ010000079.1 GCA_903834625.1 uncultured Bacteroidota bacterium
AGCTTAATCATGTTTTTGGCGACATCAATGATTTTAACTGATTCTCCCATATCAAAGATGAAAATCTCCCCTCCTTTACCCATTGAACCAGCTTCTAATACCAATTGACAAGCTTCTGGTATAGTCATGAAATATCTTGTGATTTCGGGGTGGGTAACCGTAATTGGGCCACCTGCTTCAATTTGCTTTTTAAACAATGGTATTACTGAACCATTCGAACCTAGCACATTGCCAAAACGTGTAGTTATAAATGCTGTAGAGTGTGTGTAATCTTTACTTAAGCTCTGAATATACATTTCAGCAATTCGCTTCGTAGCACCCATTACATTGGTAGGGTTTACCGCTTTGTCGGTAGACACCATCACGAATTTTCTAACTTTATACTTCATGGCTAGATCCGCCATGTTTTTAGTTCCTAGTGCGTTTACACGTACAGCTTCAAAGGGGTTGGATTCCATTAAAGGTACATGCTTATAGGCAGCCGCATGAAAAACTTTTGTCGGTAAATACTCTGTAAATATTCTATCCATTGCACATTGATTAGAAACATCTGCAATGATAAACTTCGTGAGTATATGATATCGTTCTATTCGTTTTCGTAGGTTTAACTCAAGTTCATACATTGGAGTTTCGGCTTGATCTACAAAGATGACCATCTTAGGTTTGTATGATACTGCCTGACGCGCTATTTCTGAACCAATCGAACCTGCTGCACCGGTAATCATAATGACCTTACCTGTAAGTTCGTTGAATATGTTTTCTTGATTTAGTTTTATCGGTTCTCTATTCAATAAATCTTCAATACGTACAGCTTTTATTTGTCGAGAACTAAGTTCCCCATTTATCCAACGTGAAATAGGTGGTACATTTTTAACTTGTACATTCATCTCTAAACAACGGTTCACAATTTCCGATTTTCGAGTAGAGGTGACGTTTTGAATTGATAGAATAACTTCGGAAATGTTACGCTTATCTAGCATTCCATTCAGCGCTTCCTCTGCTGAATATATTTTTATTCCTGCTAAGGTCTTCCCTATTTTGGATGAGTTATCATCGATAAAGCCAATTACATTGATATCTGATTTCGCATCTTGTGATAATGTGTTTAGTGTAATAATACCCGATTGCCCAGCCCCATAAATTAACACATTCCGTTTAATTACTTCTCCAGAACCCATTAACATCAGAAAAGCAGCTTTAAACACTATTCTAGCTGATATAAGCATGAATATAGATAATAAGGCATGCATAATGATTATTGAACTCGGCAATAAGTAAACTCCAGTTGCTGAGTAGAATCGAACAATAGAGGATAAAATAAATATAGAAATTGCTGCTCCAGTGCTCGCTTGTATAATACGTATGGTATCATACATACTCGTATGACGAATAATACCTACATACGACTTAAATATGAAAAAGAATACTAAATAGATAAAAGCAGAGTAGTAATAAGTATTAGTGACTTCGTAGGTTACAATCTGATCTATATGGAAGTTAAAACGTATGATCCAAGCTACTAGAAAAGATATAGTTACCAATGACATGTCGATAAATAAAACCAACCAACGGGAAGCATATTTCCCAGTATAGCGGTTTAGTAATTTTCGAAAGATTGACATTTTAGTAAATGTTGCTGTATTGCAAATATATTGCTTTTTACCTACAATAGATAAAAATTAATGATACACTATGTATATATAAAAAAGAGAATAATAAAGAAAAATGGAAATAAATTAGTGCTTTACGATTCGATCGCCAGCTCCTTTACCTAGAACGGTAACAATTATATAATAGAAATAGAAGTATATGTTGAGATTATTAGTCATTTTCGCATCGGTTTCAGCCAAAAGTTGAGGAGTAGACATATCAATCTTGTTGATTTGTGCCAAACCGGTAATTCCTGGACGTACGGAATACACTCCACGCGAATCGCGTTCATTAATCAGTTCTTCTTGGTTGAACAAATTAGGGCGAGGACCCACCAAACTCATTTCACCAATGAATACATTCCACAACTGGGGTAGTTCATCCAACTTTGATCTACGGAGGAAACTACCAAAGGATGTTATTGAACTAGCACTCGCCAAATGTGTGGCCATTGATGTAGCGTTTACATGCATTGAACGAAACTTCATCAGACGGAATGGCTGCTTAC
>CAILJQ010000080.1 GCA_903834625.1 uncultured Bacteroidota bacterium
CTAGCGTTAATCCTGAGCCAGGATCAAACTCTTCATAGTAAAAGATGTTTAAATTCTGTTTCTCTCAAAGGATTCTTAATAACTTTAAATTAATTTAAAGTGCTTGCTATTCCATTTCTTCAAAGAACTTTATTCTATTTATTAACCAGTCTCACGACTGTAGAATTTCTTTTTTTTATCGTAACCCTCGTTTGGATTACTTCTCTTTTTTCCCTCTCTCTCTCACTTCCCTCCTTCTCAACGGGGATGCAAAGGTAAGCTTTTAAATTTCTAATGCAAATTTATTTTACATTTTTTTGATGCTTACTTTTTTCTATCGCTATCGCAGACTCGTCTGCACTCCATAGAACCCTTTTTCTTTTCACTTTCATTCTCTCTCTAAGGGGCTGCAAATGTAGGGCGATTTGCGATATCTGCAAATCTATACTCCTAAATACTTTGCAAAATGCTGGATTAGAGGATTAAAAAATTAATAAATCCTTAATACTACAGAGACATTGAGCTAAAATAGCGTGTTTTTATAACTCGGCCCATGACCCAAATGGCGGTATGCTTTCTCTGTTACTTCCCTTCCTCTTGGTGTTCTTGTTAAAAAACCTTCTTGTATTAAATAAGGTTCATATACTTCCTCAATCGTTCCTGAATCTTCCCCAATGGCAGTTGCAATAGTGTTCAGGCCAACTGGACCGCCTTTAAACTTATCGATCATGGTCTTTAATATGCGTGTATCCATTTCATCCAATCCTTCTTCATCAACATTTAAAGCATCTAATGCATATTGTGCAATTTCCATTGTAATGGTACCATCACCTTTAATTTGGGCAAAATCACGTGTGCGCCTTAATAAAGCATTGCCAATACGCGGTGTTCCTCTGCTCCTCCTTGCTATTTCATATGCAGCTTCTTCATCTATTAATGACTTAAGGATATCTGCCGACCTACCTATAATGGTTTTCATCAAAGCCTTGTCATAATACTGCAGACGGGCGTTGATACCAAACCTTGCCCGTAATGGCGCTGTCAATAATCCACTCCTAGTAGTGGCTCCTATCAATGTAAAGGGTGCTACCTCAATTTGTATACTTCGCGCATTGGGACCACTATCAATCATGATATCGATTTTAAAATCTTCCATGGCAGAATATAAAAACTCCTATACCACTGGACTCAATCGATGAATCTCGTCTATAAACAACACGTCTCCTTCTTCAAGATTTGTGAGTAATCCAGCTAAATCTCCTGGCTTTTCTAAAACAGGTCCACTAGTAGTTTTAAAACCTGCTTTCAACTCATTGGCAATAATATTTGCTAAGGTGGTTTTGCCTAAGCCAGGAGGTCCATGCAGTAACACATGGTCTAATGCTTCTGAGCGCTGACGGGCAGCGGCTACGAAAATTTTTAAATTTTCTATGATCTTCTCTTGACCTGTAAAATCTCCAAAAGATTTAGGTCTTAAAACCCTTTCTATATCTTTATCAGTGTTTGATAAAGTGTTTTCATCTGCATTAAGATTCGGATTCCGCATGGCACGAACTTAATTATAATCCAATGATACCCCAAATTTTTGCACCAATTATTCAAAGGCTTAAAGGAATCAAAAACACTAAAACACCAATTTGCCTTTTATCATTTGGGGCTCCCATTCTCCATAAAAAAAGATGGGCGATGTTTGAAATGATTTATATTCACAGCCAAATTATACTACAATGAAACAGTTTTTTAAATTCATGTTTGCGAGCATTTTCGGTTTTTTTATCGCTGGATTTTTATTGATTTTCATTCTTATTGGAATAATTGCTGGTATTAGTGGATCTGGCTCCGAAAGCTCAGACCCAAGTATCAAAGATAACAGTGTGTTAGAATTTAAACTCAATAACCTCATTCCAGAAAGAACATTAAACAACCCATTTGGAAACCTTGATATACCCGGTTTGAATACTGACAATCCAATGGGACTGAACGATATCCTAGCCAATATCAAGAAAGCTGGAGAGAACGACAAAATAAAGGGAATACTCTTAGGCGCTGATGTTTCACCAAATGATTATGCAAGTTTAGAAGAAATCAGAAATGCCCTCATAGAATTTAAGAAAACAAAAAAATTCATCATTGCTTATGCAGAGGTAATGGATGAACATAGTTATTATGTTGCTTCTGTTGCTGATAAAATCTATTTGAATCCAAGTGGTGAAATAATCCTAAATGGATTTGTTCAACAAGTGTTCTATATAAAAGGTATGCTCGAAAAAGTCGGACTCAAGCCAGAATTAATCAAACATGGTAAATATAAATCCGCAGCAGAGCCTTTAGTGGCTGATCAAATGAGTGATGAAAATAGAAAGCAAATACAATCATACATGGGTTCTATGTATGACCATTTCCTTTCCAATATCGCAAAATCTAGAAATCTACCCAAAGATGAAGTAAGCAATATTGTCAACCAACTTCAAATTCAAAAAGGTGCGGATGCAGTTGCCTTAAAAATAATCGATGGATTAAAATATGAAGACGAAGTTGAAGCTGAAATAAAGAAAAGACTGAATGTGGAAGAAAAGGAAAAATTAAGTTCAGTTTCGATGAAAAAATTCAAAAATGTTCCAGGAAATACATCTGTTTCAGACAATAAAATTGCTGTAGTTTATTGCGTAGGAGATATCGTTAGTGGCGAGGGTGACGATCAAACCATGGGTTCAGACCGAATTGCTGCTACTATTAAAAAAATAAGAAATGACGACTCATACAAAGCACTGGTATTAAGAATCAACTCTCCAGGTGGTAGCGCTTTGGCAAGTGATGTGATGTGGAGAGAAATAATGTTATGTAAGAAGAAGAAACCTGTTATTGTTTCAATGGGTGCTGTTGCTGCGAGTGGGGGCTATTATATGGCTGCACCGGCAGATGTCATTGTAGCCCAACCCAATACCATCACTGGTTCTATTGGTGTTTTTGGAATGCTCATTAATGCAAAGGAACTCTTAAACAACAAACTTGGAATCAAAATAGAAACGGTAAAATTTGGTGAATTTAGTGATCTAGGTACCCCAGATAGGCCCTTAAATGAGGCAGAAAGAAGAGTGGTTCAAAATGCCATCGACAGAGTGTATGCTGATTTTATCAAACGTGTGGCTGAAGGCAGACAATTATCGGAAGCTCAAGTAGATTCCATTGCTCAAGGCAGAGTTTGGAGTGGTAAAGAAGCCAAACAAATAGGTTTAATAGATGAGTTCGGTGGAATTGATAAAGCTATTGAAATTGCTGCAGAGAAAGCCAAGTTGAGTGAGTATAGAGTAGTAAGCTTACCTGAGTTAGAAGATCCATTAGAGGAACTTTTCAAATCAATGAGCGGTGAAGCAAGCACCTATTTCCTGAAGCGTGAACTGGGTACTAACTACCCAGAATTTATTCAAGTAAGAAATGTTTTACACCATCAAGGCATTCAAATGAGAATGCCCTACGCAATAGATGTAGAATAGGAAAACCTAGTTAACAAAAAAGGCTGAAAACGTGAGTTTTCAGCCTTTTTTTATATCAATTCTATCTATCAATTATCTACCAAAGGGCATACCTCTGAGGCTCCTTCCAGCACCCTGCAATTTCCCAATACTTTTCATCATTTTACGCATTTCTTCAAACTGCTTCAGTAACTGATTCACTTGTTGAATGTCGGTTCCACTACCACTGGCAATTCTTTTTCTTCGTGAACCATTAATAATGTCTGGTGTTTTACGCTCGTCAGGTGTCATAGAATTAATGATTGCCTCTATTCCTTTAAAAGCATCATCACTAATATCAAGATCTTTCACCGCCTTGCCAACTCCTGGAATCATTCCCATCAAATCCTTTAGATTTCCCATCTTCTTGATTTGTTGAATTTGACTATAAAAATCTTCAAAGGTGAATTGGTCTTTTAGTAGTTTCTTCTGTATTCGTTCTGCTTCTTCCTCATCAAATACCGATTGGGCACGCTCTACCAAACTCACAATATCCCCCATACCCAAAATACGCTGGGCCATTCTATCTGGATGGAAAGTATCGATGGCTTCCATCTTCTCTCCCATACCCATAAACTTGATAGGTTTGCTTACCACAGATTTTATGGATAGCGCAGCTCCACCCCTTGTATCTCCATCTAATTTGGTTAGAATTACACCTGTAAAATCCAAGACATCATTAAACGCTTTAGCTGTATTTACTGCATCCTGACCTGTCATGGCATCCACAACAAATAAAATTTCTTGCGGATTTAATGCCTTCTTGATGTCACCAATCTCACGCATCATTTCTTCATCAACACTCAATCGACCAGCAGTATCCACAATCAATATTCGTGCATTGGCCTCCTTCGCTGCTTTCAAAGCATTTTGGGCAATTTGAACTGGGTTCTTGCTGTTTTCATCAAAAAACACAGGAACATCTATTTGTTGACCCAAAACTTTTAATTGCTCAATAGCTGCTGGACGATATACGTCGCAAGCCGCCATCATTACAGAACGGCCCTTCTTTTTCAAAAAACTCGCAAGTTTGGCACTATGAGTCGTTTTACCACTTCCCTGCAAACCAGCCATTAAAATAACAGTAGGATTACCACTTAGATCTAATTCCTCTGTTTTACCCCCCAAAAGTTCAATGAGTTCATCATTTACAATCTTTACCATTAATTGCCCGGGAGAAACACTGGTCAATACGTTCTGACCCAAAGCCTTTTCCTTTACATTATCTGTAAAGGTCTTCGCTATTTTATAGTTTACGTCGGCATCGATTAATGCCTTCCTTATCTCTTTTACTGTTTCAGCTACGTTTATTTCACTGATTTTTCCCTGACCTTTCAGGGTTTTGAATGCCTTTTCTATTTTACCGCTTAAACTCTCAAACATGGTATATCCTATTTTTGGATTTGCGAAAATAAACAATTTCGGCAGAGTTTGGGGAAATGAAAATCCCAAGAATAATTCTATCCGCTTTTTGTGAAATTGAAGTCAACCTATAAAATTCACAAAACTGCCAAATACAACTTGTTAAATTACTCCCCTAATTCATGCTTATTCAGCCGAAGCCTCTAAAGGATTCTCAAAAGCTCATAAAGATACAGGTCCTGATTTTTCAAAAATATTAGCAGTGCCAACTATTTTTTTGCAATTTGCTGCCAGAAATTTACATACAATGACAGAACTATTGCCCCACTGGATAAAAAGCATCATCCTTCCACAAGATCATCCATCAGTTGCGGCATCAATTATCTTATTGTTTTCTGCTATGTTTCTGGGTATCCTGGTTGGTAAAGTAAAAATTAAAAAAGTTTCCTTGGGTATTTCAGGAATAGTTTTTATAGGAATTTTATTAGGTCATATGGGATATAAAATCCAAGCAGAAACCTATGAATTCATGCGAGACTTTGGGCTGATCCTATTTGTTTATGCGATAGGAATGCAGGTTGGCCCTTCCTTCTTTAACCATTTAAAAAACGAAGGAATCCTTTACAATTCACTTGCAACAATCACAGTAACTATGGCAGGCGTTTGTTCATTAGGAATATTTTCCTTAACAGGCGTTCCTATGGATATAATGGTTGGAATTATGTCGGGTGCTGTAACAAATACGCCTGGGTTAGGTGCAGCAAAAGCTGCCATACACGATTTACAAATAAATGTTCCCAATCATATTTTTAATGACCCTACAAATGCCTATGCTATTGCCTATCCCTTTGGCATTTTTGGTATCATTTTATTAATGATTTTGGGGAAATACCTTTTTAAAATAAATCCACAAAAGGAGGCTGATCTATTTTCTGAGAGCATCCGTTTGAAGCACCCAGCGCCTGAGTCGGGTAAATGTAGGGTTACTAATTCTCAATATTTTGGAAAAACCATTCAAGAATTCCTGTCAAATAACAACCTAAAGGTAATAATTACACGAATTAAAAACACCGGTTCAACCCTTGTTGAATCTCCAAATAAATTATATGTTTTAAGAGAAAGAGATGTGCTTATGATGGTAGGCCTGCCTCAAGATATTGAGCAAGCAATTGCCATTCTAGGATACCGTTCAAAAGATACATTTATTGAATCGGATGTAGATACTCAAAGTAAAACATTTCTAATTACAAGGGAATCTGCCATTCAAAAATCCATCGCCCAATTAAATTTAGAGGGCCAATATCACGTAAAAACTACCCGAGTTTATAGAACAGGTTTAGAAATGTTGGCTCATCCAGAATTGGTTTTACATTATGGCGACCGACTTAGAGTTGTTGGTCATGCCAACGATTTGGATGTGGTTGGGAAATTCTTGGGTAACTCAGAAAAGAAATTACAGGAACCACAATTATTATCCATTTTTATTGGCGTTGTTTTAGGTGTAATTTTAGGTTCTGCACCCTTATTATTGCCAGGATTAAGTGTGCCTGTAAAACTTGGAATGGCGGCTGGACCATTATTGGTGTCAATTCTTATAAGTAGGTTTGGTGGCATCAAATCATTTCATTCCTATCTGCAACAAAGCGCCTTACTTCTGATGAAAGAAATTGGTATTTGCATTTTCTTCGCGGCCATTGGTCTTCATGCAGGTGAAACATTTTATGAATCTTTTATTCAAAATAATGGTTGGATTTGGGTGCTTTATGGATTAATTATTACGCTAACCCCAATTTTATTTTTAATGATATTGGCTAGGTATGTTTTTAAATTAAACTATATGCCTTTACTTGGACTAATCGCTGGATCATATACAGACCCTGCTGCTTTAGATTTTTGTACCCATTACTTCAAATCTGAATTACCAGTTCAGGCTTATGCCACCGTATATCCATTGGTAACAATTTTGCGCATAATCTTGGCCCAAGTGCTCATTTTGTATTTTACCCATTGAAATATCCACTAAACAAATTCACCTTTGTTGCCCATTTCAAATACCTTATAATTGAAAATTATTCAATCTTAATTCATATGAAAAAATTATTGTGCTTACTATCATTTGTTGCTTTTGGATTTTTTACCCAGGCGCAAGACAAAATGTTGAGTGTAGAGGATGCTGTAATGAAGGCCAGAACAGTATTAGCTCCAGAACGTTTATCTCAACTACAATGGATTCCGGGCACACAAAATTTCAGTTACGTAGCGAAGAAAAATGGCAAAGAAATCATTGTGGTTCAAAACGCCTCAACTATGGTAAGAGATTCAATTTTAAGTATTGATGACTTTAATGCAGCATATCAAAACTTATTACCCAAAGAAAAACCCATGAACAGATATCCTTTCATTACGTGGGTAAATAATACTTCCTTTAGATTTTTGTATAGCAATGCTTTCTATTTATTTAACCTTACAAATAAAACCATAACCCTACTTGCAAAAGCTCCCAAAGGGGCAGAAGATTTAGATTTTGAACCAAAAACAAATAGGCTAGCTTATACCCAACACAACAATTTGTTTGTAAACCAAAATGGAAGTAATGCTGGCAATAGTAGCGATGGAGCATCTCAAGATAATATTACTTTCAAAAATGAAATGATTACAACTGATGGTGTTGAAAATATGAGTTATGGAAAAGTTGCTCATAGAAATGAGTTCGGAATAAACAAAGGAACTTTCTTTAGTCCAGATGGAAACAGAATAGCCTTTTATAAATTGACTGAATACATGGTAAGTGATTACCGTCTAATGGATGTTGAGTTGAATGATACACAAAGTTCACAGTTAAGTAAGCCAACAACTTTTGAAAATCTCAAATACCCAATGGCTGGAAATAAGAGTCACCAAGCTAGAGTAATGATTTATGACTTTAACCGTAAAAGAATGGTTGAAGTAATGACCGATGGAGATCCTGAACAATATCTTACCAATATTTCATGGAGTAACAATGAAGATTATTTATTTATAGCAGTTGTCAATCGTGATCAAAACGAAATGAAATTACAAATGTTTGATGGACTTACAGGCCAATTCATTAAAACATTGTTTACTGAAACACATCTTAAATATGTAGAGCCTGAAAAACCAATGTACTTCCTTAAAAACGACGCAGGAAAATTCATTTGGTTTAGTGAAAAGGATGGGTTCAATCATTTGTATTTATATAATACCAAGGGTGAGCAATTAAAACAACTCACCAAAGGAAAATTTGTGGTGACAGATATCATAGCTTGGGATGAAAAAGGCACACAGTTATTCTATCATAGCACCAGTCCAGATGGCTTGAATAAATTTGTCAATTCCTTGGACATAAAAATTGGAACAAATACAACCATCAATAAATTAGAAGGTCAACATACAGGATTGGTCTCAACAGACGGAATGTATGTATTGGATCAAGTAACCTCCACAGATATTCCTCGCAGGGTGATGTTGATGACCAACAAAGGAAAAGAAAATGCCATTTTATTCAACTCCATAAATCCTATTAGAGACTATAAAACTTGTACAGTAAAGTTGTTCTCCATTCCTTCCTATGACAAATCGGTGAAACTTAATTGCAGAATGATTTATCCTCCCAATTTCGACTCAACCAAAAAATATCCTGTAGTTGTTTATGTATATGGTGGACCACACGCACAAATGATTACCAATTCTTGGTTAGGTGGTGCAGATTTATGGCTCTATTATATGGCACAACAAGGATATATCACTTTTACATTAGATAATAGAGGTAGTATGAATAGAGGCCTTGAATTTGAAAATGCTACCTTCAGAAATTTAGGAAAATTGGAAATGGAAGACCAATTGGCAGGGGTTAACTATTTAAAAAATTTAAGGTATGTTGATCCTAATAGACTGGGTGTATATGGATGGAGTTTTGGAGGATTTATGAGTACTTCACTCATGACCAAAACCCCTGATGTTTTTAAGGTTGGCGTTGCAGGTGGACCAGTTATTGATTGGCGTATGTATGAGATTATGTATACCGAGCGCTATATGGACATGCCTCAAACAAATCCAGAAGGATACAAACAAGCAGACCTTACAAACTTTGTAAATAATCTCAAAGGTAAATTACTACTAATTCATGGAACAAATGATAATGTGGTATTGTGGCAACATACCTTAACCTATCTAAAAAAGTCGGTTGAAGATGGCGTGATGGTTGATTATTTTGTTTATCCAGGCCATGAACACAATGTCCTAGGACCAGACAGGGTTCACCTCATGAAAAAGATCACATTGTACTTTAAAGAAAATCTTTAAACCTTTGAAAATTAAAGCTCATCTCAAACTTCTTGTCTTAGCCATATTAGGTATTTGGTTTTTGGTCATGGATGTAAGTGCTCAGCCCATCATTCTTATTTCAAAGGATAAAAACAAAGAAATCCAACATTGGATAGAAAGGAATTCTTCTAAAGTAAGAGTAATAGAATTTTATCATTTATCTCCCGATTCCCAAAAATCATTCTTAAACAAGCAGCAGGAATTTTAATGGGTGGTGGTGAAGATATTCATCCCTCCTATTACGGACGTGAAGATGCCATTGAAGTTTGTGGCAAAATTGACCCATACCGAGATAGCATAGAAATGGTATTATTAGATTATGCTAAAAGTAAAAAAATACCTGTATTTGGAATATGTAGAGGCTTACAAATCATGAATGTTAGATATGGAGGCACGCTCATTGCCGACATCCCTAGCGAATTGCCAAGTGAAATTAACCATTCTCAAACAGGTGAAGATTCAGCTCATCAAGTAAAAGCCTCAGAAAAATCAGAGATGTTTAAAGCTGTGGGTGAACTAAAATTAGTGGTAAATAGCACCCACCATCAAGCCATCAAAAATCTTGCGCCAAACTTTGTAGTAGTGGCCAAAGCAAATGACGGAATCATTGAAGCAATAAGCTTTACCAACGCTCAACCTTGGTTTGCTCATGCCGTGCAGTGGCATCCTGAACGCTTAAAAAATCAGGCCTCAGATAATTTATGTAAGTTCTTTATATCGGCCGTTTTAGAAAGAAAATAGAAATTTATTGAACAACTATTTTCTGAACATATTCACTCTTCTCAGTTTTTACTTTTATAAAGTAAATTCCAGAAGGAACCAATGGAATTAACCATTTAAAGGCACCCAAATTGTTGGATATAGGGGTTACATTTAGTTCCCTACCACAAAGATCAAATAAAAGCACCTGTGCGTTTTCAATATATGATTTCTTTGTATCTATAGTAATGAACTCGCCCGCCTTAACTGGATTAGGATATACCTCAATAGGTAAATTTTTCTGCTCCTTTTCAAGGGTAGCATTCACATGATTTACCTTTGCAAAGGAAGCTCCTCCTGCAGAGTAATAAGTTCCGCTTCCTGTCTTTTCAAGCTTAATGGTACGAACTGCATAGGTATAATTTCCCGAATAGAAATTGTTATTGTCTACAAAAAAGGAATCAGTTAATGGTGTTTGATTAATTCTTGAAAACTCATTTTTAAGCGTATCTACTATATAAATCGCATACCCCAAAGAATTATCTACACTCTTTTCCCAAAATAATTTAACAACTTTATTTTCACTAACGGCCGTCAATTTCCCTGCAGGGGCAATATTTTTTAATTTCAAAGTTGGGTCACCCATAAGCGCAATATGTAGAGAATTAGACGACCCATTGAATAAACCAGAAAAGTAAAAATCGGTATTATTCATGGTTATCTTGACTCCTTTTCCTACCCTATCACCCAAAGCCATGTGATGCACATACCATTTAGGTATACCTCCCCAAAAGGAAGCTAAACTTTTTTGAGCCAAAGGCGCACGAAGGAAATTGTTTTGAATGTCAAAGTCGCCAAAGAAACTACCTGCTAAAATGGTAAACACATTTTCAAAACTATCATTCATGAAGTTATTGGTTGAACCTATTCCGCTGCACGTTGTATATGATCCAGCTCCACATCCATAACTCCATAGATAAGACCCTCGCTTTTGAGAGGTGAAATAATCTCGGTTATCAAAAACACTGTCTGAACCTATGATTGCAGCAAAGTTTGCATAGCCTGTTGAGGCCAAATTTAAGCTGGTAAAATTATTATCTATTAATGCTCTTTCAACTACCTTCCATTCTCCTACCCTCCATTGGTGATTCCTATTAAGATAATTACGCATCAAAAGAGTATCACTTTTTCCTGAACTTGGCATATTAAATAAATCAACCCTACCCACCTCTAAATCGGCAAGAGAAGGCAATTTGGTTTGGTCAAACTTCCCATCACCCGGAACATTATGATGCCTGGCTTGACTGCCAGTGGTACAATTAACCCATTCATCTGTAAAACCATCAAAAATTATCCCATAATAAGCATCTGCAGGCCATGCTCCTGTATGGTTTCCACTGCCTTCCACATGCCCATCTGGGGGTGGAGCTGTTCCTGTTCCAGAGTAATAACCTGCATAAGGCAC
>CAILJQ010000081.1 GCA_903834625.1 uncultured Bacteroidota bacterium
ACTAACAAACATAATATTGGCAATACCAAATCCACCTACCAAAATGGCAAATAAACCTATAATCCATCCTGCGGTAGATACCACACCAAATAAACTCTTAAGTGGTTTGGATAACAAGGTGGTTTTGTTAATGGCAAAATCTGGCTCTTCATTTGGCCTCAATTTTCTTACAGAACGCATTACCCCTTTGAGCTCGTTTTCTAATAAGTCAACAGAAATGCCTTCTTGCGCTTTTATTTGAATACGACTATTTACCATATTGCTATTTAACCTTACAAAATTGGCTGCAGTTTTCACTGGTATCAAATACACATTGTCCATGCTATTGCCAATCATGCTTTCACCTTCTTTTTTGAACACACCAATGATCCTAAACTTTGCTCCTTTGATGCTTATTTCTTTATCCATTGGGTTAATGGTTGGAAACAAATTTTCGGCAATGGTATAACCAATCATCACCACTCTGTCGCCATTTTTCGATTCATTCTCTGTAAAGAACCTTCCATTTTCCAACTCAAAATCACGAATATCAGGGAAGCCTTGTGAAACAGCCATTCCGCTTACATTTTCAGCGTTATGGTTTTTATATTTTACCACTGCATTGGGTAAGTTAATGCTTAGTGCAATTCCTTTTCCAAGCGTGGTTTGGTCTTCTAATTTTTTCAATTCTTCTAGCGTTGGGTTGGGTCTATTCATGTATTTCCACCACTTATAGTCGGCACCAAATTCCCATGGCCATTTTTCCACAACTGCCACATCTTTACCTAAACTGTCTACACTGTCTTGCAAGTTTTTTTCAAGTGAATCAACAATACTCAAAACCATTATGATACAAAAGATACCAATGGTAATGCCTAAAGTAGATAAGAAGGTACGCACCATATTAGCCCTTAAGGCAGCTATGGCAGAGATAGCACTCTCACTTACTTGGCCCAATATCATTCCAGCTTCACTTCTCTGTTTCATCTTTTTGTGGCTTCAGATTGATCCATTAAATTGTCAACACTTTGGTCGTATGCTTTAATAATATTGCGTACCAACCTATGCCTTACCACATCTTCAAAAGTGAGGTATGCAAATTCAATTCCTTCTATTCCTTCCAATATTTTTACAGCCTTTACCAGTCCGCTCATTGATTTTCGTGGCAAATCTATTTGTGTTAAATCTCCTGTAATAATAAACTTGGCATTAGGTCCCATGCGGGTAAGAAACATTTTTAATTGCAGATCGGTTGCATTTTGCGCTTCATCCAAAATAACATAAGCATTGTCTAAGGTTCTACCACGCATAAAAGCCATAGGAGCAATTTCAATTACCCGCGTTTCTAAATAAGATTTTAACTTATCTGCAGGAATCATGTCGTCTAAAGCATCATATAATGGTCGGAGGTAAGGATCTATTTTTTCTTTCAGATCACCAGGTAAGAAGCCCAAGTTTTCACCTGCCTCTACTGCTGGTCGGGCTAAAATAATGCGCTTAATTTCTTTATTCTTTAATGCTTTTACGGCCAAGGCAACTGCGGTGTATGTTTTGCCTGTACCGGCCGGACCAATGGCAAACAAAATATCATTGGTATCCATAAGACTTACCATTTTCCGTTGGTTAGGAGTTTTGGCGCGAATTACTTTGGCGTGGTTACCGTATAATATGATGTCACCATGTTCTGCTTTTTCGGTCTGAACCAAAGATTTGTTTACCTTGGCATGACTGCCCATAAGGATAGCTTCCAATTGAATGGAATTGATGCCACCATAATTTTGAATATGCTGAATCATTTGGTCGAACTTCTCTTCAAAAAGCTCGATATCACCTTTTTTTCCTGATAACATTACCTGATTTCCCCTCGCCACCACTTTCAACGCATTGAAATGATTTTGGAAGGTCTTGAGGTTTTGATTATGAACGCCAAACGCCTCTGCAGGATCAAGATGTTCAATTAAGATTTCTTTCGTATTCAAATTTTACTGTACTTGCTGTTAATTTGTACGAAAATAGGAAAAGAAATTGAACTCTGTTATTACCCTTACATCTGATTATGGTTCAGGCAGTCCATACACCGCAGCAATAATTGGTGCCGCCTTAAGCTATATCCCCCAGGCAAGGGTAGTAGAAATATCGCACCAATTACCTGCTTTTGATGTGGTTCAGGGCGCTTTTTTGTTACGCTCTGTCTATAAAAATTTTCCAGCTGGAAGTATCCACCTTATGTGCATAGACAGTGCTATTTCGCTGCACAAACAACTGCTAATTGTGGAGGTAGACGGACATTATTTTATGGGGGCTGATAATGGGATGTTTTCATTGTTGTTCGACCAATTGCCAGGAAAAGTTTACAGGATACTCGAAAATCAATATGCGTCAAACGAGTTGTTTCCTGAAAAGAATGTGTTTATTCCTGTTTTAGCAAAATTTCTTCAACAAGGCGATTTACGAGGTTTGGCTGAACCTTCAGAAATTAAAACCATTAAAATGGAATCACAGCCCGTTACAACTGAAAATGGTATCAGAGGTATTGTCATGTTGGTAGACGGATATGGTAATGCCATCACCAATATACATCGTAGCTTGTTTGAGCAAATTGGTTCGAACCGAGCCTTTAAAGTGTTTTACCGCAATAAGCAATATATAGACCATATAAGCCAGCAGTTTCATGCGGCAGGGGTAGGAGATGATATTCTCTTATACAATGAAAATGGCTTTTTAATGGTAGCCATATACAAAGGAAGAGGTGCTCAGTTATTGGGTATTAAACCAAGCACCCGCGTAGTGGTAGAGTTTGAGAACGAAGAAGGAAATTAGTCGTTTCCTTCTCCGCGCTTTAGGCTGTATTTCTCAATTTTATTGTACAAGTGACTTCTCTGAATGTCAATTTCAGCAGCTGTTTTAGCTACATTCCATCCGTTTTTCTTTAGCTTTTCTTCAATGAAAATGCGCTCTACATATTCTTTAAAATCTTGCAGGGTGCTAAATCTTTCATAAATAGATTTCTCTTCATCGCGGGCATTGATTGGGCTAGCAAATTTTTGGATGTCTTCAACGGTAATACGGTTCTGACCTAATATAACCAGTCTTTCAACTATATTTCTTAACTCACGAATATTGCCACTGAAGTTTAATTTCTTAAACTCTTCAAGGGCTTGAGGCATAAAGGCCTTTTTAGACAAGCCAGAGTCTTCGCAAATTTCTTTGATAAACTTCTCTGCCAGCAAAGGAATATCGTCTCTGCGGTCATGTAAGGAAGGCACATGAATAAGAATAACACTTAAACGGTGGTATAAGTCCATTCTGAAATTGCCTTTTTCAATTTCCTTCAACAAGTTTTTATTTGTTGCTGCAATTACCCTCACGTCTACTTCTATGTCTTTCTCTCCACCTACGCGGGTAATCTTATTTTCTTGTAATGCTCTTAAAACTTTGGCTTGGGCAGATAGGCTCATATCACCTACCTCATCTAAAAAGATGGTTCCATTATGTGCTTGTTCAAACTTTCCAATGCGTTGTTTAATGGCAGAGGTAAAGGCGCCTTTCTCATGACCAAACAATTCACTTTCTATCAATTCTGTAGGAATGGCAGCGCAGTTTACCTCAATCAAAGTGCTTTTTGAGCGCAAACTTTTTTCATGAATCCATCTAGCTACCAATTCTTTTCCTGTGCCATTATCACCTGTTATCAAAACCCTTGCATCGGTAGGAGCTACCTTATCAATAGTATCTAAAATATTTTTGATAGCAGGAGATTCGCCAATGATATCGCGGGTTTTAAAAGCCTTTCTGCGCAATACTTTGGTTTCAATCACCAATTCTTTTCTATCAATGGTATTGCGAAGGGTAATCAATAATTTGTTCAAATCTGGTGGCTTCACAATAAAATCGAATGCACCTTTTTTGGTAGCCTCAACAGCCATTTCCACATTCCCATGCCCAGATATCATTACAAAAGGAAGGTCTTCGTCAATTTCTTTGGCTTTGCTCAATACCGTCATGCCATCCATTTTAGGCATTTTAACATCGCACAAAACGGCATCGTACTCTTCATTTTCGATTTTCTGTAAACCCTCTTCACCATTAGAGGCTTCATCTACTATATAACTTTCGTATTCCAAGATTTCTCTTAGTGTATTTCGAATAGCTTTTTCGTCGTCTATTATTAATATTTTGGCCATGGTTATAATTGCTTAGGTTGTAAAAGTGAGAATTTTTGGTTTCAATTAAAACTTTGTTGATATTTGGTTGATTTTTTATGAACAACAAACTCCTTCAATTAGCCGTAGAAAAAGTTATTGGGCGCTCAACCCAAATGTACAGTTTTCATCATATTGGGGGAGGTGAAATAAACCAATCCTATAAGGTAATTACCAATCAAGGTGTGTTTTTTCTAAAGGTACATGATTTAGACCGATACCCCAAAATGTTTGAAAAAGAGAATTATGCATTGCAGGTTTTGGCCAAAACACAAACGGTTGAAGTAACAAAGTGTATGGGTATTTGCATAGAAGAAGGTCAGGAGTTTATGTTTTTAGAATATATTGAATCTGCACCTATGCAAGCCAATTTTTGGAGTTTATTGGGCGAGAATCTTGCAAGTTTGCATATGCAAACCAGCAGGTATTTTGGTTTTCAGGAAGACAATTATCTGGGTAGCATCATTCAATTAAATAATAGAATCAGCAATTGGGGACAGTTTTACATCAAAAACCGATTACTTCCTAATGTGCGTAAAGCAAATGAGAATCAATTTTTGGATGCGGCACATTTGCGCAAATTTGAAAAATACTTCAAAATTGTAGAAGTGCTATTTCCAGAAGAGGAACCAGCTTTGGTTCATGGTAATCTTTGGAAAGAGCACGTAATGGCGGGTGGAGACGGCAATCCTGTATTATGCAATCCTTCGGCATATTTTGGCCATCGTGAAATGGATATTGCGCTTTCGCGTTCTGTAGGAACTTTTAACAAAGAGTTTTATGAAGCGTATCATTCAACTTACCCATTACAAGAAGATTGGGAAGTGCGTGTTGATTTTTGCTTGATGTACTACGCTTTGGTGAACTTAAATACCTATGGCATCCCATATCTTCCATCAGTAGAAGATAAGTTGAACAAATGGGTGAAATAAAATCCTATTTACTATAAAGTTCAATGGCATCAAGAGTATTTAACAACAAACCCACGCGTGTCATTGGTCCTACACCCCCAGGAACTGGTGTAATATAACTGCATTTTGGTGCTACCTTGTCAAAGTCCACATCACCTTTTAAGCGGTAACCGCTTTTGGCTGTTTCATCAGCTACTCGTGTAATGCCTACATCTATCACTACCGCTCCTTCTCTTACCATTTCAGCTTTTAAGTATCCTGGAATACCAATGGCTGCAATAATGATATCGGCATCGAGGGTATAGTGAGAAACGTCTTTTGTTTTACTGTGACATACGGTAACTGTGCAATTCTTTTGTAACATCAATGCGCTCATGGGCTTGCCTACAATATCACTTCTTCCAATTACCACACAATGTTTTCCGGCTGTTTCTATTTGGTAATGCTCAAGGGTTTTGATAATTCCATAGGGTGTGGCAGGCAAAAAGGTTCTTAAGCCTTTAAACATCATACCCACATTCATGGGATGAAAACCATCTACATCCTTTTTATAACTAATGGTTTCGGTTACCTTTTTCTCATTGATATGCTTAGGCAAAGGAAGCTGAACAATTAAACCATCTATTTCAGGATTATTGTTAATCTTCACCACTTCAGCCAAAAGCTCATCTTCGCTAATGCTGGCATCAAACCTTAAAACGGTTGAATCAAATCCTACCTCCTGACAATCTTTTTCTTTGGCGGCAACATAGGTCATACTGGCTCCATCTGCACCTACCAAAATAGCTGCTAAGTGAGGTGTTTTTTTACCAGCTGCCTTGAGTTCAGCCACCTTCAAACGAATTTCTTCCTTGATTTTTTTTGATACTTCGTTACCGTTGAGTAATTCCATGAGTTGAGTTATTTTCCATCACAAGGATAGGAATTTGCCTGAAAATAAAAGATGAGTTTTTTCAGTTTTAAGAATCATTGAAAAAGCTTTTTAAGCCTTAGTCTAGTTTTAATACCGCCATAAAGGCACTTTGTGGTATTTCTACTGAACCAACCTGACGCATCCGTTTCTTACCTTCTTTTTGTTTTTCAAGGAGCTTACGTTTACGTGAAATATCACCCCCGTAACATTTGGCCGTTACGTCTTTTCTCAAAGCCTTAATGGTTTCGCGGGCAATTACTTTGGCACCAATGCTGGCTTGAACCGGTATTTCAAATTGATGGCGTGGGATCAACTCTCTTAGTTTTTCACAAATGCGCTTGCCAAAGTCGTAAGCACGGTCTCTGTGAATAATAGCCGAAAGGGCATCTACTTGCTCTTTATTGAGTAATATATCAAGCTTAACCAAGTCGGAGGCATGGTACCCAATAGGGTGGTAATCAAAAGAAGCGTAACCTCTAGAGATGGTTTTTAGCTTATCAAAGAAATCAAAAACTACCTCGGCCAATGGCATGTCAAACACCATTTCTACACGGGTGGTGGTAAGGTATTTTTGCTCCTTTAAAATGCCCCTTTTGCCTAAACACAATCCTAAAATAGGTCCAACATAATCTGCATGGGTAATAATTTGTGCATTGATAAAAGGCTCCTCCACATGGTCAATATAATTGGCATCTGGCAAATCACTAGGGTTGTTTACTATGTTCATTTCCCCTTTGTTGTCGTAACAATGGTAACTTACGTTAGGAACAGTAGTAATAACGGTCATTTTAAATTCACGCTCCAAACGCTCTTGGATAATTTCCATGTGCAACATCCCCAAGAATCCACAACGGAATCCAAAACCTAAAGCTGCAGACGACTCTGGTTCAAAAGTGAGGGAGGCATCATTAAGCTGGAGCTTGTACATGCTTTCGCGCAATTCTTCAAAATCTTCGGTGTCTACAGGGTAAATACCGGCAAATACCATTGGTTTTACCTCCTCAAATCCGTGAATAATATCAGCAGTTGGTCGCTCTACATGGGTAATGGTATCACCCACTTTTACTTCCCTGGCTTCTTTGATACCAGAAATAATATATCCCACATCTCCGGCAGATATTTGGGCCCTCGGTTCAGGATTTAAACCCAAAATACCTACTTCATCCGCAAGGTATTCACTGTTGTTGCTCATGAATTTTACCTTATCCCCTTTTTTTATCACCCCATCAATCACCCTAAAGTAGGCAATAATTCCTCTAAAGGAGTTAAATACAGAATCAAAAATAAGGGCCTTTAACGGTGCGTTCATATCACCTTTTGGTGGAGGAATGCGGTGTACAATGGCTTTCAAAATATTGTGTACGCCAGCACCTGTCTTCCCGCTGGCTCTTAATATTTCATGGTAATCGCAGCCAATCAAGTCAATGATTTGGTCGCTTACCTCTTCTGGCATAGAATGCGGCAGGTCTATTTTATTGAGGATTGGAATAATTTCTAAGCCTTGGTTAATGGCCAAATATAAATTAGAAATGGTTTGTGCTTGAATGCCCTGACTGGAGTCTACAATCAACAAAGCGCCATCACAAGCAGCAATAGAACGAGAAACCTCGTAACTAAAGTCAACGTGACCAGGAGTATCAATTAAGTTTAAGATGTATTTTTTGCCTTCTAATTCATATTTTAATTGAATGGCATGAC
This sequence comes from uncultured Bacteroidota bacterium, assembly GCA_903834625.1. Taxonomy (GTDB): domain Bacteria; phylum Bacteroidota; class Bacteroidia; order UKL13-3; family UKL13-3; genus B1. The sequence continues at coordinate 7,704 of CAILJQ010000081.1, forward strand.
TCTTTATGGTAATTCCACGCTCGCGCTCCAAATCCATATCGTCTAACAATTGCGCCTGCATGTCGCGAACTGTAGTAGTATTGGTATACTCTAAAAGTCGGTCTGCTAAAGTGCTTTTACCATGATCTATATGGGCAATGATGCAAAAATTTCTTATATGATCCATTGCCGCGAAAATAGTAAAATAAGGCTAATTTTTGGTTTTATTTCCCACAGATTTTTACTTGTGACAATTATTGGGGTGAGGAGGCTTGTTTTTTTTACTGTTTAGGTTTTTAGTAGTCTAATTGGTTTCAATTTTGAAATTGATGCTTCTATTTTTTTGGATATTTTTTATTAAATTCTGGTAAATGCCTCCATTATCCCATGAACTAGTGGTAGAGTTTCTCCAAAACAACAAAATAGAGCTCTATGCAACCCAAACCAAGATTTGTTTTCCAATCTTAAATTGTATTTATATGAAATTATGCTACGGCATAATTTTCCCACCTATTAAAGTTGATAAAGATAAAATAATTGATGGTCACCACCGATACCTAGCCTCCTTGTTAGCAAATAAGCAGATTCAAATCTTACCCTACCCAAAAACCTCTGCAACACATATGGTGGATTGGCAAAATATGCTTTTGGTTCAAGAAGATTGGGACTCAGAAGAGATGATAAAAAAACTTAATGAGACTGACGCTAAATTTAACAACCTATCCTTCAGTGAAATAATTGAAATGATAAAATAATTGATATTTTTGCAACCATGTTAGTCTTCTTAGACATAGATGGTGTTATGGTTCCTGCCAAAAGCTGGCAAAATCCTCCTTTGCTAGAAGATGGATTCCCTGGTTTTTCCATAAAAGCTGTAACGGTACTGCAGAATTTACTTTCTGAGGATGTCACTGTTGTGCTAACTACCTCACATAGGCTAAGATACACCCTTGAACAATGGAAGAAGATTTTCCAGCACCGAGGCCTGTATGTATGTAATCTAACAACCATTGGGAAAAGTAATAGTTATCAAAGTAGAAGAGATGAACTATTACATTGGTTTAATACCCATACAGTTACCGAAGATTTCATTATTATTGATGACGATAAATCTTTACACGACTTACCTCCATTTTTGAAGGAAAGACTTGTTTTAACCAGCCCGATGATTGGTTTAAATGAAGGGCATACGGAGGCCGTCAATGCTATCCTTAGGTCAAAATCTCAATTGGTTTAAGATTTGTTTTTGGTTAATTCTACTTTTCTTTTCACATTGGTTTAGAAGAAAAATAGGAGCTCTCAAACTCTTTCTCTATAATTTCCTACATTCGTCCCCATGCTATTAAACATCATTCAGCAGGTGCCACCCGTTTGGTTGGTAACGCCTTTTGTAGCCTTATTGCTCATGATTGCCACTGGTCCGGTTTTGTTCCCACATATTTGGCATCACCACTATAAAAAAATCAGTTTAGGTCTTGGGGCCTTTGTCTTTATTTGGTATGCCTTTATGGAACATGATGTGGTTATGCCGCTAGAAACCTTGGCAGAGTATCTTTCATTTATTAGTTTGTTAACTATTTTATATGTGGCCAGTGGGGGGATTTATTTGTTCGTAGATGTTGAATCTAAAGCACTCACCAATGTTATCTTTTTGTTTTTGGCAGCCATTTTTACCAATTTAATTGGGACTACAGGGGCATCCGTATTGTTCATCCGTCCCTTTATGCGCATCAACAGGTATAGGCTCAAACCGTACCATATTGTATTTTTTATTTTTATTGTTTCCAATGTGGGTGGTTCTCTAACACCCATTGGAGATCCTCCGCTTTTTATGGGCTTTTTAAAAGGAGTTCCCTTTTTATGGACCGTCCAAAACTTATTCCTTCCATGGTTGGTGGCTGTTTTGGCCATATTGGCTTTGTTTTTTGTATTCGAAAAAAGGAATACTCAATTAGATGATGTAGATGTGAGCGCACATTATACCAACAAAATCATTGTTCAAGG
>CAILJQ010000082.1 GCA_903834625.1 uncultured Bacteroidota bacterium
ACCGCTGCCTTTCATCATGTAGATCAATGTGAAGCCGATTTGCAAAAAGCGATGAAAGTGAATTGTGATGGTCCAGCTCAAATTGCCGACTTCTGCTTTGAAAAGGGCATTCGCTTTATTCACTTTAGCACCGATTACGTTTTTGATGGCTTAAAAAAAGAACCATACATAGAAAGTGATATCCCCCACCCTTTAAACAATTACGGTTTATCAAAATGGAAGGGGGAAGAAGCCATTTTAAAAGCCAATCCAAATGCGCTTATTCTAAGGGTTTCTGCCATTTATGGCGTATTTCCTTGTAGGGCAAAAAATGGGTTAAACTTTGTACAATTGATGTTAAAAAAAGCCTCTGAAAATGCAGAGTTGCGTGTGGTAAATGATGAACAAGTTTCGCCAACAAGTACCTTAAGCATTGCCAAAATGGTAAGCATTATTCTGAACCATACCTTAAACGGTGTGGTACATTTAACCTCTGAAGGAAGTTGCAGTTGGTACGATTTTGCCAAGGAAATTTTCGATTACACGGGTATTCAAGCCAATTTATCGCCTGCAAGTGGTAGCGATTTTCCAGCCAAAACACCAAGGCCTTCTTACAGTGTTCTTGAAAACAATAAACTCAAACAATTACAAATAAACCACATGCCTCATTGGAAAGATGCTTTGCATGTGTACCTCAATACGCTAAAACAAGCGCAGTGAGAAAAATTAATTCATCTGATATGAAAAGCAATAAAAAAGTTTCGTGGGCAGAGCCCTACAAAATGAAGATGGTGGAACTTCTTAAAATGACCACTCGTCAACAACGTGTTAAAGCTATTAAAGAAGCAGGTTATAATACATTCTTGCTTAAATCTGAAGACGTATACATTGACCTATTAACAGATAGTGGCACAAGCGCCATGAGTGATAGACAATGGTCGGGAATGTTTATGGGCGATGAAGCCTACGCAGGTAGCAGAAATTATTACAACCTAGAAAGAGCCATTCAAAAATATTATGGCTACAAATACATTATCCCTACCCATCAAGGCAGAGGAGCCGAAAACATCTTATCAAAGGTATTGATTAAAAAGGGTGATATCATTCCGGGTAACATGTATTTTACCACAACACGATTACACCAAGAATTAGCCGGTGGAAAGTTCGAAGACATTATTATTGATGCAGCCCACGACCCTGAAAATGAATTTCCATTTAAAGGAAATGTAGACATTAGTAAATTAGATGCTTTGGTTAAGAAACACGGAGCAGCAAAAATACCTTATGTAAGTATAGCTACCAATGTAAACATGGCAGGCGGACAGCCAATAAGTATGGGCAATTTAAAAGAGTTGAGAGCCTATTGCAAAAAACATAAAATTAGAATTATTCACGACATGACACGTGTGGCTGAGAACGCCTATTTTATTCAGCAACGTGAAAAGGGTTATGAAAAGAAAACCATCAAAGAAATTGTATTTGAAATATGCTCCTTAACAGATGGTGCCACCATGAGTGCCAAAAAAGATGCCTTGGTGAATATTGGTGGTTTTTTGGCCATTAATGAATGGGATGCTTTTGAAAAAGCGCGCAATATGGTTGTGGTTTATGAAGGCCTTCATACTTATGGTGGTTTAGCAGGAAGAGACATGGAAGCCATTGCCATTGGTATTGAAGAAAGTGTAGACGACCATCATCAACGTGCACGTGTTGGTCAGGTTGAATACCTTGGAAACAAAATGATGGAATTTGGAATACCTATCGTAAAACCAATAGGCGGACATGGAATTTTTGTGAACGCAAAAGCCTTCTTACCTCATTTAACCCAAGATGAATTTCCCGCACAAACATTGGCCGCCGAAATTTATGTTGAATCGGGTGTAAGAACCATGGAAAGAGGCATTGTGAGTGCTGGTAGAAAACCGAATGGACAAAATTATTACCCTAAATTAGAGTTGGTAAGATTTACCATACCTAGGAGGGTTTATACCCAGGCACACATGGATGTAATTGCAGAATCTACTGCCATGGTGTATGAAAGAAGGAACAAAATCAAAGGGATGAAAATGGTCTATGAGCCGCAATATTTGCGCTTCTTCCAAGCCAGGTTCGAAAAATTATGATAAACAAACAACTGATAACACCGGAGAGCATTGCAGTTATTGGCGCCTCGGAGGATATAGAAAAACCCGGTGGAAAAGTTCTTAAAAACCTAATTCAAGGTGGATTTAAAGGGCGCTTATATGGTGTAAACCACAAAGGCGGAAACATTGATGGAGCCATCATGGTTCAATCAATTGGGGAAATTCCTCAATTAGATTTAGCCATCATCTCCATACCCGCAGCCGCCTGTATTGAGGCCGTAAAAGCTTTGGTTCAAATAGGAACCAAAGCTTTTATTATCTTCTCTTCTGGTTTTGGAGAAGCAGGAGAAAAAGGAAAATTGTTAGAGAAAGAGTTGCTTCAACTTATTAACCAAAACAATGCCTGTTTAATTGGTCCAAACTGTGTAGGTGTGATCAATGAAACTTATAAAGGTGTTTTTACCAGTCCCATTCCAGAGTATTATGCAGATGGATGCGAGCTTATTTCTAGCTCTGGTGCCACAGCTGTCTTTATTATGGAGGCTGCACTTTCTACAGGCTTGCGTTTTTCTAATGTATATTCAATTGGCAATGCTTCTCAAACAGGCATTGAGGAGGTGCTAGAATACCTCGATAAAAATTACGAAGAAGGCAAGAGTGCTAAGGTAAAATTGCTTTACTTAGAAAGCATCCGTAATCCTTTTAAATTCTTGAAACATGCAGGCTCTCTCATTCGCAAAGGATGCAAAATAGCCGCTATCAAATCTGGACATTCAGAGGCAGGTAGCCGCGCAGCCAGTTCGCATACAGGCGCCATGTCGAGCTCAGATACAGTTGTTAGAGCGTTATTTAGAAAGGCAGGCATTGTATATTGTAGTGGTAGAGCAGAGCTCATTTCTGTTGGATGTATTTTCCAAAGCAAGGCGTTACAGGGTTCTAATATTGCCATTGTTACCCATGCGGGTGGTTCTGCAGTGATGTTAACAGATGCGTTATCCTCAAGAGGATTGCATGTGCCTGCCATAAGCGGTGAAGCTTCTGAGGCATTGTTAAAACAATTACATCCCGGGTCTACTGTTGGCAATCCGATAGATTTTTTGGCCACAGGCACTGCAGAGCAATTGGGCTTAATCATAGATTTTTGTGAGAAGTTAAAAGAGATA
>CAILJQ010000083.1 GCA_903834625.1 uncultured Bacteroidota bacterium
AATAAATGGTTGCTGTATGCGCCACCATAGGTAACCAACATTTTTTTTTGCTGTGAATGGGCTGCCAATAAATGGTATTTGAGTTTGCGCCACTTGTTGCCAGAAATGTGTTCATGGCTCAAGTCTTCGCGTTTCATGAGCAGTCTTATCCCTTTCTCTTCCGTAATAGGCAAGCTTATTTCTTGAAAGGGGGCGTATGGCTCACTTATCTGTAGTAACATTTTTGGTTTGAGGAATAAGAACAAGAAGGGCAGCAACCCACAAGAAAGGCGCAATGGCTATACGATACCTCGATAAGCCCAAAACTCCCGTAGAAGCCATGATATACCCCACAAATAGAAAAATACAAATACGTATAATGGCCGATTGATGTGCTTGAAACAAATAGCGAAGAAACAGCACACTTATCCAAACATTCATACACAAACAAAAAGCCAGAAGGAACAACAAATGCAGAGGAGCATGTAGCATAAAAAACCATATACCTTTCCACAAGCCTTGGGTATGAATAGAATGGTACAAACCAGGGTAAGTCCCTTCTTCCATGTTTAAAAAGTGCACCCATTCAAAACGTCCAGGATCTACCATTAGGGCTATCCAACCTTTTACATTAAACCAGGCAAAGAAAAGCGGATGCTCCATAATTATTCTCTTGCCTTCACTATTCATTAAGGTAAACCGCTCTTCATAACTTTTTGCTGCATTGGCTTTTGCCATTATATTGTCCTGAACCGAGTCGGCATAGGCTTCTCCAAACAGCTGCCCGTTGGTATACTTTGCCATATACTTCAATACAAAAATGGGTGTAACCGATGAGTAATGGTAATACCCAGTTTGCTGTTTGTTGTATTGCGCATAACTATGGTAAACAAAAGGCAACAACAAAAAGGGGAGTAAGTAATGTGCCTTTTTTTGTTTCAAGAATACAAACACCAAAATAAAGGCAACACTTATACCCAACAAAAATGCAACGGGCTTGGTTAACATAGCCAATGCGAAGAGCAATGATGCCCTTCCTGCGGCATGGTATGAAGGCTTTTGCCAAAGCTTAACAGTGAAGAAAAACGACCAAAACAGAAGCGCTTGAAACAATATATCGCTCATCACAAAATTACAATGAATGATTTGAGATGGGTAAACAATCAAAATAGCCAACAAAAAACTATTGAGTTTTTCTAGGTCATATCCCCACTCAGAAATCAGTTTTCTCACTCCCCAAAGCGTGCTTATGGAAATGAAACTTTGCACCAAAAGAATCCAATAATCTGAAGCAAAAATTAATTTGAGTAAGTAAATAAGAAGTCCATATACCGGTGGTCTAAACGAGTAATAGTCGGGCTTAATGGGCATGTTCCAAGGAGCAGCATAAAGGCTTCCATGCTCGCCAATATTTTCTGCTTGCGATAAATAATCTATGCTATCAACCAAATAAATACTTCCGGTATGCCATGCCTGAACCAAACCCAATAGGTGGAGCAGGATTACTGCAGGCCAAAAATAGGTATGTGGTAGTTTGGGTATACGCATGTGCTTATAGCAATTTCTGGTACGTCTTCATCCAACGATCTGGAATTTCATCGTTTTGGGCAGTTTGGTAATCTTTGTAACTGCAAGGCACCAAAAACTTGCCTTCATGTTGACTGCGTTCATGTGGGTAGGGTACTTCCATCCACCAACGGTTACTTAATACAGATTTGTAAAAAGTTAATTCCCTATTCATGTTTTTATTGGTAGTATGATAAATGAGATAATCCTTGCTTTCGGCCACAGGATAGTCTTGCCTGCGGTTGGCATACCCTTCAATGAAATACCAAATCATTTGTGCCATCAATGATATGCCCACGCCATTTTGGTCGAAGCTAGGATTCAAATCATAAAAACCTGCGCTTAACATATCATTGCTCATACCTGCGTACCTGCAAATCTGACAAGCTTCTTCGCCAGAAAAACCATTAGGCGAAGGTTTACTTTGTGCAGGTGCATCAGAGGCCCTAATGGCTTGCATGCTAAATCCCATCATATGCGCATTCCTACAATAAGGCTCAATTTCTTGCATGTTATTTCCGCGTAAACTCCCCAAACGTAACATGTCAAAGTTCATGCGTTCAAATGCATCATAGGTTTCAGCTTCTACGTAATGACCTTGGTATCCGGCCTGTGTGATATTGAATAAGAATTCAGGCTCATGTGCTATGATGCGTGGTAAGTAATTATTTTCTATGGCCTGCTCATAAGCTTGCATATCCATTTTGGCATCTACTACCAACAATTGCAAATTGGGTGTGAGTCCTTGGAAACTGGCATATTGCATGCTCATCATGTCTTGGGTACCACCAATTATGAGTGTAAGCACCCTCGATTTATGCAAGGATTCTAATGTTTTTCTCAAGGCAAAATGGGTATCAGAAACACTGTTTCCTGCAGTGATGTTTCCCAAATCTAAGATGCGTACATCGGTACGAGGTTTTACCAAAGCATACAAATCTTTGCGTACCAAATCAGGTGCAGCCGCACAACCTTCATACTCTTTCCTGAACCTATCATCTTGCACACCCAAGATAACAAGGTCGAATTCTGCCAGATCTAGCGACTCACCTTGAAAAAAACGGGTCGATTGTAACAATGTTTTATGGCTAATACTCTGGTCAAATGACTGAATAATAGCATGAGAGAGTGGAAGTAAATAATCGCTAAACATGGGTGATGATAAATATTCTCCAAAACTCCTTAATTTAGCCGGGCAACTAATACACATTTCCACACTTGGTACTTGTAACCGGCGCAACAGGTTTTTTAGGCTCACATTTGGTTTGTCAGCTTCTCGCAGAGGGAGAGTTGGTTCGTGCCTGCAAGCGTGAAAGCTCTGATGCCTCGGAGTTTGAATTTGTTTTTGCCTATTATTTTCCCAATCCATCCGATGCTGCCGATAAACGTAAAAGCCTTCATTGGGTTCAAACCGATGTATTGGAAGTAGACACTTTAGCCACAGCTATACGAGGTTGTTCATGGGTATATCATTGTGCCGCCTTGGTTTCTTTTGATGCAGGCGACTTTGAAAAACTCATGAAGGTAAACATAGAGGGTACAGCAAACGTGGTAAACTCTTGTTTGCTAGAGGGAGTAAAAAACCTTTGTTATGTAAGCTCCATCGCTTCATTAGGTAGAACCAAAAGTGGTAATACCATGAATGAAGAAAGCAAATGGGAGGGAAGTAAACTCAACTCAAATTATGCCATTAGCAAGTACCGCGCAGAGCAAGAAGTTTGGCGTGGCTCCGAGGAAGGCCTAGAAGTTGTCATCGTTAATCCAGGAGTAATTATTGGCGTAGGTAATTATAAAAAGGGTTCTAATGCCCTTATTCATTCTGTGTTTAAAGGCTTGCCTTTTTATTCAATGGGTGTGAATGGATACGTAGACGTGGCAGATGTGGCTCGTGCCATGATAAGTTTGGTGAAAAGCAAGGTACGTAACAAACGCTTTGTTTTGGTGGGTAGCAACCAGCGCTTCCGCGACCTCTTCTTTTTAATTGCAGATACCTTTGGGTGTAAACGACCATTTATTGAAGTAGGCCCAGTATTAGCAGCCCTTTCTTGGCGTGTAATGGCAGTGGTGAGAATTTTCTCTAAAAATAGCTTGGCCATTACCAAAGAAACCGCACGTGCAGCTTTAAACGAGTCGTATTATGATGCTTCACTTATTCAACGCGAAATTGGATTTACCTTTACACCCATGGAAGAAACAGTAAAGGCTTGCGTAGATACCTACCAGTTATAGTTTATTTTATTGCTTTTCGGTTCGAACCGACACCTTGGGTAAAACCAAATATTGTACTAATTTGGCTGCCACTATATAACCCTATTATTTCAACCAAATCATGTTTAAAAAATTCCTTTTGGCTGCATCGGTTTCTTGCGTTTTTGCCTGCAACTCGGGCAATGGCGTGAACTATGAAGAATTGTTCAAACACAGTTTAGAAGTTAAAGATTACCACAGTGCCATTTTTGCCGCGCAGTGTATCCTGCAAAAAGACAGTACCCAAAAATCCTACCTCGATTCTTTGCCTGAATTGTATGCATCTGTAAACAATTTTGGGGCAACAGAATATTATACTGATATCGTATTAAAATCACGTCCACAAGACGAGAAGTTGTTACAATTAAAAGCCTTGTGTTTGCAAGAAGCGGGTAAAGGTCCAGAGTTGCTCGACTTCTACAACAAATTATATGCTGCCACCGGTAAGATTTCTTATTTGTATCAAGTAGCTACCATTCAACTTACTGCCGGTGATATTAAAAGTGCAGAGGGCACTGTAAAAACGGTAGAAGAGAAAATGGGAAGCAGCAAAGACAGCGTAGATTTTATGGTGTCTGAAACCGAAAAACAAAAGGTGCCTATTCGCGCCGCAGTGTATAATGTGAAGGCATACATCGCTGCGCAGAAGAATGATTTAATGGGTGCTAAAACCAATTTCGAGTTGGCATTAAAAGAGTTTCCGGATTTTATAACAGCACAACAAAATTACATGCGTTTGATGCAAGGTGCCAGAAGGCAATAAGCACAAACTAAAAAGCATAAAAAAAGGCCACCTCATTTGAGATGGCCTTTTTTTTATGGTTGATACCGTTTATTCACCTACTTCAGAAGCAGGGAACTCTTTTATTTCTTCAGGGGTAGTTGGCTCTTCCTCTTTATCATGTGGTCTTCTTCCCAAAATTTCTTCTAAATCATGTTGGAAGAGGATTTCCTTTTTCAATAATATCTGAGCAAGCTCTTCTAATTTTTCACGTTTGTCGTTCAACAAATCTTTGGTACGGGCATAACAAGCTTCAATCAATTTACGTACTTCAACGTCAATCATCTCAGCTGTTTTATCGCTGTATGGTTTCTGAAATCCGTACTCTTGGTTGGCATCATAAAAGCTAATGTTTCCAATGCTTGCATTCATACCATATACAGTAACCATTCCATAAGCCATTTTGGTTATGCGCTCTAAATCGTTTTGCGCACCTGTACTAATCTTGCCAAAAATAATGTCCTCTGCTACCCTACCACCCAATGTCATACACATCATGTTTTCCAATTGTTCTGTGGTATACAAGTATTGGTCTTTTGGCAAGTATTGGGCATATCCCAAGGCAGCAACACCGCGTGGTACTATACTTACCTTCACCAAAGGATCAACACCTTCTAAGAACCAACCAGCAATGGCATGACCACTTTCATGGTAGGCAATAATTTGTTTTTCTTCTGGTGAGATAATTTTATTTTTCTTTTCCAATCCGCCAATGATGCGGTCTACGGCATCTTGGAAATCTTTCATATCAACCTCTGTTTTGTTGTTACGAGCTGCAATAAGGGCCGCTTCATTACATACATTGGCAATATCTGCTCCAGCAAAACCCGCAGTTTGAATGCTCAATTTCATTGGGTCAACACCAGCAGCCAATTTCAATGGCTTCAAGTGAACTTTAAATATTTCTGCCCTTCCGTTTAAGTCTGGTCGGTCAATTGAAATTTGTCTATCAAAACGTCCCGGACGTAACAATGCCGAATCTAAAATATCAGGTCTATTGGTGGCAGCTAAAATGATTACTCCTAAATCAGTAGCAAAACCATCCATTTCAGTTAACAATTGATTCAGTGTATTTTCACGTTCATCGTTTCCGCCTTGAACCAAATTTTTGCCACGTGCTCTACCAACTGCATCAATCTCATCAATGAAAATAATACAAGGAGCTTTTTCTTTGGCTTGTTTGAACAAATCACGCACCCTACTGGCACCTACTCCCACAAACATCTCCACAAAGTCTGAACCAGATAAAGAGAAGAAAGGAACGCCTGCTTCACCTGCAACTGCTTTTGCCAAAAGTGTTTTACCTGTTCCCGGAGGTCCAACCAACAAAGCACCTTTTGGTATTTTACCCCCTAGGGTAGTGTATTTTTTAGGGTTCTTCAAGAAATCTACAATTTCCATAACCTCCACCTTGGCTTCATCCAAACCTGCTACATCTTTAAAAGTAATGTTTACGTGTTGGTCTTTGTCAAATAGCTGGGCTCTGCTTTTGCCAATATTAAATATTTGGCCTCCGCCACCTCCGCCTCCGCCCATTCTGCGCATCACAAACATCCATAAACCTATTAAAAGCGCAAATGGCAATAACCAACTAATAATGTCGCCTAAATAGTTGTGTCTGGTGGCTGTTTCAGCTATTAAGCGCTCATTGGCCGGAAAACCTTCTTGCCTTTTAGTCAAGTCAGTTTCAAAACTACCTACATCACTAATTTCAAAAAAGTAATGCGGACCAGTTTTCGAGCTGTTAGCAAAAATGCCATTACGTTCTTTTAAATCCTTGTATTTGGCGTTTTCTAGAGCACTTTCTTTGATGTATACCTCTACACGGTCTTTGTTTACTACCACAATTTTTTCTACATCATGCGAAGGAAGCATTTCAGTGAAGAATTTTGTTTTGGTGGTATTTAAAGCAATATCATGTGCGGTGAATTGAAGGGCTAAAAATACCACAGCAATAATCCCGTATATCCAATAAAAATTGAACTTGGGAACCATCTGAGGTATTTTAGGTTTATTGTTTTTGGGTTCGTTTTGACCCGAAGGTTTGTTGTTATCTGACATGTGAAGTTCTTTTGTGCAAGCTTTTAAGAAGCGTTTGAAAAGGTAATTATAATATCTAAAAATAAGAAAGAATCAATATTTAACGGAAAATTTCAATTGTGGAGCCATCCAAAATTGTTGTATGGGAACCCAACCTTTTTGCTTGAATTCACCCAAACTTTGTGGCATTGGGTTAAAAACCAGGGTCTCTTCATCTACCTCACCTTTGTCTATGGCTTGTTGCAATTGCTCTTTGGTATAACCCACAAGGGTATTATCTTGTTTTACCAAAATCTGTAAACGATTGAAGAAGTCGATTCCGTATTGCGCACCAAGTTCTTTCATCAATTTCACCGATTTGTCAATTCCACATCCACTAACGCCATGAAAAGCTTCATTTACCGCAATCAATACAACTCTCTGATGGAGAATGCTTGCCTTGCCTTGCAGGGGCATATCATGTGAAGTCCATTGTAAAGTAAATGCCTCTAATGCCTTGCCTACCTCTAGTTCCTCCTGCTCACTTAATGCTCTGTTTGCGGCATACATCCAAAGTCGACAGCTATCTGGTAAATTCAAAAATGTTTCCATTGTAAAATAATGAAAGCGAAAATACCAAAAATTAAGCCATTGACAGATTGTCAGTGTAAATTACTGAAAAAACTTTTACAAGTGGGTTCTGTATTGGGTGTGTGACAAGAAGACAAGGCCATAAAGTGCTATGGGCGATGCATTGATATTGCGCTATAAATCTTATTTTCGAGCCCTCTGTCTGCAATCGACAGCTTAATTGTATGCGTGAAAACTCTCCTTCTATTGTAATTGTTGGTGCCGGCCCTGCAGGATGTGCCACCTCTTTGTTTTTGAGTAAGCGCAAAATTAAACACACCATTATTGATAAGGCTGTTTTCCCTCGAGATAAAACTTGTGGCGACGCCCTTAGTGGTAAGGTGGTTTATGTGATGAAACAATTAGATGAGCAAATTCTTCGCAACTTTTCGCAACAACCCGATGCTTTTATGCCCAGTTGGGGTTTAAAGTTTGTGGCTCCTAATGGCAAAAATTTAGAGATTCCTTTTAAGCGTTACCCTAAGGTTGGCGATTTACCTCCTGGATTTATCAGCAAACGCATGGATTTTGATTATGCCCTCTTTCAATTGTTAGATCCTGAGTATGCAGATATCAAACAGGGAACTGCACTAAAAGAAGTTGTAAGTCATGCCAATGGTGTTGATTTGATTTGTGAGCAAGAAAACGCCGGAACCAAAAGTGAATTTACTTTCTCAAATGTGCAGTTATGCATTGGTGCCGAAGGCGATCGCTCCATTATAGGAAAGAAGTTGGGTGGCATGAAAAAGGAAAATGAACACTATTGTGCGGGCATTCGTGCTTATTATAATGGGGTAAAAGACCTTCATCCAGAAAATTATATTGAATTGCATTTTCTTCCTGAAATGCTGCCAGGTTATTTTTGGATATTCCCTTTGCCCAATGGAATGGCCAATGTTGGAGCAGGTATGTTAAGCTCTGCTGCCTCTGCCAAGAAAGCCAATTTAAAGGCAGATATGTTACATGCCATTGCCAATAATCCAAGTTTAAAAGAGCGTTTTGCTTCTGCTACTTTAGAGGGTAAAATTGAAGGTTGGGGTTTGCCTTTGGGTTCAAAAAAGCGAAGCATTAGTGGCAATCATTTTTTGCTAACAGGCGATGCTGGGGGCTTAATTGATCCATTCACTGGAGAGGGAATAGGTAATGCTTTATATAGTGGTATGTTAGCCGCAAATCATATTGAACAATGTATCTCAAACAAACGTTTTGATGC
>CAILJQ010000084.1 GCA_903834625.1 uncultured Bacteroidota bacterium
ACAATTTTATGGGCAGTAAAAGTACTGGCAGAAATAGATTGATAAGAACGCGGTCCGTTTGTTTTAATTTGTTTGTATGGAAAAACTATTCCCGTACCGGCATCTCCATAAGATTCTTGCAAGAGCTCTCTTACCTTGCCACTAAACCAATCGGCTTGAATGTGTGAGTCGCCAATATGCACAATTTTATACACCCTATTGGCAGTATTTACTTCAATGGTTTGCGCTTGGTAGATGATATTATCTTGAGGCAATACAGGGGGCTGTGCCAAGCTATGAAGCGAAAGCCAAAAAAGACTAATGAGCAGAAGAATTTTGTTCATATTTGTTTAATAAAGCATTGCCAATTAACCTCCCAATTTTGGCCGAACCTGATTGGTTAAAATGAGTATAATCTGTACCCGCCAAAATAGGTTTTTTCTCAACCCATGTTTTCATGCTGTTGTATCCACCCATGGCTTCGTATAGGTTAAAGAAAGCACAATGGTATTTTTTTGCCGCCGCTTCTTGCGCCAAAAGTAGGTTTTCAACGCCCTTACCTGTTTGGTATTCCCCGTCTGTTTTAAAGGCTTTATCGGCGGTGCTAATAATAAGTATATCTGTATTGGGAAAAGCTTTTTTGAGATAACGAATGCTTTTCTCTAGTTGCTTTTGATAGTAAGAAAAATTGGTAATGCTATCGTTGTAGAGTAGGTTCGGACCGTAATGCAATACCAATAAATCATAAGGGCGAATCGCATTCATTTGTTCGAGCATGCCAAAATTGAGTTTAACCAATTCTGTACCACTGGTGCCTCTAAAGGAGTAATTGTCCAATATTACACCTGTTTTGCTTTCCGACACAAAGCCATAAATAGGGGTAGTACTTGTGGCAAAATTCATTTGATAGTTTTTAGCATTGCTGTCGTTCGGAATCTTAAATTCATTAAATAATTGTGTGCCATTTAGTGTGTAGGTTTTTTGGTTGCAAGTAAATTCAACCATTCCTGAACCCATCATAATGCTGAGGTTATACAATTGGTTCACATGTTTTCCGCTTCCGGGCTGAACCAAAACTGCGGCATCTTGAAGTGGAAGAAAGGAGCTGCCGCTTATGCCTAAGAGTTTTTTTGCTTTGTTATTTTTGTAATGAATGGTTTCCCATTTTTCATTGGTTTTAACCCTAACTGTTTGTCGGTAATGTGCCACCACACTGCTCACAGGAATATATCCCACGCCATTTCCGCCAAACCTATTTTGAAGGATGTTGCGAATGGTTTGGGTGATTAAGTCTCCCTCAATCATGCTATCCCCAAAATATCCAATGCGTACTTTTTTTCTTTTTTCACCTGCGAGTTCTTTTAAGGCAGTTAAAAAGGTATTTAGGGCATCAGAAGAGTCGTTTGATTCTATGGCTACATCGTTGCGGATGATTTTGCTAACGGCCACATTTGCCTCAATGGTGTCTTTAACCAAATCTTTCAGAGGGGCATTTTTCTTTTTGGGATGATAGGTGCTTTTATGTGTTTTTTGAGTTGGCACCTTTAGGCTTGATATCAGGCTTACTTCATGCAAATGCCATGCTTTCCAAAAAGATTTTGGGAGAATAAAGCCCAAAAACAACAGCCATACAAAGGTGTAGGCCACAATCATAAAGGGTTTATTGTTGTGGTTTTGCGCCGACATTTACAGGTTGTAATTCTTGAAGTTTGTATTTCTTTATATGCAATCGGATTCTCCGTTTCCATTCGGTTGGAGAAGCGCTGTATCCACTTTTTGTCATGGCATTAAGCCAGGCATTCACATTGCTGTTTCCTTTAAGTTTGGGATAAAATTTCCTTTTGCTTAAGTAGGTGCAGAAGTCGAGGTAACTCGCAGAGTCGCTATCATAACAACGGTATTTGGTCTTAATGCCACGTACCACTCTGTATTTGTTGCCGGCTTTCATGCCAAAATGATTGTGCAGAATACGGGCGTTTCTGCTATTTCCTGCACCGCTTTCTACAATGGCCACTGCAAGAATTAGGGCAACAGGAATACCAAAACTATCGCTTAAATTTAAGGCTAACTCCTGGTGTTGTTGAATGTAATGACGGTTAGAGTTTTGAGAATATCCATTCAATGCCAGTATGCAACTTGCAAACAGCAGGACAATGTATTTTCCTATACGACCTAAATATCTCACTTCACGCAAATATAAATAACTGCGCGCAAGTTCCTATCTTGGTTCAGACCGATAAAAGGAATGAAACTAAATATAAATTACCTCAAATATTTTGAAAACTCCCCAGCCCAAAAGCGCACCAGGAATAAGGTCTAAGAAGAAGTGTTGTTTGGTATAGAGTGCACTTAACGCAATCAATACAGGGAAAACAAATACGGTATTGCCAAATTCTGGATAGTTCATTTGCAGGTGTAATGCGGTTAAGTTTGATACACTCATATGCATACTAGGAAAGCAATTTGAAGGCTTATCTAAACTTTGTACATAACGCATGAACCTATGGGTAACGCTATCGCCCACAACTGCTTCTCTCCATTCTATTGGTGTTTGAACGGGCATAAATACAAAAAAGATCATTTGAAAGATGAGCAAGGTGAAGAAACTAAAAACCGTATAATTAAAATGCCTCATGTCTTGGAATGAGAAAATCATGAAAATGATAATGGGGTAGTAGATACCGCTGTAAACCCATATCCAAGTGGGTTTTAAGGTGAACCAATTATCTATAGGCGTATGTAAGCCAATGGGTTTACGGTAATGATTTCTTTGCGTCCAGAAGTAAAATTGGTAAATACCAATAATGACTAAAACAGCCATTACAGCCATAACTAGGTAATCAAACTTGTTTTCAATGGAAAATAACATATGCAATTCTTGTTTTAGGTTTTGTGTTTTTTTAATGCCCGTCTAAAATTCAAATAAAAGATTTTTTGCTTAATTTATTCTACCAGGTTATGAATTGCCATATTCTTGACAATTTTTTACGCATTCCTTAGGGTCGTACTCTTGATTTTATGTTGTTTTAAAGGGTAGTTCCTTTTATCTTGCATTTGCCTAAAACCTACCCCCAATGAAATTAAAAATTATTCATCCATATGATGAATCGCTTGACCCTGCCTTCCAAAACGAAGATTGCAAGCTCTTACAAAAAATTTATGGAGAGTACTATCCCAAAGTTGGATTTGAAATTCCTTGGGTTGGATACTACATGTTACACGAAGAAGAAGTAGTGGGTTCTTGTGGATTTACTTCTGCCCCGGTTGATGGGGTGGTTGAAATTGCCTATTGGACCTTTACTCCCTTTGAGGGAAAAGGCATGGCCTCAGAGGCTTGTAAGTTACTTGTTTCGTTGGCACAACAAACAAATCCTGCGCTGCGCATTGTGGCCAAAACAGCACCCATGAGAAATGCCAGCACCCGCATATTAGAGAAGAATAATTTTGCCTTTGATAGGATTGTAACCGACCATGAAATTGGCGATGCCTGGTTATGGGTGTATCAGAAATGATTTTCTTGCTTGGCTAATGGTTGACTTTCTTCTATTTTGCTACCTAAATTTAATTGAATGCGCAAGATTATTGGGGGATTTGGATTGCTTTCTGGCTTGTTGAATTTAGCCTATTTATGTTATATGGGCTTGAACAAGAGCAGCCATAATTTTGCCAATGGATTTATCTATGGGTATGCTACCATGATTATTTCACTTTCATTGGTTTTTGTGGGAGTTTATAAGGCCAAACAACATCATGTTTCAGATACTTTCAAGTACGGAAAAGCCTTTTTAACTGGCTTAGGAATTAGCTTTATATCTGCTTGTTTGTATGCTTTTGGTTGGTTTATTGTTAACCATTGGTTGTATCCTAGTTTTATGGATGATTATGTGAATTATGAAATCTCATTGATGAAAACAAGCGGGAAAAGTGCAGTAGATTTGGAACTTTTTGCCCAACAAATGATGGCGTATTCAGAGATGTATCAAAATCCTTTCTTGGCCTTTTTGATTTCTTTGTCTGAAATATTACCCCTTGGATTTTTGTTTTCTGTATTAGCCGCTGCGTTTTTTAGGAAAAATTGACGCTTGATTTGGCGTATCAATATTTGTTTTTTTCTTTGGGTTTATTGTTCTAATTTGACCACGTTAACAAATGATGACCCAAAAATAAAATTATGGTAACCTGGTTTGAAATCCCCGTGAGCGATATGCCTCGTGCAATTGCCTTTTATGAAAAATTTTTAGAGGCAAAAATTCACTACCAAGATTTGGGCGATTTTAAAATGGCTATTTTGGGAGGGCAGCAGGGTGCCTTGGTTCAGCATAATGCCTACCAACCCAGTTTTGCAGGGGTAATGGTGTATATCAATGCCCAATTACCTATTCAAGAACAAATGGCCTTGGCAGAAAAATTGGGGGGTAAAATTTTACGTCCAGCCGCTCTCATTAGCGAAGATTTTGGATATACAGGTATTATCCAAGATTCTGAAGGAAATAGAATTGGTATTCACGCACGACAGTAACCTCATATGCCTAAGTTTCGTTGGTATTATATTTTCCCTGCTATTCCACTATATGTGTTTGCATGCCTGCCAATGTTTATCCTACACGGCTTTTCAGATATTCTTCGTTTGTTGTTATTTTATGTAATTGGTTACCGAAAAAAAGTTGTTTTAGAAAATATCCGCAAATCGTTTCCAGAAAAGGACGAGGCTTGGGTACAACATACTGCTTTTTTGTTCTACAGAAATTTAATCGATACCATGCTAGAAACCCTAAGCATGGCTACTCGTACGTCACAATTTTATAAGAACCATGTAAAGGTTCACAGAACCGAAGTATTGGGAGAATTTACGCAAAAAGGTCAACCTGTTATTTTGGTATGCGGACATATAGCCAATTGGGAATGGGCCGGACAAGGGTTACATCAAACGGGTATTCAGGTTGATGTGTTGTATCATCCTTTAACCAGTGAGTTTTTTAACTGGTATATTTATTTTTGCAGAACCCGTTTTGGCATTCACCCTATTCCAATGGGCAATTCTTTAAGAGAAATGTTGCAACGTAAAAACATTCCAAGTGCCATTACTTTTATTGCCGATCAAACGCCTGGTCCAGATGGTTGTTTGTGGATGGAGTTTTTGAACCAAGATACACCTGTATTTTTGGGTGTAGAGAAACTTGCCAAGAAGTTTAATTATCCTGTGGTATATGGAGAAATGGTAAGGATTGGAAGAGGTTATTACGAAGTAGATTTTTCGTTGGTAACCAAAGAACCCAAAGAAGCAGCCGAATTTGAGATTACCCGCAAACACATGCAATTATTGGAAGAATATATTATCAAACATCCAGAAAATTGGTTGTGGAGTCACCGTCGTTGGAAACATAAAAGGCCCGTTAAAACAAAAGATGTTTCGGTCTGAACCAAAATTGAATAGCTTTAGCATGAAGAATACCAAATACCTATTATATTTAATCTTGATATGGGCATCGTGTACGCCCAAAAAGCAGGCA
>CAILJQ010000085.1 GCA_903834625.1 uncultured Bacteroidota bacterium
CGCATCTGCATCAATTAATAAGGGTATTTGTATTTTTTGAATCCAAGGAATGAGTGCCATACAAGTGGCACTGTGCGTACCCAAACCCGGACCAACACCTATAGCCGATTTACCTATCCAATTTGGAAAATTTCTTATTTCAGTTTGTTCTACATCAGTTTCAACCATGCCCTCAGGAAACGCGTGTTGCACTATGGGGTGCACAGATGCTGGCACATAGGAAGTGAGTAATCCGCAACCAGCTCTTAGGGCTGCCTTGGAGGCCAAAATAGCTGCTCCTGCTTTACCAAAACTTCCTGCTACCAACAAAGCATGACCCTTGGTTCCTTTATGGGCAAAGGTTGTTAGTGGCTTATAAGGGGTGTTTTCAGAATCCAATAAAAACCAATGGCAATGAATCTCTGAAAGGTATTGGCTATGCAATCCAATGGGCACTAAAACAACCTTTCCAGCAAAAACTGCGCTTGACTCAAATAGCAAAGTTTGCTTGTATACTTCTAAGGTAAAGGTAATGTCTGCTTTAAAACATCCCTGATTATTCCAATCTTTTATGTCGCCTGGTAAACCCGCAGGTAAATCAATAGCTATTTTAAATGCCTTTAATTTGTTTAAGTGCTGAACCAATTGCCATGGCAAAGCATCCAATTGTTGCCGCAATCCAGACCCAAATAAGGCCTCAATTATGCATTGATTGGTGGAAAGCAAATCCAAGTCTTCCAGCTTTTCAATAAATTGATAAGGAATTCCAATTTCTTTTAACCTGCTAAAATTGCTTTCAAAATCGTCACTCCCTATTTCCTTTGTTTTTAATACATAAACGCGTACGGGAAATTGTAAGGCATATAATTTCCTTGCCAATACCAAACCATCTCCTCCATTATTACCCATCCCACAATACACATCCATTGAAGGTTTTCGGTTCGAACCGAAAGTACTTGAAAGCTCATCTAACAAAAATGGCAAAACTGCTCCCGCAGCCTTTTCCATTAAATCTATGGAAGCAATAGGCTCATGCAAAATGGTATAAGCATCCCATTCACGAATTTGTTCAGTACTTAGGATTTTCATTCAATCCCGAAGGTAACCCAATTTTGGGTATTAGCTGTTACCTTTATTCATTTGAGATTTGAATAAGGGTGTATACTATTATTATCATTTCTGTTGGCATCCCAAATTGAGAGAACAATAATCTCTTTCGGGGTAAAGTCATAAAAAATTAAATAGTCTCTAACCACTTTAATTCGAGCATTTCCTGAATTAGTTTTACGACCTGCTTGTGGAAAATCGGCTGTTAATTTTAGAGTATCCTTAATGAGATTATTTAGTTTTTTACTATACCTCTTTGATTTTGTTTTCTCAAACCAATAAATCAAGATGTCCATTCTTTCTTTTTGGGCACTTTCAGTCCAAACTATTTTTCTTCCAGCCATTGGTCGATTTCAGCATCAGCAACCTTATTCGTTAAAATTTTTGAAGTTTGGTATTCATTTCTTCCTTGTAAAATTCTTGAATTTTGCGATTCAGATAATTCAAAAACCGTTTCTTCCATTTCAAAATCCAACAGCATCGATAATTCTTCAATGATGTGCATTTCCTTTAATGATGAAATTTTATGAATTAAATCTGACTTTAAATCGGCTGCGCGCATAAATCATTTTTTAAAATTCAAATATATCGTTTTTATATTTTTTTTCTTGCCAATTGCCAATCACTTTTTCCTAAAAGTTTTCCTTATAAGCTTCCGCAACGGCGCATAACTCACTGTACCATTCCTCCCCAAATCTGCTAATGAGAGGATCTTTTAAGAATTGATATACAGCCACCTTCTCTTGTTTGCCTAAGGTACAAGCGGCACTACATATATCCCAACGATGGTAGTTAAGGGCAGTATAATCTCCTACTTTCTGTATCCTTATGGGATATAAATAACAAGATATAGGTTTTCTAATAGTTGATTTGCCATCTATAAAACTCTTTTCAATTCCACAACTTAAAAGTCCGTTTTCATCTCGCTTTACAAAATTGCATTCACCTGTTGGCAAACAAGTAGTAACCCACTCTCCATCATCGTCAATTTCAAAACCACTGCGCTTTTCAATGTCACCAAGTGATCGTTCACTTAAATAGGGCTTAATGAGAGGATAGTTTTCTTCTATCTGCTTTTTCTCTGTTATGCTCACAGGCGCTCCGCTATCACCTTCAATACAACAAGAACCTTTACAGGCACTTAAATTGCAAATAAACTCTTGGTCGAATAAGTCCTCAGAGATCAATGTATCACCAATAATAATCATAATTTATCCAAGTGCTTTTGGCTTTGATTTGTTGGTTCAAGGATACAAAATAAACTGCTGCCTTTTAAGGTTCTAGCAAAAAATCTTGGCAAAGGCCTATCTTCGCAGGCAAATGGGTGAAGTGATTAAAACAGATATCCGCTCTTTGAGCCTGGCAGAATTAAAAGAAGTATTTGTGGCCCATGGCGAAAAAGCCTTCCGCGGTCAGCAAGTATATGAATGGCTTTGGAAAAAATCATGTACTGATTTTGATGGCATGAGTAACCTATCTAACGACTTGCGCAATTGGCTCAAACAAACCTTTGTGATTCATCCCATACAGGTAGAAGACAAACAAATTAGCAATGATGGTACCATCAAAAGTGGATTCAGACTGCATGATGGCTTTTTGGTAGAGGGCGTGCTTATTCCTGCCGACGACCGACAAACAGCCTGTGTTTCATCACAAGTAGGATGTAGTTTAACCTGCAAGTTTTGTGCAACTGGAACCATGGAGAGGGAAAGGAATCTTGAACCAGCAGAGATATATGATCAAGTAGTGGCCATCAGAAATTGGGCACAAGCACATAACCAAGCCCCTTTAACCAATATTGTTTTTATGGGTATGGGAGAGCCTTTACTGAATTATGCCAATGTAATTAAGGGCATAGAAAAGATTACCTCCCCAGAAGGCTTAGGCATGGCTGCCGACCGCATTACAGTGTCAACGGCGGGCATTGCCAAGATGATCAAAAAACTTGCCGATGATGAGGTACGTTTTAATTTGGCCTTGAGTTTACATGCTGCCAATGATGAAAAGCGAAACCAAATTATGCCCATCAACGAAAGCAATAACCTAAAAGCTGTGGGCGAAGCACTTCAATATTTTTGCAAGAAAACCCGCAAAAGAGTCACATTCGAATACATTGCCTTTAAAAACTTTAACGACAGTTTGCAAGATGCGAAAGAACTTCTTGCCTTCGCTAAAAATATCCCTTGTAAGGTAAATGTGATTGAATACAACCCAACAGGAGATGGCCAGTTTGAAAAGGCAGATTCATCGCGCATTGACCAATTTTGCGCATTTTTAGACCGCAATGGAATTATTGCAAGGGTAAGAAGAAGTAGAGGAAAAGATATTGACGCAGCTTGTGGTCAATTAGCCAACAAGAAGCACGATAATGCTTTGATGAACAAATAAAAACGCCTAGTTCCTTACAAAAGGAATTCTGCCTACGTTTCCAGCAACATCACTTATATACATAAAGTATACTCCAGAGATAAAATCATTAGCGGCTAAATCTAGCTCTCCATTGGCTGAATGTAGCTCGTTTACCAAACTACCTTTGCTGTCATAAATTTTCACTTCAATAGCCATTTGTTGTTTGTGACGAACCATCAACATTGACTCACCTTTAGCAAAGCCCTCTGAGTTAAGTAATTGAACAAAGGGTGCAGAAGGCACTTTTTCCGTTAAGCCTGTAAACACCAGAAATCCACGTTTTTCTAGGTGGTAACGCAGGCCATCAAAATGTTTGTAGCCAAACAATATACTATCTGTTTGCAACAAAAGGTTAGCAGCTTGTTGCATGGTCATATAATTGGCATAACTATAAACAGATTGGAACAATAATTTACTCATAACATCCCTTCCTAATTCCTCTCCCAAATCATTTAACATGCTACTCCAAATAAGAGAGCTCACATAAAAATCAGCACTTAAATCATCAGGGTAGGTATTTTTGCTATTGGCATCCCGCCCATTCCAAAATTCATTGTGACCGTCCCAGTTGAATACCAATCTATAGTTAAAAGGATTAATGGCACGAGAATACTGACATGCCATAAAATCACAATTGGCCTCCTCTACCGCCAAACGCTCATTGCCACTGGTGGAATTAGGTGCTAAAAAATTATTTAACCCATGTGTATATTCATGAATTATCACATCTGCATCCTCTGCATCTGGAACACCACCTGTTCCAAAAAACAAGGCCGGTTCATTGGTATTGCTATAGGAGAAACGACTTTGGTCTTGACCTTGATAGGCAGTTGGGTCAAGCAAAATGGGTGGCATACCAGTAAATGGTAAACCAATACCATTTAAATAAGTACGGAATGTTTCTATATGGTATAAACAATTCATCTCCCTAAAAAAGGCCTGACTTCGGGTAAAATTAAAATTGGGCGAAGTGCTTCTAAACACTGTATTAACAGGCGATTCAAGGTCTTTTATAATAACATACGGACTGCTGGTGTAAAAAGTATCATTACTAAATCCTAAGGTAAGATTTACATTTTTAAGTTCAGCAGTTAGTTCTGCTGCATCTGCACCACTATTGTTTTTATACAATCCATTCTCACCATAGGTTTTACCTGAGCTTGTAATTGGATCGGGCAAAAACACTTTGCTCTGAACCAAGGTATCTTTGCGCAAACGTAAATCTATTAACCTAAAAAATAATGGATCGCCATTGCTTGCATGCACCCATTCAAAATTTTCACCATGAACATTTGGTTTGATACTTAAGGTAGCTATGAACCAATTTCTGCCCTGCAAGAAATAAACTAAGTTTGGCATAGGTTCAACCATTGGCAACAATTGTTCAATAGGCTTTAAATTATTGAAAACACTCAACACAACACCTTTTGTGTTTAAGTTAATTTTGATATCTGCATCGTAGACACGCACCCCTTGGTGTTGCTGAATAAACAACAAATGTGTGCCTACAGTACTTTGCTGTTCAGATTGCATAACAAGACCATTTTGGTTCGATGATAGCCAAGGATTGGTTCTAATAATATATTCTTGCGCTATTTGAACCAATTGATTGTCCATATTGGCCCACATAAAAGTAGGTGCAAAAAGAAAAAGGAAACACAGAAGGTATATTTTTTTTAACATAGTTTATCCTGCATAAATGGTCTCTGGCTCATGGGGTGCATCTAATCCAGGAAGTTGCAAATCTATCATGGTTTGTTGCCACTTACCCGGACTTACCTCAAAGGTAATTCCCTGAACCGATTCTCGAATATCGGGAAAAAATTTTAACTGATGGTGTTTACACACCCTAATTATTTCATGTTGTAGTTCATATGAACAAGGTTGAAAAATGCGATGGAATACTTTTTTCTCCCCAATACAATCTTCTGTTAAGGCAGCTTTTGCTGCTTCTCCGTATGCTTGAATGAGTCCGGGCACCCCTAATAATTTACCGCCAAAATACCTTACAACCGCAATTAAGGTAAAGGTCATTTTTTTTTCTAAAATGGCCCTCAATATGGGTTTACCTGCGGTTCCAGATGGTTCGCGGTCGTCGGAGCTTTTCTCAAATTCGCCGTTACAACCCAAAACCAAGGCCCAACAAACATGGGCAGCGGCATAGTGTTCTTTGCGTAACTGTTTCAACAAATCTTTGGCTTCTTCCTCGGTTTGAACCGAAAAAGCATAGGACAAAAACTTACTCCCACGTTCTTTAAATTCACCTGTGGAAGTATGGGAAATGGTATAAAAAGAATCGGGTAAACTCATGACAGGGAAATCAACAATATCGCAATAAAGGCCAATACCATTCCCAACATATTTATTTTAGACAAATGCTCCTTAAAAAAGAAAAAAGCGATTAATGTAGACATCACAACTATACCTATATTGTTGATAGGGAAAATAAATGTGGCGGGAAAACTACCTAACGTTTTTACCAAAAAATACATGCTAAAATAATTTGGAATACCTAAAGCAATACCCCAATAAACAGATTTGAGTTCAAACTTTTCGGCTCCTTTTTGACTGCGGTAAGCAAAAAATGATAATCCCAAAATAAAGGCAAAAATAAAGGTACAGGTAACTATTTCATCTGCTGAAAATGCAGGCACAAATGTTTTCTCTAAGTAATTTAGCAGACTATCTATGCTTCCACTTCCTATAAAAACTACCGCAGGCAAAAGCAACAATATCCAACCTTTTTGATGTATGCTTTGCTCCTTTCTACTTATAAAATAAACAGCAGCTAAAGACAAGAGAATACCAACAATTTGTATCCAAGTAATATGTTCTTGATACAATAACCAAGCAAGCACAACGGGCACAACCACAGATAATTTAGCCGCTACCATACTGGCCGATACACTAATTTTTTGCGCAGTTAAAGCAATGCAATAAAAGATACTGATAAATAAAAAACCCAAAATAAAAGTATAAAGCAAAATGGGAGAACCCATTACATCAGGGTGCCAAATAGCACGGTCAGAAAAGCTTGTACCTATAATTCCACAGGTAATATAATTCACAATAATTGCTTGAAAGGTTTGCACCTTTTTGATTTCAAATATTTTGAAGTAAGTAACCGTGAGTGTAGAAAAAAGAATGCTTAATAAAAGGTAGATCATTGGTTCAAGTATAAATTTAAGCGCATCCCATCCAATTCATGTGTATCATGTAGTTGTCCGTTAATACGAGGTGCAGGAACACCTGTTGAAATATGTTTAGGAGAGTAAAACACTTGAGCTTCATCCCACAATTGAATGGCTAAAATATGATGTAACAATTTACTACCTCCTTCTACTACTATGCTTTGAATCCCTTGGTTGTATAAAATTTCTAAAGCTTGCAAAAACCAATTTCCTTCAAAATCTACTTGCATAAAATGGTTGTTACCTTGCTGTTCATTTTTACTAGCGTTAAGAATATAGGTAAGTTGGGTTCCATCTAAAATTTTAAGCGTACCTGGCAAGCGCAACTGCCTATCTAACACAATACGGGCAGGAGCTCTACCCTTCCAAGCCCTGGCGTTTAATGCGGGATTATCTGTAATAGCAGTTTGTGTACCTACCATAATGGCATCTTCTTGGGTACGCCATTTGTGAACTAATTTCTGAACAATCAATCCAGTAATATGTCGCTCCTCCTCAAATTGCTCCTTACTCATTTGGGTGGCGTCGGGCGATAAAAATCCATTTTGGGTTTGAGCCCATTTCAGAATAACATAAGGGCGATTCTTTTGAATACCACACAAAAATCTTTTGTTTAATTCTGTCGACTCTTTTTCCAATACACCAACAATTACTTCCACGCCTGCCTCTTGTAATAATAGAATGCCTTTACCTGCAACCAATGGATTAGGATCGCTAATGGCAACAACCACTTTAGGTATTTTACACTCAATAATTAAATGAGCACAAGGAGGGGTTTTCCCTGTATGGGCGCATGGTTCAAGGTTTACATACAAAGTAGACAGAGGCAATAAATGTTTTTCCTTTACATCATTGATAGCATTTACCTCGGCATGGGCTGAACCAATTTTCTGGTGCCAACCTTCTCCAATAATTTTATCTTCATAAACAACTACCGCCCCTACCAAAGGATTGGGAGAAACATAACCCGAACCCAACAAGGCCAATTCTAGGCATCTTTTCATGTATAATTCGTGGTTCGACATATGGGCGAATTTACAAATAGCTAGCAGAATTAAAAGATTCAGTGGGCAATAAATTTAAATAAAAAAGGCTGCCTAATTGAGGCAGCCTTTAATGAATTTATGCTTCTTTCATAAAATCGTATTCGTAACGTGTAGGCGGAACAAAAGTTTCTTTGATCGTACGTAAGCTAACCCAACGCATGAGGTTAATCATCGCACCTGCTTTATCATTGGTACCACTTGCGCGCGCACCACCAAAAGGTTGTTGTCCAACAACGGCACCTGTTGGCTTATCATTGATATAAAAATTACCTGCGGCATTGCGTAAACGCCATGTAGCCTGCTCAATGGCATATCTATCTTGAGATAATACTGCACCTGTTAAAGCGTACTCACTGGTGCTATCTACTAGGTCTAGGGCTGCTTCAAAGTCATTCGCATCATACACATATAAGGTCAAAACCGGACCAAACAACTCCTCACACATGGTGGTATATTTGGGGTCTTTTGTTACAATAACTGTTGGATCAACAAACCAACCGCTGGTTTTATTATAGGTACCACCTACAATAATTTCGCAATTGGGATCTTGCTTTGCAGCGTCAATGTATGCTGCTAGTTTATCAAATGATTTCTCATCAATAACGGCATTTACGAAGTTGCGGAAATCTTCAACAGGACCAACCTTGAACATACTAATTTCCTTCACCAATTTGGTTTTGATTTCCTCCCATAGGTTTGAAGGAATATACGCACGTGATGCAGCAGAACATTTCTGACCTTGGTATTCAAATGCACCACGCAATAAGGCGGTAACAACTGTATCTACATCTGCAGAACGATGTGCGATTACGAAGTCTTTTCCTCCTGTTTCACCTACAATACGAGGGTATGTTTTGAATTTATGGATGTTATTTCCAATGGTCTTCCAAATGCTTTGGAATACCCCTGTTGATCCAGTAAAGTGAATACCTGCAAAGTCAGCATGGTTAAAAATCACCTCTGCAGCAACTGGGCCGCTCGGATAAATTAAATTAATAACACCTGCTGGAACTCCAGCTTCATTGAAAATCTCCATCAACACATTGGCAGAATATACCTGGGTATTACTAGGCTTCCAAACAACCACATTGCCCATCATGGCAGCAGAAGTTGGCAAGTTACCTGCAATGGCAGTAAAGTTAAAAGGCGTTAAAGCATAAATGAAACCTTCTAGCGGGCGGTATTCTAATCTGTTCCAAATACCTTTTGCAGATTGTGGTTGCTCTGCATAAATCTCACTCATGAAAGACACATTGAAACGCAAGAAATCAATGATTTCACAAGCACTATCTATCTCAGCTTGGTAGGCATTTTTGCTCTGACCCAACATAGTAGCTGCATTTAATTTTGCGCGGTATGGACCAGCAATTAATTCGGCAGCCTTTAAGAAAATAGCAGCACGTTGTTCCCAAGTTAATGCTTCCCACTTTGGTTTGGCAGCTAGTGCCGCTTTGATGGCATCATTCACATGTGATTCATCAGATACATGGAATTTACCTAAAACATGTTGGTGGTCGTGTGGTGGTCGGATATCCATGGTATTCCCACTTCTTACCTCGTTGCCACCTATATACATAGGTATATCTAATTGTTTAGACCTTGCCTCTTCAAGGGCATTTTTAAGTGCTTTGCGTTCGGCGCTACCAGGAGCATAATTAAGCACCGGTTCGTTTACCGGCACTGGTACTTTAAAGAAACCATTCATATTGTGATTCTGCTAAATTGAGCCACAAAGATAATCGGATTTTGGATTACTTATGAAGGGTATTATGAAGAAAAAAAGGGAGAATTTATGGCCGATTATTCCGAGAATACTCCACGAAGTTTTTTCTCTTTACACTGTTTGTCAACCTCTTCATAAGTTAATGCAGCCAAATCATGTATGAGTTTTTCTTTAAGCGCAAGGTTATTTCCTTTTGTCATAATGCCTAATAAGAAAGGCTTCTGAGGATGGTAAATTAAGGCAAAATGATGCAATTGCAATGACCTATTGTTTGAACCAGGAACCATCTCATCTCGTTTTCCATATTTGTGTGCCATGGCTATTTGGGGCGGAATGGCTCCACGAATACCTTTTTGATACCTGGCATGCATCATTAATTTAAGGGCCTTTTCCGACATTTCTTTGTTTAGGTAGGAACAGTTGTATAAAACCCTAAATATACTTGCATATGCCTTTACAGTAACAAAATTAGTTTTTTCATTATAACCAGAACCAATGGTGATATTCATATCTTTTATCACCTTGATAATTGCGGTATCACCAACATAATTTAGAAGCACCAAACTTGCAGCGTTATCTGAATATTCTATCATTTGCTGCAACATATCTTCTGTAGTATAATATTTCCCTTCCTCTTTTTTAAAGCCAGCTTCTTCCTCCACATTTTCAAAATCTTTGGCGTGGTAAGTAAACCCCAACTTCAATATTTCAGGCTGGGTTTCTGCCTTTTTTAAAAAGGCTATCAGTAAAGGCAGTTTAAACAAACTGGCAGGACTAAAAGTTTCCCTTTCATTGATACCAGACCAAAGTCCATTATTTAAATCTCTAAAATAATAAGACACCTGTAATTCGGGGTGCTCAGCCTTACTTTTTGCTATGAGGGCCTCAATTTTGGGTCGGAACGAACGCAATTCTCCAAAATCTAATCCTGTTTGCGCCACATAAGGTAAAATTGGATTCAAAATAGAAGAAAACTGCTGTGATTCTTGCGTAGGATTGCTCTTTTTATGAGCCTTAGAATCTGGTAAGAACTTTGATAATCCAAAGCCCAAACCAAAAGTAATAATCGTTAATACAATAACAACTGTGAGTGAGTATGATCGATTCAATTGAGTAATTTTAATCCAAAAATAGTCACCTTAAACTAAAAAAAAAGTGCCTGAAAAAACTTTAATGAGGATTTAAGAGACATTAATATTTTCACCTAAACAAATAATCCCCATATTAATTAAAATCAATACTTTACAGTTAAATTTAATCCTAAATTCATACGATGTCTATGAATATTTTAAAGCCTTCACTCTTATTTCGGCAATAGAAATTTCTCCAAACCTTTAGTTTGAATAGAAATAGGCTCATTCTTTACAGGGTGCAAAAATGCTAATAAGCAAGATTGTAAGGCAATTGATCCATTTGCAAAAACATAATTTGACCCATATTTTCTATCCCCTACAATGGGATGACCGTGAGCTGAAAGTTGAGCCCTAATTTGATGTTTTCTTCCAGTATAAAGTTTGATCCTAAGTAAGGTAAACCTTCCTTTTTGACTAATGACTTGGTAAGATAATTTTGATTCATCTGCCCCTTTAACTATGGACGTAAATGCCTTGGTAAAGTTTTTATTTTCATCACGTTTGAGCCAATGTACCAAGGTTGCCGAGGACTCAGTAGGCTTGTTTTCTACCCAAGCTTCATATTCTTTATCTATCTCTCGTTTTTGAAAAAGTTCATTCATTCTGGCCAAAGCTTTGCTAGTTCTGGCAAACAAAACCAATCCTTCAACGGGCATATCCAACCGATGGATCACCCCTAAAAAAACAGCTCCCTCCTTTTGGTAGGCCTGTTTGATATAGGACTTCACTTCATCTTCTAATGATAATGGTTTTCCAGGCTCGGGCTGAACAGTTTGTCCGCTTTTTTTATAAGCAGCAATAAGGTGGTTGTCTTCGTATAATATTTCAACCATATGTTTTATAAAAACACAATGTCCATTTAGTATTGTTCCTTTTGGTTCGGAAAATCAACAGATTTTACATCACTTACATAATGCTCTACTGCTGATTTAATTTCGTCATACAAATTGAGGTAACGTCTCAAAAATTTAGGAGAGAAATCTTTATTAATACCTAACATATCATGACTAACCAACACCTGACCGTCAACGTCTGGACCAGCGCCAATTCCAATGATTGGCACTTTTACCATTTCTGCAACCTGTTTAGCTAACTTAGAAGGTATTTTTTCGAGCACAATGGCAAAGCAACCGGCCTCTTCTAATAACTGGGCATCTGATAATAATTTCTGAGCTTCTTCCTCTTCTTTTGCCCTTACCTCGTATGTTCCAAATTTGTAAATGCTTTGAGGGGTAAGACCCAAATGACCCATTACGGGGATACCTGCAGTTAAAATTCTTTTGATGCTCTCCACTACTTCAGAACCTCCTTCTAATTTCACAGCGTGTGCTTCAGCCTCTTTCATAATGCGGATGGAAGAGTTGAGGGCTTCTTTAGAGTTTCCTTGGTAGGAACCAAATGGCAAATCAACCACCACCAAAGAGCGGTCTACGGCCCTAATCACAGAAGCCGCATGGGAAATCATTTCATCTAAGGTAATAGGTAATGTTGTTTCATGTCCGTGCATCACATTAGAGGCTGAATCACCCACCAACAAAACATCCACCTTAGCCGCGTCAAATATTTTGGCCATGCTATAATCATAGGCAGTTAGCATGCTTATTTTTTCGCCGCGCATTTTCATTTCTATGAGGGTATGCGTGGTTACTTTTTTTACTTCTTTATAAGTACTCATGTCAAAAAATGTGAAATTCAAAGGTAGAGATAAAACCCAAATTCAAATTCTATTGACTAACTATTTTTGTCGGCTCATAAATTTAAACGTATTTTGCGAAACATGAATTTGAAAAACATCTTCTTTATCACCCTATTAGGTTTCATTTGGGGTTGTAAAAATGAAATAGATATCAACGCGCCCTATAAAGATATTCCGGTAGTTTATGGCTTTTTGGATCAGAACGAACCAATAAATTACTTGCGAATACAAAAACTATATCAAAATTCTGGTACCCTTTCTACCTTAGAGGGTGCGCAAAACTCAGATTCATTGTATTATGATTCTTTATATGTAACGATTACAGATTCTAATACGAAAAAAGTATATACCTGCTACCAGGTGGATACTGTTCCAAAAGAAAGTGGATTTTTTGCCAGCAGCAAACACAAATTGTATGCAGTTACTTTGCCTAAAAATAATGTAACCAATGAATTGTATCGTTTAGATATTTACTACCCAACAAAAATGAAACATTATTCGGCTGTTACGGGAATAGTAAAAGATGCAACCATCGGATTTAGAAAGATATACCTCAACTTAGGCTTTCCAAACCATGTATTCCAATTTAGGTTTACCTCTGGCAGGAATTCTGCCTTGTATGATTTAGGGATTAGATATGAGTATTTAGAAATGGACGCCAATGATACCAGCAAGCAGGTAGTTAAAAAGGTGTATTATCAAGTAAGCAAAAGCATCCCATACCTACCAGAAAAAGATATCCAGATAAATATCAATTCACAAGATTATGTGAACTTTTTGAAGGCGCAAATTCCTTACGACCCAAGTAAATTAAGGAGAACTCTAGGAATCTATTATCAAGCCTATGGCGGCACCGAAAGATTCAGGGAGATGTTAGACTTAACAAAACCCAATTTAACTGTAGTTGAAAAGAATCCTGAATTCAGCAATATTAGCAATGGTTTAGGCATTTTTACCAGCAGAAATTACAGAGAAATGCAAATGGGAATTGACCCAAGTACCGTAACGCTTTTTGCAGAACTACTGCCGAACTTCGAAAAATAACTGCCATTTTTACTGCCATTGGGGCAGAAATTGTCGCTCATAAGTCCAAAAATCTGTCAGAATTAAAGAGAATCTGACAGAAAAACGAATTGGCATTTTCATTGCTACAAAGTGGCAAAGAACAATTAATTATATGAGCAAAATAATAGGAATCGATTTAGGAACAACCAATTCTTGCGTTTCTGTAATGGAAGGCAACGAACCTGTGGTTATTGCCAACAGTGAGGGACGCAGAACAACTCCTTCGATTGTGGCCTTTTTGAAAGATGGTGAAAGAAAAATTGGTGACCCTGCTAAAAGACAAGCAGTAACCAACCCTATCAATACCATTTACTCCATTAAACGTTTCATGGGGCATACCTACAGTGAAATTAGTGAAGAAACAACTCGCGTACCTTACAAGGTAGAAAAAGGAGACAACAATACTCCTCGAGTGAACATTGATGGAAGAATGTATACTGCCCAAGAAATTTCGGCCATGGTACTTCAGAAAATGAAGAAAACTGCGGAAGATTATTTAGGAACGGAAGTGAAAGAAGCGGTAATTACTGTTCCCGCCTATTTCAACGATGCACAACGCCAGGCTACTAAAGAAGCTGGAGAAATTGCTGGATTAAACGTACGTCGTATCATCAATGAACCTACCGCTGCCGCCCTCGCTTATGGCATGGACAAAAAAGGCAAGGACATGAAAATTGTGGTATTTGATTGTGGTGGTGGTACACATGACGTATCTGTTTTAGAACTAGGAGATGGTGTATTTGAAGTAAAATCAACTGATGGTGATACACACCTTGGTGGAGATGATTTTGATAATGCAATCATTGGCTGGATGGCCGATGAATTTAAAACCGATGAAGGCATTGATTTACGTCTAGATCCAATGGCTTTGCAACGTTTAAAAGAAGCAGCAGAAAAAGCCAAAATTGAATTATCAAGTGGAACACAAACTGAAATCAATTTACCTTATGTTACTGCTACAGCAAGCGGTCCGAAACACTTGGTTAAAACCTTAACACGTGCCAAATTTGAACAATTAGTAGATAGTTTAATTAAGCGTACAATAGAGCCATGCAGAAGCGCATTGAAAAATGCAGGACTAAGTACCTCTGATATTGATGAAGTAATTTTAGTGGGTGGTTCAACACGTATTCCTGCCATTCAAGCTGCAGTAGAAGCATTCTTTGGAAAATCACCTTCTAAAGGTGTGAATCCAGATGAAGTAGTTGCTATTGGTGCTGCCATTCAAGGTGGTGTGTTAACAGGAGAAGTGAAAGATGTATTGTTGTTAGATGTTACTCCATTGAGCCTAGGTATTGAAACCATGGGTGGTGTTATGACCAAACTCATTGAAGCCAATACTACCATTCCTAGCAAACGTAGCGAGGTTTTCTCTACCGCTTCAGACAACCAACCATCGGTAGAAATTCATGTACTACAAGGAGAACGTCCAATGGCCAATCAAAACCGTTCTATTGGAAGGTTCCATTTAAGTGATATTCCACCTGCACCACGCGGTGTGCCTCAAATTGAAGTTACCTTTGATATTGATGCCAACGGTATTTTACATGTAAGTGCTAAAGACAAAGGAACAGGTAAAGAGCAAAAAATCCGTATCGAGGCATCTTCTGGTTTAAGTGATGCTGAAATTGAAAGAATGAAGCGCGAAGCTGAAGCCAACGCAGATGCAGATAGAAAAGCCAAAGAGGAAGCAGAAAAAGTAAACCAAGCAGATAGCCTTGTTTTCCAAACAGAAAAACAAATCAAAGAATACGGAGATAAAATCCCTGCAGACAAAAAAGCTAAAATTGAATCGGCTTTAGAAGATTTGAAAAAAGCACATGCAGAGAAAAATATTCCTGCCATTGATTCTTCTATGGAAGCTTTAAATGCTGCTTGGCAAGAAGCCAGTCAGGATATTTACAATGCACAACAAGCACAAGGTGCGCCTGAAGGCGGAGCAAACCAAGAAGGCGATGCTCAAGCAAAAGATGCAAACAACGTGCAAGATGTAGAATTTGAAGAAGTAAAATAATTCTGTATAATTTTTATAAACAGCCAATACCAAAAGTATTGGCTGTTTTCATTTAAAGCCCTTAAGTTTGTATATGAAATCCCTCATAAGAATATTCCTTTTCATAAGTGTTATTGGAATTGTTTCTGCCCAAAAGCCGACCCAAAAACCAGCAGTTTATAAGCAACCTAATGGATTTGTTTTTGTGCCTGCCACGCCAAACAAACCCAATCAAACAGCATTTTATGTGATGAAAGAACCCGTTACGGTAGCTGAATTCCGTGACTTTATTAATTTCCTTTACTCAAAATCTAGAATTGTAGATGCCAATAAATGCATGTCGTCTGTGGCAAAAGAAATGGACCTAAAATCAAAATATATTCTCCTAGCCAATGCTGATGCAATTTCTATTTATGCAGAATATTTAAGTAATAAATACAGCACAGATAAGTTTAAGGTATTATGCAGCGCTGTGAGCGCCCAAGCTTGGAAACAAATGCGTGGACCAGCAGATAACCAAGTGGCAAAAGGTGCCAATCCTTATGGCATTAAATTTCAAGAGAAATTAAATGAGTTTAGGATCAACGAAAAAGGGAAGATTACTGCGTTTACAGACATCAACGGATACACCAGAGGAGGATTTAGATTAGTACTAACCGTAACACCTAAACCATGATTAAACATATTGTATTTTGGAAATTAAAAGACCAAGCCAATGGTTTGGACAAAGCTGGGAATGCCAAGCAAATAAAAGATAAGCTTGAGGCATTAAATGGTCAAATTGAAGGTCTCGTACACTTAGAAGTAGGCATGGATTTTTTGCATTCTCCTGAATCTGCCGATTTGGTTTTATACAGTGAATTTGAAAGTAAAGAAGCCTTAGATTTTTATGCAAACCATCCTTTACACAAAGCTGTAATGCCCTTTATTGCAGAGGCAAGAAGCGAGCGCAGGGTAGTTGACTACGAGTTCTAAAAAAGAAAAAATAGTATAAGCATCATCCACAACAATATTATTTGTTGAGGATGATTTTACGTGTAGTACTTTGATTCCCAAATTCTATTTGCAAAGAATATACTCCAGCGCTTAAACCTTCGAGGTTAACTTTTTCTCCGCTCATTAAGCGACTCTCCAACACCAATTTCCCATGGATATCCATGACCATTACTTTTGCCATTTCATTGCTTGAGTAATTTATTTGAACGAA
Organism: uncultured Bacteroidota bacterium; assembly: GCA_903834625.1. Classification (GTDB taxonomy): domain Bacteria; phylum Bacteroidota; class Bacteroidia; order UKL13-3; family UKL13-3; genus B1. Next base: position 16,550 of record CAILJQ010000085.1, read on the forward strand.
ACCAACAGCTGGGTTAGGGTATAAGGTTAATCCCTCCACGGCATTCATTTGGTTCAGACCAGTAGCTACAATTTGAATACTTGTGCTGGTGCTATCTACACAACCATTTTGGTCGGTGGTTTTTAAAGTTACATTGTATGTACCTGCATTAGCATAGGTATGATTTTGAATGCGTGGCGTATTTTGGGCTGTATTGCCATCA
>CAILJQ010000086.1 GCA_903834625.1 uncultured Bacteroidota bacterium
AGGCTGTTGATGTTCTGTTTTTTTATTCTTTTTTGCTTGCACAAATCACTATTTATTGTTAATTTATTTACCTATTAAAAGTTAATAATATTAACAAATGCTTTGGAATATCCACACTTACTATAGTTTACGTTACGGAACCCTTTCTGTTGACGAGCTGGTGCAACAAGCCTCAGAGCTAGGTTTACAATCGCTAGGAATTACAGATATCAATTGCTCTACAGGAATTTTTGAGTTTGTAAAATGTTGTGAGAAGCATGGCATTAAACCTGTGGCTGGTATAGAGTTTAGAGAAGGCAACCACTTATTGTTTACTGCGCTAGCAAAAAATACGGCTGGCGTTGCAGAAATAAACCGATTATTATCTGAACACAACCTTTACGGACAAGCATACGCGCAAAAATTGCCCCATCTAAAAAATACATACATCATTTATCCATTGGCTAATTACCCTGCAGTATTGGCCGATCACGAATTGATAGGGATTCGACTCTCTGAGCTTTCTAAACTGTTGCGCAGAGATGTAAGTAAAATCAAAAATAAACTCATCTTACAGCAGCCTGTTACATTTAAGAATGCCTCTAGCTACCCTTTGCATTTACACATGCGTGCCATAGATAACAATGTTTTATTGAGTAGGCTCGACCCAAATGCCATTGCCGCCCCAGATGAATACCTTATGTCGGAAGCCGACATCATACACGCTTGCAGGTACCATCATTACATCTTAAGCAATACCATTAACCTCATGGATCGTTGCAGTGTGAGCTTCGATTTTCATACACACAAAAACAAAAAGATTTATTCTTCATCTGTTTATGATGATAAAATGCTGCTTGAAAAATTGGCGTATGATGGACTTGAATACCGCTACGGAAACAACAATCCAACCGCTTTGCAACGAGTAAGAAAAGAATTAGATATCATAGATAAACTAGGTTTCTCTGCCTACTTTTTAATTACGTGGGATATTATTCGGTACTCTATGTCGAAGGGTTTTTACCATGTAGGCAGAGGTAGTGGTGCCAACAGTGTTGTAGCTTATTGCTTACGCATCACAGATGTTGATCCTATTGAGCTGAACCTATATTTTGAACGTTTCCTCAACCCTAAAAGAACTTCGCCACCCGACTTTGATATAGATTATAGTTGGAAAGAAAGGCCGCAAGTACACGACTATATTTTCAAACGTTACGGTCGCGAGCATACTGCTTTATTGGGTACCATGTCTACCTTTCGAAGCAGTTCTATTTACCGCGAGTTGGGCAAAGTGTATGGTTTGCCTAAAAGAGAAATTGATATCCTTTCAGATTATCCGCATAAGGCAGATAGAAAATCACCCATTATTGCGAAGATTTTGCACATAGCAGAACAAATACAAGATTTCCCAAATCATCGCTCCATTCACGCGGGTGGTGTGCTTATTTCTGAAGAGCCCATCTTTCAATATTCTGCCCTCGATTTGCCTCCTGTAGGTTTGCCAACGGTGCAATGGGATATGTACCAATCTGAAGATATAGGCTTTGAAAAATTCGACATTTTGTCACAGCGCGGAATTGGCCACATCAAAGATGCAGCCGACTTGGTTTGGCAAAACAAACGCATCAAAGTAGATGTACACGAAGTGCAAAAATTTAAAGCCGACCCTCATATCAAACAACAGCTTAAAGACGCAAATAGCATTGGTTGTTTTTATATTGAAAGTCCTGGTATGCGTGGCTTGTTAAAAAAGCTCAAGTGCGACACTTATATTCATCTTGTGGCAGCCAGTTCAATCATCCGCCCGGGTGTGGCAAAATCGGGTATGATGAAGGCATACATTCAAAGATTTCACGACCCCAAAAGCATCAATTACCTGCACCCTGTGATGCAAGAACAACTGGAAGAAACTTATGGCGTAATGGTGTTTCAAGAAGATGTACTGAAAGTTTGTCATCATTTTGCAGGCTTAGATTTGGCCGATGCAGATGTGTTGCGACGAGCCATGAGTGGCAAGTTTCGGTCGAAGGCAGAGTTTAAACGCATCGTAGATAAGTTCTTTAACAACTGCAGAGAACGTGGGTATCCAGATGAGTTAACCAAAGAGGTGTGGCGACAAATAGAAAGTTTTGCAGGCTATTCTTTTAGCAAGGCACACTCGGCTTCTTTTGCGGTAGAGAGCTTTCAAAGTCTCTTTCTTAAAACTTATTACCCTATGGAGTTTATGGTGGCGGTAATCAATAATTTTGGAGGTTTTTACCGCACCTGGGTTTACGCAAATGAACTCAAAAAAACAGGCGCTAAGCTACATCTACCTTGCGTGAATGAATCTGATAGATTCACTTGTATTAAGGGAGAGGATGTGTATCTTGGCTTTACCCACATAGAAAGTTTAGAGCAAAAAAGCATGGATGCCATTCTTCAGGAGCGCAGAAACAACGGACCATTTTTAAGTTTTTCAGATTTTATGGATAGGGTACCTATTAGCGTACTGCAAGTGAAAATACTGATTAAATGTGGTGCGCTGCGCTTTTGTGGTTCAGGCAAAAAACACCTTATGTGGCAAGCCTACTCTTTGCAACAAGAACGAAATGCACCGGTGCAACACGTAAATAATGCTTCGGTGAATGAACCTCAAGCCATGCAAGTATTGGTGCAACAAATGGTGCAGTCTGTGCTATTTACAAACCCACACAAAGAATTTACTTTGCCCGCCTTAGTACATAATAGCATTGAAGATACCTATGATGAAATTGAGCTCTTAGGCTTCCCAGTAAGCATGACCGATTTTGATTTGTTGCAAAGTGATTACCGCGGTGATGTGATGGGAAAAGACTTGAGCAAATACTTGGATCAAACCGTACGTATGGTAGGCAATTACGTAACCACCAAATCTGTTAAAACAGTACGCGGAGATTATATGGCATTTGGTACCTTTTACGATGTAGAGAGCAACTTCTTTGATACCACACATTTTGCTCAAAGCTTAGAAAAATACCCGTTTTCTGGTCGAGGGGTATATCTCATAGAAGGTAAAGTAGTAGAAGAATTTGGTTTCTTTTCATTGGAAGTAAACCGAATGGCTAAACTGCCCACTAAGGCCGATCCGAGGTATTGATGGCTTGCA
>CAILJQ010000087.1 GCA_903834625.1 uncultured Bacteroidota bacterium
GAAAAATCTTAGCTCCACTCAATGGAAACTATAACGTTGGTTTAGGTCAAACCTACCCAACTATTACCTCTGCTAGTGCCGACTTAGCAGCCTTAGGCGTATCTGGTCCAGTTACATTTATCTTAAAAGATGTTTTGTATAATACAGCTTCTGGAGAAATATTTCCAATCCTGTTGAATGGATATTTGGGTTCATCGGCAACTAATACTGTAACCTTACGTCCAGACATTGGAATTTATGCATCAATTGAAAATACTTCTATTAATCCAACTTTTGATTTAAGAGGAATTAATAACTTTATATTGGATGGAAGTCCAGGAGGAACTGGTGGTTTTACAAGTGGAAACAACTTAATTATTTCAAATACATCTGGTCCAACCATTCGTTTTAACAACGATGCCTCACAAAACAAAATTTTGTATTGTGATATCAAATCAAATAATGTTACTGCTCCTGGAACTGTGGATGCAGGGGTTATTAGTTTTGGTGCCAGTACAGGGCCAAATGGAAATGACAACAACCTAATTAAATTCTGTGATATTCATGAGTTAACAGGTGGAAACCCAACCATTGCTGTTTCATCTATTGGTTCGGCCACAAGCATTGCAGCTAACAATGATGGGAATGTAATTGATAGTTGTAGAATCTATAATTTCTTCCAAGCGAATATTGGTACTGCAGGTATTTATATTGGAGCCAATAACAACGCTTGGACAATCAATGCAAACAAATTTTACCAAACCACCACTGCTACTACAACAGGTACTCAAACTCATCGCGTATTATGGGTTACTCCAAATGTAGCTTCTTTAACCTCTGCGAGTGGCTTTGTAATTACTAACAACTTTATTGGTGGCAATGCTGCAAATGGAACGGGTATTTATACCATGGCAGGTACTACTGGTTACCAGTTTTATGCAATGGATATTTCGGTTGGACTTGGCACTGCTACCTTGGTTCAAAACAATACCATTACCAATTTCTCTTTAACCAATGGTTTTACAGGTAATGGAGTTTATGGAATCAATGTTGCCAACGGAAATGTAAATGTTTTAAATAACTTATTTGGTTCAACTACAGTGAATGGAGCCTTTACTTATACTACTGTAGTTGCCAATGGAGGTTTAATAGCCTTACGTTCTGGTGCTGGAGGTACCATTAACTTTTCTAATAATATTGTATCAGGCGTTGATTTAATTAGCAATAATACCAACTTATATACAAGCTTCAACGGTATTGCCGCTTCGGGTGGTGCAACCATTATTGTTAATAACAATACAATAGGAAGTACCACATTGGCAAACAGTATCAATGTGGTTTCAACATCTTCAACCTCAACCGCGGCTTCACCTACAAGAGGTATTATTTGCAACAGCGGAACTGCTGGAGTAACTAATACCATAACCAATAATACCATAGCAAACATTAATAGCAATTATGCAGCAACGGGTGCACAAGCTACTACCTTGGTAGGTATTGCTGTAAGCACTGGCTCTAGCGTTGTTTCTGGTAATACTATTAGAAACCTTACTTCTGCCACCCAAACTACCGCAGGTGGAAGCACAAGTGCTATTGTAGGTATTGCTTACACCTCAACTACTGCACCTGCAACTATTACCAACAACCAAATGCATTCATTGGTGTTAACAGGACCTTCAAGTACAGCTGCTGTTCAAGCTGAAGGTATGTTTTATGCTGGACCAAGCACTGGAACAAACGTGGTTAGCAGAAACCTTGTTCATAGCATGTCTATTAATACTTCAAATCCAAATGCCTTCTTAACAGGCTTTGATGTGGCGAGTGGTATTGGAAATATTCAAAACAACATGATTCGTTTAGGATTAGATTCACTAGGATCAGATGTAATTTCGCCAAGCATTTTCAGAGGAATCTCTAAAAATTCAGGTAGTTTCAATTTCTATTTCAATACCGTTTATATTGGTGGAACAGGCGTTACAGGTGGAGCCTCAAATACTTTTGCCTTCCAAAGAACTGGCTCAGGTGTAGACATTGTTAGAAACAACGTGTTTGTAAACAATCGCTCAAATGCTACCTCTACAGGTAAGCATTACCAAGTATTTTTGTTAAACAACACTACCATTACCCAGAACAATAATGTTTATTATGGAAATGGAACTGGAGCAATATTTGGAACACTCAACAATGGAGTATCTGATATTGCAGTTTATGCTCCAGGTTGGCTCACAACAGACATGAATAGCGGGATTGCAAATCCTCAATTTATCAATGCTACGGGTTCTGCAGCTACAGGAGATTTGCATATCAGCGCAACCATAGCCACGCCTGTAGAGTCTTCTGGAGCAGCCATCACAGGCATTACAGATGACTTTGATGGACAAATTAGAACAGGGTTAACTCCAACCGACATGGGTGCCGACGCTGGAAACTTTGTGTCTCTAGATATCTTCCCTCCTAGTTTTGCCAATTTTAGTTTACTAAATACTTCTTCAACTGGTGATAGAACATTTGGTGTAAACATCACAGATGTTACTGGCGTGCCTTCAACAGCTGGATCTGAACCAAGGGCATATTTTAAGAAATTTGCAGCAGGTGCATGGAACTCTTCTCCAGCAATTAGAACAAGTGGAAATGCACAAAATGGAAATTGGAATTTTACCATTCCTCAAGCAACTTTAGGCGGATTAAGCATAGGTGATTCTGTATACGTGTATATAGTAGCTCAAGACTCATCAACTGTGCCAAGCATTGCATCCTTCCCAGGTGGTGTTGTTGCTACCAATGTGAATACAATTTCAATTCCACCTTCAAACATGTTAGCCTACAGAATTGTGCCAGGAATAAGCGGAACATTGAATGTGGGTGTGGGACAACCATACACTTCTTTAACAGGAGTTGGGGGTTTATTTGAAGCTATCAATAATGGTTCCATTACGGGTAATATCACAGCTTTAATCACAAGTGACTTGTTAGAAGATGGCACCAACGGTTTGAACCAAATTAACGAAACTGGAGTTGGTAATTACATCGTAACCATTGCACCAGATGGCACTACGGAAAGACTTATTGCAGGTTCATTTGCGGGTGGATTGATTAGGTTAAATGGTGCAGACAGGGTAAGAATTGATGGAAGATTTGCAGGTTCAGGAAGGTACCTTAGAATTAGAAATAGGTTACTTAATGGATATACCATCCAAATTCAAAATGATGCAGTAAGAGACACCATCACTTATTGTCATTTAGAAAGTGTAAACAACACTGTAGGTAATGTTACTTTCTTGGGAACAAACGTTGTTGGAGGCATTGGTAATGATTCAAACGCTATTACTTTCTGTATCATCAGAGACACTTTGGGTACAGTTGCTACCAGCAATATTCCTAATACAGGATTCTTCAGTCAAGGTACTGCTGGAATTGGTAACGATTACAATACATTAGCCAATAATGAAATCGTAAATTTTGGTTTCAATGGTATTAATTTAAGCGGAACTGCTGGCGATTTCTGGAATATTGTAAATAATAGTTTCTACCAAACTATCGCCAAAGGAAATGTGCTTACTGTTTTCCAAATAGATGGAGGAACAAACCATAACATTTCAGGCAATAACCTGGGAGGTTCCAATGCTTTAAGAGGTGGTACACCTTTTACTACAACCTCAACCACGCTGCAGAATATTATTGGTATAAGAATCAATAATGCAGCTACTACCGCACAAATCAACAATAACTATTTCTCAAATATTGCCAGCAGTCGTGGTGTTAATTTAATTGCTATCTCTGCAGGTAACGTAAGTATCAACAACAACATATTTGGTGGTGCAGCTACACCTTCAGATACCATTCAAAATGGTTATGATAATGGAATAATTACGGTAACTGGTGGTATTGTAAGCATTACAAATAACTTAATTGGAAACGTAAGTTACTATAACGGATCTGGAGATAGAACAAGTGGCATGACCATTTCAGGAGGTACAGTAACTGCAACAGGAAATACTATCAGAGACCTTAGGTCAAATTCTTCAGGAACTGCTTTTACTTTCTTGGTAAATGGTATGCAAATTAGTGGTGGAACTAACCATGTAATTGAAGCAAATACTATTTATAATATTGTTAATACAAATACAGGAACTGCAGGTTATACGGCAACAGGTATTACCAATACAGGTGGTACAAATACCCTTATCCAGCGAAATAGAATTTACAATGTTTGGGGTAATGGCACCGGTAATGGTGCTGGTTCGAACCAAGTGTTTGGCATATATGTTTCTAATACAGGAGGAACAACTGTAAGAAACAATCAAATAAGCATAGGAAACAATACCATTGGCGAAACACGTGTTTATGGTATACAAGATGTAGCCGGAAGTGGTAACAATGTGTATTACAATAACAGCATTTTTGTGACTGGCAATACCATAACTGGTTCAAATAATTCATACTGCTTGCATAGAACTGGTTTAGTAAATATCATGAGTTTCAACAATGTATTTTACAACAAACGCAGTACCGGCGGTACAGGATTTAACTATGCAACTGGCTCTAATTCATTAGCTGGAATTTCACCTGCCACTACCAACTACAACTTATACTTGGTGAACGATACCAACAGAGTTACTGAAGGACCATTGAATTTTGGTAACAGTATTTCTGCATTTAATTCGATATACACAAGTGTAAATACCTATTCCTCTAATTGGTATTCAAACCAAACTGCTGTGCCTGCACAAACTTTGTTTGTTGATACTTTGGTTGGCAACTTAGCCATTGTTACTACCCATGCAAATTCTTGGTATGTGCATGGTAAAGGTTTACCATTAACTGCTGTTACCAATGATTTCAATAATAATAGTCGTTCAACCGCTATTACATCTGGTTCAGTTGATATTGGGTCTGTAGAATTCACTACAACAACAACTCCCCCATCTGCCACCGCAAGTGCTTTACCAGCTTCCAATACAACAACCATTTATTCATTTGCCGGTCGCGAGGTTGCAAGCATTCAGTGGGGCTCAACAGGCACAGTGCCAAGTGCAGTGAATGTTGTTTATTATACTGGTACAAATGCTCCTAACCTAATTGCAGGTAGGTCTCGTTTTAATGCTTATTACGACATTACAGCTACAGGCGGAAGTGCTTATTCGTATGGCATAAACCTAATTGCAGACTCGGCAACATTTGGAACCGTAACCAATAGCAATGATGCAAAGATTGCAAGGTATTCTGGCACTGCATGGAATTTAATTTCCAACTCTAATGCAAATGGTTTTACTGGAATAATGCAAACAAATGCTAATACCCAAAACAGTTTTGGAATATTTACAGGTACAGGCAACTCAAACAATCCTTTGCCTGTGGTATTAACCTCATTCCAAGCAAAACTTGTGAACAGTGATGTTTTCCTTACTTGGGCTACTTCTTCAGAAACCAACAACAAAGGATTTGAAGTGGAACGTTCAGAAGACGGGATTACTTTCAAAAACATTGGCTTTGTGAGAGGAGCAAACAATAGCGCTACCTTAAAATCATATGCCATGAAAAATAGCAACGCCTTTCAATCTGTAACAGGTAATATCCTTTATTATAGATTAAAGCAGGTTGACCATGATGGAGCTTTCAGTTACTCACAAGTTGAAAGTGTAGTATTAGGTAAAGAGGCGAAAGAGGAAATCATCGTTTATCCAAATCCGTTTACACAAAACTTCCAAGTATCTGTGCTTACTGAAGAAAATGAAACCATTACCGTTGAAACCATAGATTTGCAAGGTAAGGTTGTGGCAAGCAAAACAGTAACAACAACTAGTGGTGTGAACGTTGTTGAAATAGATAATTTGCAAACATTACAAGCTGGAATTTACTTTGCACGTATAACTTACAAAGGCGAAACACAGGTAAAGAAAGTGGTGAAAAACTAATCCTACTTTCCTCCATAAAAAAAAGAGGTTGTCATTCATTTGACAGCCTCTTTTTTTTTGAAATTAATTAGTTACCATTGAATAACAAATTACCCACTATGTCATGATCCTGCGACCATATCATACACAAGACCAAGAAGCTTGTCTTGAAATCTTCAAAAGCAATTGCCCCTTATACTTCGACCCAAGTGAATTTGAGTTGTTTAAGAAGTGGTTATTGCATCAAAACAATTCAGATAGTTTGTATCAAAGTCCAACTTACCAAAATGCCAAATACGACCAATATTTTGTGATAGAAAATACGCATCAAAGGATTGTAGCTTGTGGAGGTTATTATGTATGCAATGATACCCCAGAAGCTCGTTTGGCTTGGGGAATGGTTCACGCTGATTTTCATAATAAAGGTTATGGTTCTCACTTATACCAATACCGGAAGCAACATATACAAGCACATTGGCCTAATCATGTAATTACCTTAGGAACCAGTCAGCATACCTATGCATTTTACGAAAAAATGGGCATGCAGGTAACCCAAATTATACGAGAAGGTTATGGAGAAATGTTAGATAGGTATGATATGCAGGAGCAGGTTTAATTAACTTGTTTTCATGGCAAAATAAAGTGCATGCACTTGCAGAAAAAACAAGCAAAACCAAAAGGGTGCAAAATCAACCTGAAAGAAATAGGTAAAAGCAAGGCTAAAAATAAAAACAGCACCTACATAAATCTTTTTACCCCAAACACTTTGTTCCATCACTGCGCCCAAACCCCAAGTACCTGAAAACAAAAGACCAATGAGTGTTAGTTTTTGTTTCAATTCAAGTGTATCCTCTAGGTGAATAAAACATAGAAGTAATAAGAACAATAACAAGGTACCTATGGTAAGCAATGCATTTGATACAGGCTTAGCTTTTGGTTCAGACCGATGGAATAAATTTTTAACTCCCAACAACTCACCCAAAGGATTATTATTTACCTTAATAGGATTATAAGTTACCTGATGATTGTTTAATCCAAATTCAACTGGAACGTCTGCTAATTCTGGCTGAA
>CAILJQ010000088.1 GCA_903834625.1 uncultured Bacteroidota bacterium
CTCGGGATACTGTTTCATTAATTTAAAACTAGCCTCTAAATCAACCACTGAAGGGTTATGAAGAATATCGCCCTTCATTCCTCCCATTAATGCGCCAGCAGCATTTATAGACATGAATGCTCTTACATCTGTTTTCGCTTTATCTATTACGTGGGCTTTAAACCCTCCAAAAGTCCAGGGCCCAGTACTTCCAGCATCAACAATAGTAGTGGCACCAACTCCAACGCCAGCATCGTCGGCCCAAACACCAAAATTTGTAATGTATTCATATACATGTACATGCAGGTCAATTAAGCCTGGACAAACTAACTTATCAGATGCATCAATACGCTTAAGTGCTTGTAATGATTTCAGGCCGCCATTACTCCTTTTTTCCATAGCGACAATCTTTTTTCCCGCTATAGCGATATCGGCTTGCTCATTAAGTCCCGAGAGTGGATCAATCACATGCCCATTTTCAATAATGAACTCAACATTTGCATCCATTTGGTGCCCTTTCGCACAATATTGGTGTTTATATCATTAAAAGTTCGTTAGTCGAACATTTAAACAAAAAAAGTTCTATAGAATGATTTAAATTGATACTAATTTAAAAGTTTAAAAAACTCAATATAAAAGGTAAAAAAGTATGAAATTATTTATTAACTTTTTGCGATACATTTTTGGCCTTTCGTTACTAACTTTATCTACGTTTACCTTTGGTCAATGTCCAACAGGTTTTCCCAATAAACCTATCAATTTAATTGTTCCATTTTCTGCCGGGGGAACAAGCGATATCGTTGCTAGATTGATGGCAAAAAAATTAACAGAACAAATGGGGAAGCCATGGGTAGTTGAAAATAAACCTGGCGGTGGTGCATCAATTGGTGGATTAGCAGTAGTAAAGGCTGCACCGGATGGCTATACACTTCTGTTGGGAGCCGCAGGTCCTTTAACAATGAGCCCTCATATCACCAACCTACCCTACAATATTCAAACACAGTTGTTGCCATTAGCTCTAGTTACTGAAGTTCCTAATCTCATAGCAGTTAATAATTCGGTACCAGTTAATAACTTAAGTGAATTAATTAAATTAGCTCAAAACTCAAAGCCACCCTTAACCTATGGCTCAGCAGGCATTGGATCAACGGCTAATTTTGCTGGTGAGTACTTTAAATCGCTTACAAAAAGTGATGTTACTCATGTTCCTTATAAAGGAACATCTGCCGCAGTAACTGATTTAGTAGGCAAACAAATTACATTCGTTATAGATAACTTACCGGGGCTATTGCCACAAGTAAAGAATGGTTCAATCAAAGCAATAGCTTTGGCTAGCAGTCAACGCTCTCCAGAATTGCCGAACACACCAACTGCTACAGAGGCAGGTTTAAAAGGATTTATTGTTACAGGGTGGTTTGGTTTTTTAGCGCCTGCCAATACGCCTAATGCTATTGCAAATTGTTTAACTGAAAATATTATTAAGGCCGCCCAAGATCCTGAAACAAGTAAAAGTCTAGAGGACGCTGGTAATTACGTACGCATAAAGGGCTCAAAAGATTTTGCTCGTTATATAGATGAAGAAAGCAACAAATGGAAATTAATTGCAGAGAAAGCAAATATTAAATCTGAATAAAAAATTATTTACTTTTAATAAAAATGGAATAGTTTGTAGCAAAACCTCACTTTTTTACTCAAGCGTTACTTAAATTAACCCTATTAACAAGTTCGAATCCCAAACTAGTCACCAATTTGAGCTAAAAACCCATTACACACTTCATTGCACACCCTATTTTGACGATTGTAAGCCATTGAATTTACAGTGTTTTTAGGTGGAACAATATTCTTTTAATCCGTTGGTCGTGGGTTCGAATCCCGCCCGACCCACCATAAGTTTTTGATTTATATAGATAATTTATAAAATCATCTTATAAAAGTATAATAGTCTAAATTATTATACTTTTGCATCAGAATTCTGCAACCCACATATCCATTGGATTTGTGGGTTTTTTCTTATGTTTTTCAGATAAGAACTTACTTGCAATTGCCTTACCATCTGTTACCTTCCACCACCTCTATCAAAGGTTCAAAAAGGGTATCAAAAATGACTAAAAAAATCGCAATCTACGCAAGGGTCTCAACAGACAAACAAACTTGTGAGAATCAACTACTAGAACTCAGAATCATCGCAAAACGCATGGGTTACGAAGTAGTCTCAGAGTTCATAGATAACGGCATATCAGGGTCAAAAGGTCGTGAGGGTCGTCCTGCCCTTGATTTGATGATGAAGTCTGCAACACAACGCAAATTTGACATGGTGATGTGTTGGTCAATAGACAGACTTGGTAGGTCGCTACAGAATCTCGTTGAAATACTCAATGAACTGCAATCAATGAGAATTGACTTGTTCTTTCTACAACAAGGTATGGACACATCTACTCCAAGTGGTCGGATGATTTTCTCGGTATTTGGTGCAATTGGAGAGTTTGAGAGAAATCTCATTAGAGAACGGGTAATCGCAGGTCAAAAAAGAGCAATCGCAAATGGGGTCAAGATGGGACGACCATCCAAGATGAATGACGGTATGAGGTCAGCAATAAAGTTACTAAGAGAAAAAGGAATGGGCATCAAACAGATTGCGAAACAATTACAAGTGGGTATTGGGACTGTTTATTCGGTAATTTGAGTTTTTTCAACAAATCCTTTTTTAATCCACTTAAAAATCTTGTGTGAAATAAAACCAAAAATCCAAATTAATATAAGTGGCAAAACAGAAGTAAATCCAATCCAAGCAATAGAGGATCCAATGTCTGTCTCCTGTCTTTTCTCCCATGCAAACTTAGAACAATTTTCATAGGATGGGGCGGGATTAGATAATCTAGATATTTCACAACTGTTGTAGTAAACATCATAAATTCTTTGTAGATTATCCGCACGTTGACCAAGTCCATACCAAGACATTGAGAGAAAAAATAGAACAGAAAGAACTATCCATATTCTCATCCAACCAGATAATTTAAACAACCTCATCTTTTTGGTAATCTTCCACCAGAATTCAAACACTTGTTGCCTTGCATGCAAAATTGATCCAATTAGCGCCCTAATTTGCATCCAATTTCAGTCCAGTATCTGTTTAATATACTCCGCTAGTGAAAGATAACCTGATCATTTGGATGGATTAAAGTTAAATGCAAATGGTGGATCA
>CAILJQ010000089.1 GCA_903834625.1 uncultured Bacteroidota bacterium
CCTTCCAACGTCCGCATAACGACATTATATGGGCAGCTTGTGAAACCGGAATACTGGGTGCTTTGGTGTATTTGCTAATCCTTGTACTGCCTATATATTGGGGATATGCCACTATCAAACAACAAGGAAAGAAAGCACACATCCAATGGCTCCTTGTTTTTACCTTGATTGCTTATGTATTTGTAGCCTTGGTAGATTTTCCTTTAGAGCGGGCAGAACACCAGTTGGTTTGGGCTTTATTAGCGGCCTTTCTGGTGCCTGGCAAAAGCCTTCAAACAGGATTTAAGCGCATCATCCTATTTATCCCTTTTGCCATACTCATGGGTTCCATGTATTATACCTTTCAGCGATTCCCTAATGAGGTTCAGGCAAAAAAAGTAGCAGAGGCTCAAGCCACAGGAAACTGGCAAAAACTCTTAATTGCAAGCAAAAAAATAAATGCCTCTTTTTATTCCATAGACAATTTCTCTTTACCCATCCAATGGTATGTGGGTGTGGCACATTTTTCTATGGGCAATAGAGAAGAAGCAAACAAAGCTTTTCAACTGGCTTATGCATGTAATCCTTATCAAATTCATGTGCTCAACAATATGGCGAGCATCAATGAATTGGCGGGCAAGCATACATTGGCTGTTGCTTACTACGACCAACTCCTACACATCTCTCCTAAACAACCCGATGCCCTCCTAAACAAAAGTGCGGCTTTGTTTAATGCAGAAAAAAAGTTAGAGGCCATGCGCTGTTTGTATCAATTCAAATATGATGAGGGTAATACCCAATTCCTTACCTACTTGCATGTGATTGGTACTTGGTACATGGAAGAAAAAGCCATAAACAACCCGCGCCTAAAGGCCATCCTACCTGCTCCTAGTGCCAGCTGTCCGCAAATTATTAAGGATATTTTTAGAACGAACCAACAACAGAATCATACCTTTGAAGAAATTAACTTTTTTATCTATGAACCCTAAGGTTATTATAGCCCTACTTATTTGTTTACCTAGCCTTGCCTTTGCCCAAAAATCTGTAACGGTAACTCCTGCCAATGCCAACAGAAACCAAAATTTAGTGGTGAGCATCACAGGTACCCAAACCAATTTTTTGAGTGGCAGCAATACACTTACTTTTTTCTACCAGGGGTCAGCTACTACTATGGTTAGTGCCAGCCAAGTTACACCTGTAACCAATACAACCATGGGTGCCTCCGTTTTTGTGCAAGGCTCGGCAACCATAGGTGCATACACGTATAAATTAAATAATTTTACCGATGGTATTGTTAACGGTACCGGAAATTTTATTGTAGGTAACAACAATATTGTACCAGAAATTGTAAGTATTAGTCCAGGTATTGGTCATGTAAACCAAACCTTAAGTGTAACCGTAACTGGCACCCGTACCCAGTTTGGCCAAGGAAGCCCCACCATGCAGCTCATTCAAATGGGTTCACCTACTGCCTTTATTCAAATAAATGGCTACACCGTTGTAAATGATAGCAACCTATTGCTTAACCTACAAATTGACCCTAACGCCAACAGAGGCATGTATGATTTTTACTTATTAAACAGTGCCCATTCTTTACAAAAAACAAATGCCTTTGAGGTAACCTGGCCTATTGGCATAGAAGAAAGTAACATCGCCTCTCAAGTGAAGGTATACCCTAACCCTGCCAAAGAAGAAATTACCATAGAGGCTAAAGACATTGTAGAGGTACAACTCATAGATATGCAAGGCCGCTTGGTTCAGACCGAATCATTGCCTGAACCTACCCATAAAACAACCCTTTCTATAGATGCTGCCATCTTACCAAAACAACAGTATATGATAAAGGTGCAGCAAAAAAATGCCGTGTTTTATAGAAGAATTTTGCTTGACTAATCCCTTCCACCTTGATCCTTAAAGAAACCATCGCCATTGAATTGGTTGAGATAGAACCCAATAATTTTCACCTGTTTGTACAGGCCAGGATTGGAAGAAGAAATGCGCGCTTGTTGGTAGATACTGGCGCTTCTAAAACGGCTTTCGACTTAAACAGCATCTTGCTTTTTGTGAAAGAAAAAAGCCTTAGAAACCACGAAATACAATCGGTTGGACTGGGTTCAAACCAAGTGCTTACCCAATTAAGCCACCTACCTGTTTGGAAATTTGGCGCCATAAAATTGCATAAAAAAGAAGTTGCGGTTCTCGACTTAGGTCATGTTAACCAAGCCTATCAAATCATGGGATACCCTACCATTGATGGTGTTATGGGTAGTGATATTTTAATGGAATTAAATGCCGTAATCAATTACCCTAAACTCACTTTAACCCTTAAACAAAAAGTGTAAGTTAGTCTTCTGTTTCGGGTAGGTTTTGCAATACCTCTTCTGGACTTTTCCCCAAATTCTCCAAAGCAAACTGCGCATCTTTGGCCAACTCACTCTTTGGATATTTTTTCACAAACTCCTCATACAATGCCTTTGCTTTGGGCAAATCATTGAGGTTGTTTTCACAGGTATATGCTGCCAAAAAGGTAGCATCTTCTACCAAAGGAGATTTGGGATATTTCTCTGCCAACATATTTAAATGCTCTAAGGCCTCATTGGGTAATTCTAAAGCAATAGATCTTTGCGCCGCTTTAAACAAATACTCGGGTGCCAACTCATCATCTGGATAGGCTTTGGCAAAATCTACATAGGCCGTTTTTAAATCGGTCATTAACTCATTGGTAAAGGCACTGTCGTTGCCTTCCAATCCTTTAATTTTACCTAGGGCCTTTTCTTTGGGCGATTGACAAGCACTTACCACCAAAGCAGTAAGCAATAAAAGTGCAGCTATTTTTTTCATCATCTGTGGGTTTGGGGTAGAAAACTTGGCTAATTGCCTCGCAAATATATAAGCAGGTAAAACACTTTACCTACCTACAAATGCACATTGTTTGTTATTTGACA
>CAILJQ010000090.1 GCA_903834625.1 uncultured Bacteroidota bacterium
ACAGGTTCTATGGGTTGGGCAACGCCATCTACTTCAGTTTTGGCTGGATTTACCACTACAACTGGAAATTTTAGAAAGGTAATTTCAAATTTTTTAGTCACTACTACAGCGGCTCCAGGAACTACAACTACTTCATTTCCAACAGCAATTGTAACATCGAGTAGCGTTCCAAATATTGGTGTTTATCCAATGCTTGCAAACGGCTTTAATAACAGGTACTTAACCATGGCATGGAGTTTAGCTCCAACTTTAACAGCTCGTGGTGTATACGCTGTGAGGCATTTAGATACTGCCGGAACCAACATAATAAGTAGTTCTTATTCTGAGAATGGAAATACATACAACAGGGCTAGTAAAGCTGATTGGATTGTTAGTTCGCCATTGGCTATTACTTATTCTAATGCACCAACCATTACCTTGAGATTGCAAGGTAATAATGCAATTTTACCAGCAACTGTTGGAACAGCTAATATTGGAACAAGTGCAGGTGCAGCTGGTCCAGGAACATTTTCTTCGGGCACAGGATCTCAAACTGCAATACAAGGAAATAGGACAAGCATTAGCTTGGCAGGTTTCTTAACCAGTTATGCATTAACTGCCCCTTCAAGTGAATTAGCTTTCGTTTCGAAACTAAGTGGGGATTGGAATGATGCTGGCTCTTGGTTAGCCGGCACTGTTCCTACAATCAACGATAATGTTCTCATTTTAAATGAACATATCATTACTTTATCTGGATCTACTGCAGCAAACTGTAAGAATCTCTCAATTAATTTAGGTGGCTCTTTGGTTGCAACAGGAAATACCTTGAACATTGGTTCGCTAAAAAATAGTTTACTGGATGTAAGTGGAGGCTTGAGCATTAGTAATGCAACTTTCAATATTAACGGTAGGATGAATGTTGCCAATACAAGTGGTTCATCTTTTGCGTTTCTTTCTGGTACCATAAACATAGATGGTAATGATGGAAATACTGCAAATAGTGTTACGGCTGGTAACAATTTATGTTTTATTGGAACCACAGGTTCAGTAAATGTAATTGGAGGAACAATTAATATCCTCAATCCACCAATTGGTAGCTCTGGAAATGCTTTCCAATTCTCTGGGGGTACAACTTTCGTTTGGCCAGATTTAAATTTGGTTTTAGGTGATGGTACTAGCACTTATCAATCTGCCTTAAATGGAACAACACTTAGTTCAGATTATGGATTTAATATTTCTACAAGTGGTGTAAGAATTGGAAATTTAACCATTAATTCTGGGAATACTTTGAATAGAAGGGTTGCCAACACTGGTACCTTATATGTTAGAAATAACGTAACAATTAACGCGGGATGTCAATTCAGAAATACGGGATTTTTGGGTGTTGCAGGTAATATTGTGAACAATGGAACCATGGTTAACAGTGGATCTGTTTCATTTAGTTTATCTGGTGCTGTAAACAATATTGCACAATCGGTAACAGGAACAGGGTCTTTCAGAAATTCTATTCCAACCATTGGAACAATTGTACCTGGAAGTGGTTACTCAGTAGGTGATGTTCTACAGTTAACGCCATCAGGTACCTCAGGAACAGCCATTGAATTTTATGTAACATCTGTTAACGGATCAGGAGGGGTAACAGGAGGATTTGTTTCTGGCTTGGGTAATTTGAATGGTGTTTATGACAATACTACACCACATAATTTTTCAGGTGGTATAGGAACAATGGCCGCATGTTCAACAGTAACCAACCCGGTTCCTGTTGCATTATTTACAAACCTAACCGTATTCAATAGCCATCCTAGTGGTGTCGATATTTCTGCCATTTCTGGGTCTGTTGATCCTGGAAATAATTTCTCTACCCTTTCGGGTGCCTTAACTTTAAATACAAGTTTGTTAGATGTTGGTACCAATAAGTTTGTAATGGGTTATAAGGATCCATTATCAACAGCTGTCACTCCAGTGGTAATAGGTTCACAGTCTTATAACATTGGAGCAAAAGTGAAAACAACAGGCGTTGTTTCAAAATGGATTGCAGCAAATAGTGCGCCAACTGCACCAAATCAATTCGCAGGATTATTGCCAATTGCAACCGCTTCAGATATTCGCTATTTTGGAGTTGGCTTTACCGCTGCCTCTTCAGTTACAACTGGAGGATATGTTTCAGTTAATCATGTTTCAAGTTCTACCATCAATACAGTAACATCATTTACTGATGGTCCATTAACCATTAACAGGGTTTCTGCAGCAGAGTGGCAAACTACCTATGGTGGTGGTTTAGCAGCTACAGGTGGTGTGAGTGTAAGGATCTTTTCTTATGGAATAATTGCTCCTCCTTCGCCAGCGGATATAAGTGTAACCTTGGCAAGTTCAGCTGCATCTGGAACTTACGTTGCTGGTTCTGGTTTGGTTGCATCGCAGCCACAGGCCAACAGAACATTAGCTGGATTGGCTGATTTAACCAATAACTTTAGAATTGGAGCAAATGTGAGTAACCTGAGTGAGGTTTATACTATAAGCTCTGGTAATTGGAAAAATCCTAATATATGGTCAACTACTTTGGTGCCTGGTGTAAATGATAACGTAAAAATTAAGTCGGGTCATATTGTTGCACTCGACTCAAATGCTTCCATTATTGGATTAAATGTTCAAAACGGAGCAACTTTTAATGCCGCTTCTAATACTATAACTGTTGCAGGAACAATAACCGCATCAGGTGCCGTTAACTTATCTGGTGCTACAGTGAATGTAACTGCTGGTACCCAAACAGGTATTTTGATCCCTAATAATGGTAACTTAAATATCAGTGGTGGTACAGTTAATCTTGGACCTTCAGGTGGAGGTGATAGACTTGTAAATCATCAAACGGGTGGGTCATTTAATCAATCTGGTGGTACATTCAATATCAATGGTAATTATACTATAGCAGGTGGTAATTTTAGTATGAGCAATGGAGCTATGAATATAGATCCAAACTCAGGTTCTACTTTAACCTCACTTGCGCCTTCTTTAAATATTTTTAGTATTGCAACAACCTTGGGTGGAACAGTAAATGGTGGAACAATTACCATTGTTGACCCTCATTTGCAACATGGTACAGGTTATGCGTTTACCTCAAATGCTGCCATAGCGAATGATTGGACTGGTAATACTTTTAGATTTGGAGATGGGGTAAGTACGCAATCATCTGGTCATGCCAATGGTTTTGCCGTATATATGGGGAGTAGTCATACCTTAGGTGATGTGATTGTAAATGGAGGTGCAACTGGTCGCAGGTTTGTAAACGTAGGATTCATCTCTACTTCACCTTCTGGAAACTTAAATGCCATTAATTTAACCATTAACTCGGGATCTGAATTAAGGTTTCAAGGGGTAGATGCAGGAAATGTAGGTGTAAATATTGGTGGAAATCTAACAAATAATGGAACTTGGACGGGAGCTCCAGCATTAGCTTTTAGAAAGGGAACTGGTAATTTAGCTAATGTTGAACAAACCATTAATGGTTCTGGTACTTTTAGCAATAGAGGATTTAGGTTGGTAAGTATGGCAACAACTGGTACAGGTTATGTTGTTGGAGATATTTTATCATTTACAGGAGGTACTTCAACTACATCATCTCAGATCTTGGTAACAGCCGTAGGTTCCTTGGGAGAAATAAGCACCTGGACTGCATATGCCACAGGAGATTACTCTGTATTACCTACCTCTCCAGTTACACTTTCTGGTGGAACAGGAACAGGTGCCACAGCAAATATCAATACAGCTTTAACGAGCACACAAACCCTATCTGCTTTGGGAAGAGGTAATTTCTTTAGTTTAACATTTTTGAATTCAAATACCAATGGTATCAATTGGAATTTAAACAATATGAGTGTTATGAGTAACATTACTTTCTCATCCACTACAGGAGTTGTTAATAAGGTTAATTTAAATGCAATTAGGTTAACATTAGGCGATAGTTCTACCACGGTTACAGGTTCATTATCATGGAGTGCTGGAGGTTTTTATACCACTACTGGTTCATTTAGGAGATGGTTTTCAGCTACTAATATGCCAACTTCTGCCACTACAAGTAATACTGGGCATTATCCATTTTTCAATGGTACAACCCTGCGTCACGGATTTATATATTCCTCTTCAACAACAGCCTTGTCTTCACCAGGAATGATTGAAATGGGGCATGTATTTTTGAATGGTTTGGGCACAATTTCAAATGTAGATGATGGTGGGTTTATCATAAATCGTCGTAGCAATGCCTCGTGGACAGTTACTACAGTAAATGCAGGTGGAACTGCGCCAGCTATAGCGCTTGCGGCAGGTATTTCAATTAATTTTGCTGTACGAGCTGATAGCATTCCTAATACCATTAATACCCTTACGGATATTAGATTAATGCAAGCCTCTGGCATAACTGGAACGCATATTAATGGTTCTGGTACTGTTGCTAATCCTATTGCAGCAAGAACTTTTAGGTCATTGACAGAATTAAATACTACACATTATTTTGCTAGTCATTTTACCAATTTAAATCCACTTACCAATATTGTTTCAGTGGCAAATGGAGATTGGGGAAATGGGGCCACATGGAATACTGGGATTGTACCAACAGAGTTGAACAATGTTTCAATTTTACACAATGTAAATTTGGCTGGAGGAACTTCTCCATATGGCGCATATACCATAACACTTAACTCGGGTTCTACACTTTCTGGTTCTAGTAATACTCTATCTGTATATAATACGATTACTTCAAATTCAGGTTCAACTTTCAATATTGCAGGTAGTACTATTGATTGTAAGACCATCTCGGTATCTGGTTCTATGAATCAATCTTCAGGTTCATTTACTGCTACTGGTTTGAGTGGTTCAGGATTAACTTTAAACTCAGGTTCGAACTTTAAGTTAAGTGGTGGAACCATGACCATTGGTGTTGGTAATAACTTTTCAAGATTTGCCATCAGCAGTTCAACAACTACTACAGATACTATTTCAGGTGGAACGCTTAATATTAATGGTAACATGGTTGTTTCTGGACCAATATACCAATCTGGAGGTAACATTAACATTGATGGAAATTCAGGCACTGCCTCCACAAGTGTTACATCAGGTAACCCATTATTTACAATCAATAGTTCTGCTTCTACACCATTTGTGAAATTTATTGGAGGTACAATAACCATTGTTGATCCGCATCATCCTTCCCTATCTGCTTCAACAATTAATAACCAATCTATTTATCTTTCTACCAATGGCTCTACCTTTTTTGGGGGTGATCATACCATTCAATTAGGTGATGGAACAAGTACCACTACTGGTATTTCTTCAGGATTTACTGTCGAAACTTTTGGTGCCTTTACCTATACGCCAATACAAAATTTGGTTGTAAATGGAGGTTCGGGAATTAATAGATTTGCTGCATCTAGTGCAGGTAATTCTAGTTCTTATGGAACCAATATCAGAGGTAATTTAACTATCAATTCCGGTAGTGAATTTAGACATACTAATACCAATGCGGTTGGTTTTGAAGTGGGTGGAAATATTGTAAATAATGGTACTATGGTAGTTTCTGGTTTGAACCCACTAACCATTGGAACTTATACATTTGCTTATACGCCATCTGGAACACAAACACTGTCAGGTGGTGGTGCATTTAAAAATGTAAATCCAGCCCTTACATATGGATTGCCTTCGGTTTCTAACCCTTCTTCGGACGAGGATATTGGTAATGTAACCATCACTCAAGGTGCTTCAACGATATTAAATAATACAAGTGCTGTCAATAGCTTAACGGGAAGCATAGGGGTTGCAGCAGGAACAGCGGGAGGATATTCTGACTATACAGCTTATGGCCCTTATGCCCTTACTGCAGGTCAATCATATAACTTCTCTATTTCTGCTATAGATGCTGCACCAACTTATTACGATAATGCACTAGCAATTTATATAGATTATAATAGAAACGGGGTATATACAGATGCTGGTGAGCAAGTTTATACATCACCTAGCTTAACCAATGGGCCGAACACAAAAACAGGTTCTTTTACAGTACCTGCAGGCGCATTTAATGGTTTAACAAGAATGCGTGCAGTTTGTAATGAAACTTCTTTAATTACCTCTGCAACCACTTCAATTTCTTTCGGTGAGTTTGAAGAATATATGATAAATATCTCAGGCGGAGCTACAGGCGGTTCAGATATTTCTACTGCACAAGTGAGAAATCTCACTGTGTCAAATTCTACAAGTAATAGTGTGATTAATGTTTCTGTTGATAGTTTAAGTATTTCTGGTACCTTAACATTAAGCAATGGTAGGGTTGCTACCAACGGTGAAATTACTGCCTTGAATGGTTCAACCATAAGTAGAACCAATGGATACATTGACGGTTATTTAGAGCAATATTTTGCCACAGGTTCTAATGTTGCAAAAACATTTGCGATAGGATCAGGAACACAATACTCACCTGTAATACTCACTTATCCATCGGTAACAACTGCTGGATATGCAAAAGTAAAATCAATCACTGGTGATCATCCAGAAATAGCTTCCAATTGTTTGTCTGCAACTAATTCAGTAAACAGGTATTTTAGATTAGGTGCTTCTGGTGTTCTGCCATTGAGTTATAATGCAAATTTAACTTATGGTTCGGCAGATAATGATGCAAGCACAACTCCGGCAACATATAAAGGTTTCAGATACGCTAACAGCGCTTGGAGTACAGAAATGACACCAACTGGAACGCCTACCAATGTCAATATCGTTTTTAACACCATTACAGATACAGGTGACATTCAAATAGGAAATGTACCACCTGCAATTAGCAGCACAACGTTAGCGAGTCAATCAGGTTGTATTGGTAGCTCAAACAGGTTAATTACAACAGCAAGCGGTCCTGGGTTAACTTACCAATGGGCGTTCAAATGTGATGCTTGTAGTACTTTTACCAACTTGTCTAATTCTTCAACGTATGCTGGAGTGACCAATGATACTTTAATAATTTCTGGTGTAAGTGCAAATGAGGCTGGTAATTATTTCTGTCAATTATCTTCAACTTGCGTTGCAGGTACTACCACAGATACGATGACTTTCACCGTAAATCCTTCATTGGCCTCAAATACAATTTCAAGTGCTCAAACCATTTGTACCAATACTATTCCTGCCAATTTCACAGGTAGCACTCCAACTGGGGGTAACAGTACCTATGGTTATATCTGGCAAAGAAGTACCACAAGTGCCACAACAGGATTTAGTGCAGCTGTTGGAACCAACACTTTACAAGATTACACACACCTTATTTCTATAAGTGCAAATACATGGTATAGAAGGATTGTTACCTCAGGAAATTGCTTGGATACAGGTGCCTCTGTTTTGGTAACTGTAAATCCTTTGGTTTCAAATAATACAATTAGTGGAGCACAATCAATTCTAACAGGAACTGCCGCCGACTCTATTATTGGTTCAAACCCTGCAGGCGGAAATGGAACGTACAGCTTTACGTGGTTAAGTACAACCACTGCTGCTGCTGCTGCAGATTATGCGGTAGCTTCAGGTACTACTAATGCGCGTAGCTATGCACCTGGAGTACTAACAGATACAGTATGGTATAGAAGGGTAGTAAATGCTGGGGTATGCCCGAATGATACAAGTTCAAATGTTGGAGTAATTGTTTTACCTAGCATTTTGAGTAATACTATTTCTGGCGCTCAAACCATTTGTACGGGTTCAACTACTACGCAGTTAACTGGATCTGCACCTAGCGGAGGTTCTGGTTCTTTTACTTACCGTTGGATAAGCAGTACAAGCAGTGCAACTGCAGGTTTTGCAAATGCAAGTGGTGTAAATATTGACGTAAATTATAGTCCTGGTGTCAGAACTACCACAACCTGGTTTAAACGTGTTGTGTATTCGGCCAATAGTTCTGATACATCTTCGGCAATTGAGGTTACTGTTAATAACAATATCTCAAATAATACAGTAAGTTCTGCACAGTCTGTGATAACAGGCATAGCTCCGCTAACTCTAAATGGAACATCACCTGCAGGTGGTAACGGATCTTATACATATGCATGGGAAAGTAGCACAACAAGTGCAAGTGCAGGATTTTCTAGTGCATCAGGAACAAATAATACCTCTTCTTATTCACCAGCCGCATTAACTGCTGATACTTGGTTTAGAAGGGTAGTTAGCGCAGGTATTTGTGCAAATAATACAAGTACAGCTATTAAGATTACTATATATCCTGTGATTGCAAGTAATACTGTATCTGGAACACAAACCATTTGTACCGGGTCAAGTACATCAGTTCTTACAGGTTCTTCACCAACTGGTGGGGATAATAATTATACTTATTTGTGGCAAGTAAGCACTACTGATGCTAGTTCAGGCTATTCTGCAGCAACAGGTACAAACAATCAAATCAATTATACATCGGGCGCATTAACTCAAAATAGTTGGTTTAGAAGAGTAGTTACATCGCTAAATGGTGTAGATACAAGTTCAGCAGTAGCAGTAACCGTAAATGAAGTGATCAGCGCTAATACCGCAAGTGGCGCACAAACCATTTGTACAGGTTCAACGCCAACTACAATCACTGGTTCAACTCCAAGTGGTGGTAGCAGTTCATATACTTATGCATGGGAAAGTTCAACTACAAGTGCAAGCACAGGCTTTAGCGCAGCAAGTGGAACTAGCAATGCTATTAGTTACTCACCAGGCGCATTAACACAAACTACTTGGTACCGCAGGGTTGTAAGCGCAGGTATTTGTCCTTCAAGTACC
>CAILJQ010000091.1 GCA_903834625.1 uncultured Bacteroidota bacterium
ACGCATCATCTTCGGCAAGTATTGCAAGTATTGGTGTGGGCGGAAGTATTACTGGAAATGTAACTGTTGAAACATACATACCAAGCGGTAAAAGGGCCTACAGACTGATTGGGCACCCTATTAGCACGCCATTAGCTTTAAGTTCAATTATTGACAATATTCATATTACAGGAACAAATGGAGGTGGTTTTGATGTAACAGCTAGTAACAGTCCATCATCATTTAATTTTGTTGAAAGTAATTTCAATGGAGCGAGCAACTCAGGATGGAGCGCTTATACCAATACAACCAATACTATAGGTGTAGGACAAGGTGCAAGGCTATTTATCAGAGGGCCAAGGTCGCAACCTAATCTTTTAGACGGGTCAAACCCAACACCTTTAGAGGCGGTTCTAGATTATTCTGGACAAATTAATCAAGGAAATATAGATGTCTCCTTGAATTATACAGGTGCAAATGGAGCAAATGCTGGTTGGAATTTAATTGCAAATCCATACCCATCAAAAGTAGATATCGGATTAATTGCAGCTGGAAATAGAAACAACATTTCTTCATTTGCCATTTGGGCACCAAACAATGGAACGAGAGGCGCATTTGTATCAACCTCATTTGGTAGTTCATTTGTCATTCCTGCAGGTTCAGCATTTTTTGTACAATCTGGGTCTGCAGCAAATTTCACATTTACTGAGGCAGATAAAACCACTTCTGCAGTATCTGCAACTTTATTTAAAACAAATGAGTTTAATAAAAATGCTATTCAGTTAAACGTATTGTCTGACGACACAATCTTCTGGGACCAACTTGTAATTAGAGATCGCAGTGAGGCTTTTGAAGCCAAAGATTACATGGATGCAAATAAAATGGAAAACCCAGACGTGAACTTATACTCAATTTCTCCTTCCAATGAGCGCTTTGCAATTGACCACCGTGCCATTGAAAACAACTCCATAGTGAATTTAGGATTCGAAACTACAGCTTCTTATCATTTTACAATAAAAGTTGGTCACCTTGATATGCCTGAATATGATGTAATACTAATTGATAATTTTTTAAATCAACAAGTATCCTTGAAACAAGGGTCAACCTATCATTTTAGTTCCACTACTGAACCAAATTCAAAGGGCAGCAAACGCTTTCAAATATTGTTTTTAAAAAATACAGTTGGCTCAAAGGAATATAATGAAAACAATTGGTTCGCAGCATATCCAAATCCTGCTTCAACTACATTAAATGTACTACTAAAAAGCCAATTGGAAGGTGATTTTAGCTACCAGGTTTACAATTATTCCGGACAAGAAATGAGTAAAGGCAACTTCAATTTTACAAGAAATCAACCCCTAGTGCTAAATGTTGAACAACTTAATAGTGGCTTATACTTCTTGATTATTCATAACGCCCAAGGAAGCCAAACCATAAAATTTACAAAGTAACACAACAATAAACTTAGCCAAATGAAAGCTATAACAGTAAAATTTCTATTCCTATTTGGATTAATAGTGGCAACAACATTTTCGCTGAACGCACAACCTGGATTTGATGATGATGTTGCCGACACACCTATTGACGGCGGCTTAAGTTTACTAATTGGTGCGGGGATTGCATATGGCTCAAAAAAAATATATCAATTCAAAAATAACAATATGAGAAATGGTGAATAAATATAAAACCAAGTTCCAGATTCTTTTCTGGAACTCACTTTTTATCATACTTGGAGTTTCAATAATATTTACCCTGCATGGATACATAACCCTTTTGTCAAATTTGATAGGGTATACTAGCAATTTAATTAACAAAGTAGGTAAATCTATCGATATAGAGGTAGCCAATTTAAGGCCTAAAAATAAGTTTACCGAAATCAACTTTGATTCCTCTTTAAATTTCTTTGCTGAAGAAGTTTTTACTAACGGGGTACTGTTAATTTTACTTTTTGTTTTCCTATTCCTTCTGGTTGGGATTGTTTATATTTTACTGATAAGACTGAGCACCTTGGCCGTTAATAGAAAAGCTTGTATGTGGTTGGTTACATCTTTAACAATTATAGGCATCTCACTTTTTGAGTTCCAAAAATTTATTGCAAGTGGTGACGGATTGGTTTTTGCTATGAGTACATCCTCCATCATTATAATTATGTTTTATACACTATTTATTTCAATGGAGCCTCAAACACAATCTAGTCCATACTATCGTTCCAAAACAGAGTTAATTGAGTATGTGCCACTGGCTGCATAACAGATAACAGCTATGGGTTTTAAAAGATATTTTTTTACATTCTATATTTTGTTGAATTGTATATTCTCATTCGGACAAACAGCTCCCTTGGCTGGTGACGTCCTATTTACACATGTTGATGCTGATGCTGATAAATTTGAATTTATTACGTTAAAAAGACTCAATCTAACCTCCTTGAGATTTTCAGATAACGGCATTTGTACCTCTGGGATTTTCAGAAATACTGAAGATACTTTTGGACTTACCCAATTTAATCAAATAGCAGATGTCCCAGCAGGAACAATCATTAGAATTGTAAGAGACACTTCTACCACAGATACCCAAGACTTTAACTCAGAGGACGGCATCATTACGATACTTATTTCAACACTTCAATTCGCAACTGGAGGCGACCAAATAATAACTTATTCTGGGACACCAGCCATGGGCACTAGCGCTTGCATTGGAAGCGGAACAAATAATTTTATTTCGGGTATAGATTGGGGCAATACATCTGGGTGGAATACAGGAGCTAATAGTGCAAACAACTCTAAAGCACCTGGCACAATTACAGATTATGCTGCAACTAATGCACTAGATGCAGCTTGGTTTAACGGCTCAGTTGTAGGTACAATTTCACAAATAATAAGCACCAGTTCCACAGGTGTGAGGAATAGTAGCAACTGGAATGGAACAAATACAGGGACAGGAACTTTTTTACCGTTAAAGAATATTCTTTTTCATAATTCAGACTATTTAAGTGGAAGTATTTCTGTTAGCTTAGGTTTACCCACCACAGCAACTTTGAATTTGAGTGATTTACAATTTTCAAATACTAATTCAGATAGTAGATACCTCATTACCATGTTTGAAAATACTGCGCCATCTTTGCCCTCAAATAGGTATACCTGCTATGCTCCGTCTACTAACTATATCACAGCCCCAGCTGTAGTAACTTCACTAACAACTCCACCTTGTGGAGGATCTGTGGTTGGTTCAGGTAAAATTGTGTATTTAGGCTATTCCCTTCCAACCAATTTATTGATTACCTCCTTGAACAATAATAGTTGTTATTACTTAAAAGTATACGCAATAAATGGAAATGGATATTCATCCAAATTAAGTGATAATCCATATTCATTTAACTTTTATACAGGCACAATTTCAACCAGTATCCAAGCATATTAAAAAAACATTATAATGAAACTTACCTTTAAATTTACTTTCATTTTGTTGCTACTTACGGCAACAAATGCTCTTGCACAAAACCAAAAAGTTTGGACAGGAAGCAGCAAGCTCTTCGGCATAGACTCCACTGCAAACAGAGGATCAAATGTTAACTGGAATTTAGGGCTAGGTACAGGCAGTACATCTACAAAAACAGATAGCAATGTGGTATCTGTAGCTAATAGAACCATTTTTACAAGAGCTAACTTCATAAATACAACATCTGCCATGGTTGTTGATACAATAAAGGTAACAGAAACACTAAACTCTTGTATTACAACTACGGGAATTAAATTAATTGAAGTGTTTCCACTACCTACTTTCAATTTAGCCAGTAACCAAACCCTTTGTGCAGGAAGTTCTCCAAGCAATTTTAACCTGGTAATTTCAAATTACGCAGCAATCAACAGTATTGGAAACTTTAGTATAAGTTATGAATTAAGGGCAGGTTCAACAATTGGCACACCATTGGGGGGTGCTTCTTCTGGAAACCTAACGGGTATAAATTCAAATACTATTCCAATCAATGTTAGTTCTTGGCCAGCATTAACTGCAAATACAACCTATTATTTTATCATTACTGCATTTGGTTCCGAAATTACAAGCCCAATTCCAGTGCCAGGAAATATAGGCCCTAGCGGTTTGGCAAGCTTCCCTCAAACCTATACCATAACTGTTCAACCATCCTTAACTAATCCAAGCATCATTTCTTATTAAATCAACCTTATGAAAAAGATCATATCATTATTGTTTGCACTTGCGCTCATAGCTATTCTAAACACTAGTTATGGACAATCTACGATATCTCCTGATACTGTTTGTGCAGGTACAACCATAGTTTATGATGTTAACCCAAGTCCAGGATCTATTTATTCCTGGTCTATTAAAGGTGGGGCAACATTTGGAAGCATCAACTCTGTTTCAGGTAGAACAGATAGTATATCTATCACCTTCTCTGCAACAACAGGAATAGACACACTACAACTTGTAGAAGCGGGAGCAGCAGGTTGTTCAAGCGATACTGTTAAGTTGGCTATAGTTAAACTGCCAGCCATTAGTGTAGCTATTTCGGGTGCAGATTCTATTTGTATTAACAATGCCTCCATTGGGCAATTAAGATTAACTTTTACGGGTACCCCACCCTTTTCTTGCACCTATACTGATGGTACAACACCAGTTGTATTATCTGGTATTACAAGCAATCCATACCTTATAAATAGTCCGGTTTACCCTACAGCAGGACTCTTTCCTTATACCATAACTAGCGCCAGTGGATTAGGTTCATGTCCTGCAAATATTAGTGGAACGGCTAGCGTTACTGTCTTTCCTAAACCTAACCCAGGACCCATCAATCATTATTAGTGTTAATAGATAAATATACAACCCTATTTTGTATAGTTTTACTGAGCTCAATTGTTAGTGAAGCTCAAATAATTGACACAATAATTGTAGGAAAAACAAATGTATTTTATGCTGTTCAACCAAACCCAATGTTAACTTATACATGGGAAGTTGAAGATGGAACAATCGTGCTTGGACAAGGCTCATCTACCATTGCAGTAGATTGGAACCTCATACCTGGAATCAAGAAAATGCAAGTTTATTCAAACTCATTTGGTTCATGTTATTCCGAT
Organism: uncultured Bacteroidota bacterium; assembly: GCA_903834625.1. Taxonomy (GTDB): domain Bacteria; phylum Bacteroidota; class Bacteroidia; order UKL13-3; family UKL13-3; genus B1. The sequence continues at coordinate 5,070 of CAILJQ010000091.1, forward strand.
ACAAGTATTGCGTATGTTTTGCTGGTAGAGAATGAAGAAATATTCATACCAAATTCATTTACCCCTAATGGCGATGGCTTGAA
>CAILJQ010000092.1 GCA_903834625.1 uncultured Bacteroidota bacterium
GAAATTGGCGTGCATTTTCCTTTTTTTACTGAGCAGTTGTACCATAAGTAAACGTAGGCACAGCGCAGGATTTCATGTAGATTTATGGCAGTCTAAACGAACTTTTAAAGTTAAAGTTGAATTGAATCCGAGGATAACAATTATAAATAGCTCCTCAGCAGAAATATACTCAAAGGGAAATGCTAAATTAGATTATAATCATCTGCAATTTCCTGAGCAAATGGTCTTGATAAGCAATTCAAAAAGTGTAAAGCTAGCAACCATACAAAATAACCAAAAGAAAATAATGCATGCGAGCGGGCAAAATTTGGTTGCCCTAAAAATCAACATTAATCAAAACGATTCTTTGTATAATAATAGCAACCCAAGACCAGTAAGCAAGAAGGCTGTAAATGCCCTACTCATTACAATTTTTGCGCCCCTTTTGGTATTAACAATTACATTATTAAGTTTAATTGCGTTATCGCCAATAATGGATCTTAATTCAATAGGAGCCTTCCTTATTTTTACCATTTCTATGGTTAGTACAATGGTTTTTAGTATAAAAAAACAAAGGCAAGCACTTAAAGAAACTGGCCCAAAGAAACCTAAAAGAGGCCTATTTCTGTTAATTCTTGCGTCATTAATTGCTTTTTTCTACATGGTTTTTTTGTTATTTTTTATAGTGCTTTATTTTATTTTTGGAGTTATGGGACGAGGGTTATTTTAGCTTAGCCATAACCTTGTTAATACATTCATAAACTACAGATTTTAAGGGAAATTTGTTTCTGCTTATTTAAATATTCCAAGCTATTAAAAAGAGGTTTTAAATATTTCCTCTTCAATTGATAAAATTCTATATTTATTTTATTTCAAATTCAGCCGACCTGCTTCAATCTATTAAACGAATAAAGCAAAAATCTACAATTGAATTTCTTGAAGTTGCGATAAATTTTGATAACATGTGGAAAACTTTTAACTTGTCCTCTTATTTATTGCCATGAAACCTATCAAGATTGTTATCGCTGTCTTACTAAGCTTTATTGCCTTTTCACCATGTTTTTCACGCTCCTACGATGTTCCTTTGAGCGTAGATTGGATCAAACAAAATGCAGCTTTAGCCCCCGGAACCTCTAGAGTTGTGTATAATGCTTTACAGGTAAATGCCTTGCCAGGCGATACCCTATTTTTAATAGGTGGTACCCGAAATTCAATGCGCATAGATGATTTGCGAGGTGACTCCTTAAACCCAATTGTGATTTGTAACAAAAACAGCAAGGTAACTATTACCCAACCTGTTGGAGGATATGTTGGAATGGCATTTTCTTACTGTAGATATGTTAAGGTAAGTGGTAAAAACAATGCAGCTTTGGCATATGGTATTCATATCACACAAATACCTGCAGGTTCGGCTTTTAGTATCAATAATTACAGCAGTAATTTTGAAGTAGAGGGTTTGGAGATTAGCAGAATTTACTCCTCTGGTTTCGTAGCCAAAACAGACCCAACTTGCAGCAATTATACTTCTTATGGCGCTTTTGTGATGTTTGATATTCAACTGCACCACAACTACATTCACCACGTTGGAAATGAAGGTTTTTATTTGGGGAATACAGGATACGCAGATGGTGCAGGTATTCGTATGTCGTGCTCGGGTGCAAGTTTTTTCTTGTTGCCACATAAAATTGTAGGCATTAAAGTTTATGAAAATATAGTTGACAGCACAGGTTGGGATGGCATTCAAGTAGCTTCTGCAGAGCAGGTAGAGATTTATAATAACTATATCAATAATGATAGTTATGCAGATGTTTCCAATCAGCAATCGGGCATTTTTATTGGTCAGCCCGCACGTGCTAAAGTTTATGGAAATATAATTTTAAACAGCAAAGGTAGCGGCATACAATGTTTTGGAGTAGGAACCTCCATTTATAATAATGTAATAGTTAATCCAGGTAGCTCTAAAACAGCACGTGGGTATTACAATAGTTCTGGCTCCTTAGTTAACTCATCTTTTACTTATGGCATTTATATCAACGATAAAGTTTGTAGAGATGCCACTGTTCCTAAATTGCCTTATTTAGTTGCACATAATACCGTTATTATTCAATCTATCTATCGTGTGGGAGCTCCATATAATACTTGGGCTCCGCAGGGTATCAATGCAAATTCATTGGCATATATAAGTGGAAGTCTGTTTGCCAATAATTTAATTTTAATAGATAGCAATTTGATGCAAACTGTTTCAATGCCTATTAATGGCATTTATTCCAGCAATTCTGTTCCCGGATATTCAACTACTTTAGCACCAGCCTTTGTTTCATGCAATAGCAGAAGTACATTGGATGTGAATTTTTATTCAAATGAAATATATGCTGTTGGGTTTTCTGATGTACCTCGTAGCAATTTTTCTTTGCAAGCTGTTTCTCTTGCTGTAGATGCTGCTTCAGGCACTGTTGTTAGTGCAAATTCAGTATTACAAAAAGACATATTAGGCACAAAACGTCCGCAAGGTGCTATGCCAGATTTTGGTGCTTATGAATTGTTAACCAATTCGAGCTCCACTAGCAGCAGTGGAATGGTATTGGTTCCAAATCCACTTAGCATGAGTGCAATGAGCGATTTTGATTGTGTAATAAATGATACCAATACACTCTCAGTTCCAATGGTAACAGCAGTTGGCGCCTATTCACACCATACCTTAAGCATTGTTTCTGATCAAATTGTTTCAGGCAAAAGGCTGCTAAGAGTTTCTGGAACCAATTTGCCTAATCAACCCGGGGTGTATTCAGTACAGGTAAGAGATGGAGCCGTATTAAAGTTTTACGCCAACTTATTTTTGTTGCCTTAAGCATTTAGTTGGTTCAAGGCTACAAGCACCGTTACAGCATATAATCCTGCTGTTTCACTGCGTAAAATGGTATTACCTAAGGAGCATGTTTTGTATCCATGTTTCTCTGCCAATTGAATTTCTTTTATGGTAAAATCACCTTCTGGTCCTACCAATACTTGCACAGAACTCGGTTTGCTTTGTGCTACTTGTTTAGCCAATGTTTCTGTTTGCGCAGTAGGGCACCAGCAAATGTATTTTTCGGTTCGAACCGAATCCTTTTGCTGCATGAATTGCTCGTAAGATTGAATGGAATTTATTTGTGGAAGGTAAAATTGTTTGCTTTGCTTAATAGCAGATACCGCAATTTTCTCGCAGCGCTCTAGGTTGATTTTGTTACGCTCACTGTTTTCACAATAGATAAAACTTATTTGATCTACACCTAACTCGATACATTTTTCGAGCATCCATTCAATGCGATCGGTGTTTTTGGTTGGACAGATAACCAAGTGAATGGAGGTTCCTTGAGGTTTCGTATGTAAGGTTTTTTGTTGAATCAACCCACTACATTTTTTGGGATTATCAGATTCAATAATGCCAATTGCTTCTGTACCTTTTCCATCTATTAAGGTAATGGCATCTCCTTTCTTTTTGCGCAACACACGAATACAGTGCTTTGATTCTTCTTCAGAAAATTCAAAGGAATTGGTGTTTAAATGAGGAAGGTAAAAGAGTTGCATATCAGAATCTCCAGCTTTTGGCTAATTTTATAACAGTTATGGTTAATCCAAGTGCAGAAAGCAGGCAGGCAAACCAAGTAAGGTATAATTCAGAACTGCTGTATATTTTGAAGGTATCTGTTTCAATCACATTCACTGAATAAAGAATGCCTCGGTTCATGTCTAATTGCTGACTAAAGTAATGGTTCAGCAATTTATTTAAGGTAATAATCACCATAAGTAACAGCACCCCACCTAATAACATCAGGTTTAGTGAAAACAAGAATCCAGGGTCGCTGGGTTTGTTGGGTTGTTCTTCCATGGTTTTGGGTTGGTACGAAAATAAAAAAGAGACACCCAAATGAGTGTCTCTTTTTTAGAAAGTATTAAACAGGGATTAGGCCTGTTGTGTAGCTTTTGGTGCAGCAGACAAAATTTCTGCATCCACACCGCTGGCATATTGTTCGAAGTTTTTCACGAACATATTGGCCAATTTGTTCGCTTGTGCATCATATGCTGACTTATCGCTCCAAGTATTACGTGGGTTCAATAATTCAACTGGCACGTTCGGACAAGCAGTTGGCATTTGATAGCCAAAGATTGGGTGTTGTTCGTATCCTACATTGTTTAATTCACCATTTAGTGCTGCAGTAATCATTGCACGGGTGAAAGAAAGTTTCATGCGAGAACCTACGCCGTAAGGTCCGCCTGTCCAACCTGTGTTGATTAACCAAACATTGATATTTGGATTGGCTTTTAATTTATCGCCCAACATTTTGGCATATTTTCCTGGGTGTAATGGTAAGAATGCTTTACCAAAACAAGCAGAGAAAGTAGCTTGAGGTTCAGTAACGCCTGCCTCTGTACCAGCAACTTTAGCAGTATAACCACTAATGAAACTGTACATAGCCTGACCAACACTTAACTTAGAAATAGGAGGCAATACACCAAATGCGTCTGCTGTTAAGAAGAAAATATTTTCAGGTGCTTTTCCTACAGAAGGCACTGCAATATTGTCTATTGCGTGTATTGGGTATGCGGCACGGGTATTTTCTGTAACGCTGATATTGGTATAGTCAACCTCAGATGTTCCTGGGATAAAACGGGTGTTCTCTAATAGAGCGCCAAATTTAATGGCATTGAAAATTTGTGGTTCTTTTTCTTGGGTAAGGTCAACGCACTTGGCATAACATCCTCCTTCAAAGTTAAATACACTATCTTCAGCCCAACCATGCTCATCATCACCAATTAACTTACGTTCTGGATCTGCACTTAAGGTAGTTTTACCAGTGCCAGATAAGCCAAAGAAAATAGCGGTATCACCATCTTTGCCAATATTGGCAGAACAGTGCATTGAAAGGGTATTTCTTTCTTCAGGAAGGATGTAATTTAATACAGTGAAAATACCTTTTTTCATTTCACCTGTATAACCGCTACCACCTACCAAAATTATTTTTTTGCTGAAATTGATGATGGAGAAGTTGTGTTGACGGGTTCCATCTTCTGCGGCAACTGCTTTAAAGCTAGGAGCATTAAGAATCAACCACTCTGGTTCGTAGTTGTTTAACTCAGCATTTTCTGGACGTAAAAACAAGTTATAACAGAATAAATTGTGGTAAGCTGTTTCATTTACCACCCTAATTTTCAACTTGTAACGCTCATCAGCACAAGCATACGCATCACGCGCATACACAGGCTTTCCAGCATAATGATTCAATACTTTGTTTAATAAGGCATCAAATTTACTCTCGTCAAATTTGAAGTTAACATCGCCCCACCAAACGGTATTTTCTGTTTTGGCATCACAAACGGTAAATTTGTCTTTGGGTGATCTTCCTGTAAACTCACCAGTATCAGCCATTAAGGCTCCGGTATCATTTAAGGTTCCTTCCCCATTGAGAATGGCGTGACGAACCAATTCGGCAGGAGTAAGGTTGAGGTGAGCCTTTGAAGCCCCCTGCATAACTTTTTCTGAAATCTCTTTGTTTGTCATAATCAGGCGATTGTCTGTTTTTTTGTAAGGCAAAATTAAACATTATAATGGGTTCTCAAAACCCTAAATTTGTGAACGCAAATTTGTAAGGTAAATATAAGGGAAAAAATGATGAAAATCAGTAGCCCTAAAAAACCAACCAAAGCAATTGTAAAACTATTTAACACCATTTTTGTTTTAAGTGCAATGTTAAGAAAACAAATCATAGATCTACTAGAACAATACGCTGTATTATCTAACCAACCCGTAGATCATTTTAATTTATACGACCAAAAATTTAGGTACGAAGACGAATACGGGGAAGGATTTGGATCATTTTATGCTCAATTCATTGATATAGCTGAGTTTGCACGCTTTAATTTTGAAATTAAACATTGCTCAGCCAGTGCCTTTCAGGAACTATTAAAGAAACAAGAATTCCCCATTATTGTATTTAAAAAACAAACCAACGACCTTGTGCCAATTTTGGTGAAACCAAAGCAGGGTAAAGGTATTAAGGCCTTAGAGGATGAAAAATTGGGATGGGTAGAAATTTCATTTTCCAACGAAGCAGAGCTGATTTCAAACATCAAAACCTCAGGTGAAATGCAGTCTAAACATGGTTATTCGCCAGATTTAGATGCCTCTGGGAACAAAGGCAATGATACTGATATTGTTTTTATTGCTGGATTTAGCATTGGGTCGAGCTTTTTGATTGAAGGTGAAAAGGGTGAAATTACCCCTCTGCGACGTTTCTTTAGGTTGCTCAAAAACGAAAAGAAAGATATTTATACCATCTACTTTTTTGCTATAATGATTGCCTTGGTTAACCTTACATTGCCCCTGGGAATCCAAGCAATTGTTGGGTTAATGAGTGGTGGATTGTTGCTCGAGAGTGTTTTTGTTTTAATGGTTTTAGTGATCTTAGCCACTTTAGCTGCGGGATGGCTACAAGTGCAACAACTTGGTATTGTAGAGGTGCTCCAACAACGTTTGTTTGCCAAAACTGCTTTTGATTTTGCCTTTCGAATCCCTCGTTTGAAATTAGAGAAACTGCGCAATCACTATACGCCAGAGCTCATTAACCGCTTTTTTGATGTGTTAAATGTGCAAAAGTCCTTGCCAAAAATTCTCATCGATTTTACCTCTGCAATAATTCAGATTGTTTTTGGTTTGTTGTTACTTTCGTTTTACCATCCTTACTTTATTTTGTTTGGGTTATTGGTGATCTTCTTTATTGGGATGGTGTTTTATTTTACCAGTAAAAAAGGGTTAGAGACCAGTATCTACGAATCGAAATATAAATACAAGGTTGTTTATTGGTTAGAGGAATTAGGCCGCTCGGTTCAGTCATTTAAATTAGCTGGTTATACTACTTTACCCATTCATAAAATTGACCGACTTTTAGAAAAATACGTTTCCTATCGCAAAAAGCATTTTGGCATATTGGTAAAGCAATATTCGGCCATCATTGCCTTTAAAACCCTAATTACTGCAGGTCTATTGGTGTTAGGAGGTGCATTGGTATTTAATGAACAGATTAATTTAGGTCAGTTTGTGGCCTCCGAAATTATTATTGTTTTGGTGATTAACTCAGTGGAGAAACTTATTGGTACCATTTCTGTGCTTTATGATATGTTAACGGCTTTGGATAAAATTGGTCAGGTTACCGATTTAGAAATTGAAAACAATGCTGGTCGTGAAGTAGACGATTTAGATATCAAAAATACTTTTGAATTAGAACTTCAAAAAGTTGCTTATCGTTTTCATGAAGCACTTGATTATAGTTTTAAGGATATAAGTTTTACCATCCATAAAGGGGAGAAAATATGTATCACAGGTTACAATGATGCAGGTAAAACTTCCTTAATCAAAACTGTGGCCGGTTTATTTGAACACTATGAAGGGGTAATGAAGTTAAATGGAATTTCAGTTCGTGAATTAAATCCGAATAGCTATCGTTCTATCATTGGTGATAACCTCAACTTGTCTGATGTTTTTGAAGGTACCATTGAAGAGAACATTGCCATGGGCCGACCAGGAGTTTTGTTAAAAGATATTATGGAGGCTTGTAAAAAGGCACATTTGGAGTCGTTTATTTCTTGCTTAAAGAAGGGCTTACAAACACAAGTACAGCCTTCTGGTTCAAACTTCCCAAGCAATGTGGTGAAGAAAATATTATTGGCACGTAGTTTTGTCCAAAATCCTTCCCTTATTTTAATTGATGAGTTTTTTCACAATGTACAAAGTGCAGAAAAACAACAAATATTAGATACTTTATTCCAAGGACCTTATGCCTTATTAGTGGTAAGTAATATACATGAGGTAATGAAACGAAGCGACAAAATTCTGGTGATGCAAGACGGACGCATCATTGCAGAAGGAAGCTACCAACAATTGTTAGAACAAAATCTCTTACCTGCTTAACTCATGAAGAACGAAACACACTCAGACTATTCATACCAAAGTAAAGGGGTAGGTTTATATGCCCTGAGATTGGTGAATACCCCAGGCAAATATTATATGATTCGCAATTGGCTTGTTGGCATATTCCTTTTTCTGCTTGCCTGTTTGTTTTTGCCTTGGCAACAAAACGTCCAAGGTAAAGGAAAGGTAACGCCACTTCGGCCACAAGATCGTCCGCAGGTAATTCCCTCTGTTATTGCCGGAAGAATAGATAAATGGATGGTTCAGGAAGGTCAGTTCGTGAAAAGAGGGGATACCATCTGTGTCATTTCAGAAGTAAAAGAAAAATTTTTCGATCCGCGTTTAATCAGCAGAACCAATGAGCAAATTGCCAATAAAATGGATGCCATTGGCGCAAAAAGGAATAAAATTTCTGCTACTGAAAAACAAGTTAATGCCCTAAAATCTGGCTTGCAGTTTAAATTAGAACAATCGCGCAACAAGGTAAAACAAATGCGTTTTAAAGTGGCTGCAGAGAAGGCTGCTTTGGAAGCGGCAAAACTCAATTATAAATTGGTTCAAGACCAATACAAAAGATTGGAAGATTTGTACAACAAAGGTCTTGCCTCTCTCACAGAATTGCAAAATAGAAACAACAAAACCCAAGAGGCAAATGCCAAAATGGTGGAGAGTGAAAATAAATATAATTCGGTTCAGAACGAATTGATAAATGCCGAAATAGAGTTAAACTCTGTTGAAGCAGACTATATTGATAAAATTTCAAAGGCAGAATCTGTTATTAACGAAACCACAGGTGAGTTGTTTGAAAGCATGGCAGAGATTTCTAAAATGCAAATTGAACTATCGAACATTGAATTGCGTTCAGGATTTTATATCATTCGCTCGCCGCAAGACGGCTATATTGTAAAGGCCATGAAATCTGGTTTGGGTGAGTTAATCAAAGAAGGAGAAGATTTGGTGAGTATTGTTCCTTCCAATGCAAAAATGGCTGTTGAGTTGTATGTGCGTGCCATGGACTTGCCATTAATGGATACCGGCGTTCAAGTGCGTATTCAATTTGATGGATGGCCTGCTCTGGTTTTCTCTGGTTGGCCTAATGTGGGTGTAGGTACTTTTGGTGGCGTGGTTCAAGCGGTTGATAGAATGAATAGTAACAATGGTTTGTTTAGGGTTTTGGTTATGCCTGATCCAAAAGAAGAACCTTGGCCAGATTTGGTGCGCGCAGGTGGGGGTGTATATGGTTGGGCCATGCTTAAAAATGTTACGGTGGGTTATGAACTATGGCGTCAGTTTAATGGCTTCCCTCCCGATTTTATAGGGGAACTACAAGCAGATACCAAAAAAGCTGAAGGCAGTAAAAAATGAAAAAGCTAGTTTTCGGTTTGATCCTATGTATAAAGGCTATAATGCCTGCCCATGCACAAGATACCAGCTATTTGTATTTTGATGCCTATTATGAACAGGTAATGCTGAACCATCCAATGGCTAGGTATGCAAATCTATTGCCTGCCATGGCGAAGGCAGAATTACGCAGTGCCAAGGGAGCTTTTGACCCAGTATTGAGTGCCGATTTAAATGGCAAACGCACCAAGGGTGAAAACTCTTTTACTTATCTTGAACCAACACTGAAAATTCCTACCCGTATTGGAGTTGATGTAAAGGCAGGTTTAGATCAATCTAGTGGAATATCTGTAAGTCCGGAAAGAAGCAAATACAGCGCTACACCAAGTGATGTTTTTTATCAATTGTATTATGCTGGCGTTTCTGTTCCCTTGTTGAGAGGATTGGTAACCGACCAAAGAAGAAATCAATTAAAACAAGCGCAATTGCTGCAAGGTTTGAATGAAGCTGAACAAGTAAGTACCATCAATAAACTCATGTTGGCTTCTGCAAAAGCCTATTGGGATTGGCAAATGAGTTACGCCCGATTGAAGTTCACGAAAGAAAATTTTGTATTGGCAGCAACCAGAAAAGAATACATCATCAAACGCATTTTCGCTGGTGAAGAAAAACCAATAGACAGTGTAGAGGCTTGGATGGAATACCAACGCAGGGAGGCTTTATTGGCCGAAGCTGAAGTAGATTATCAAAACAGCACCCTAGAGTTAGCCAACTATTTGTGGGATGCAAATAATAATCCGGTTCAACCTGCACCAGGTGTTATTCCTGCAGCTAAGGGCTCTGAATTGATTAACCTAAGTACAGACTCCCTACAATCTTTAAAAGACAATGCCGCAAGTGCTCATCCCGACATCCAAAAATTGGAAGTGAAATTGGCTCAAACCAATTTAGAAAGAAAACTAGCTATTGAAAATTTAAAGCCTCAGTTAAATGTGGAATATTATCCATTTCAAACTTATACCAATGGGAGTGAAGATGCAGTAGATGGTTTGTTTATGAAGAATTACAAATTTGGCGTAAGCTTCTACAGCAGCCTCTTTTTACGTAAAGAAAGAGGTAAGCTAGATTTGAGTAATTATAAAATAAAACAATCTGCCCTTACCCTCCAACAAAATAGGAGAGAAGTGCAGAATGCTGTAATGGCTGCCTACAATAATTTATTGACCTGTAAGCAGCTTTTAGAAATACAAACATCTTTGGTGAGCAATGCTGCAAGGATGCGCGATGCCGAAGAAACCAGATTTATAAGCGGTGAAAGCTCTTTGTTTTTGGTGAACCAACGCGAACGCAGCTTGTTAGATGCCCAAATAAAATTGGCAGAATTAACAGCTAAATATGCAAAAGCCAAGTACCAATTGCAGTGGGCAAGCGGTACCCGACTTTTCTAATAAAATTATAAATGGATACACTCGCCATATGCTTGCGCGGCGGCTTCCATAATAGCTTCGCTCATGGTAGGGTGTGGGTGAACAGATTTAATGATTTCCATGCCTGTGGTTTCTAGTTTTCTAGCCACAACAACTTCAGCAATCATTTCTGTTACATTGGCACCTACCATATGTGCGCCCAAAAATTCACCATATTTGGCATCAAATATTAATTTGATAAAACCTTCTTTTGCTCCTGCAGCACTTGCTTTACCACTGGCAGAGAATGGGAATTTACCTACTTTAATTTCATATCCTGCTTCTTTTGCAGCCTTTTCTGTATAGCCTACACTGGCTACTTCTGGCGAGCAATAGGTACATCCTGGGATATTGTTGTAGTTTAAAGGCTCTGGATGATGTCCAGCAATTTTTTCTACACAAATAATTCCTTCAGCACTTGATACGTGAGCTAAGGCCGGACCTTTTACGATATCCCCAATAGCATATACTCCTTTAATATTGGTTGCATAAAAATCATCTACCAATACTTTACCTTTATCTGTTTTAACGCCCAAGGCTTCTAATCCAAGGTTTTCTAAGTTGGTTTGAATACCTACTGCAGAAAGAACAATATCAGCCTCAATTTCTTTGATACCATCTGCTGCTTTCACTTTTACTTTGCAACCATTTCCACTGGTATCTACACTTTCTACTGCCGCACCAGTCATGATTTCAATGCCAGATTTTTTGAACGACTTAGCTACTTCTTTGCTTACCTCTTCATCTTCAATGGGAAGAATATTTGGCATATATTCTACAATAGTAACCTTGGTACCCATAGCATTGTAGAAATAAGCGAACTCGCACCCAATAGCGCCACTTCCCATAACCACAATGCTTTTAGGTTGTTGTGGCAGCACCATGGCCTCGCGGTAGCCAATTACTTTTTTACCATCTATTTTAATATTAGGTAACTCTCTACTTCTTGCGCCAGTTGCTAAAATAATATGTTTGGCATCATGAATTGCTTTAGCACCTGCAGCATCAGTAACTTCTACTTTACCATTACCTGCAAGTTTTCCATATCCCGCAATCACATCAATTTTGTTTTTCTTCATCAAAAAAGCAATTCCCTTACTCATACCATTGGCAACATCTCTGCTGCGCTTTACAACAGCTGTAAAGTCGTGCTTGGCTCCACTCACTTCAATACCATAATCTTTGGCATGATGGATATATTCAAAAACCTGTGCCGATTTTAACAAAGCTTTGGTGGGAATGCATCCCCAATTTAAACATACACCACCCAATTCGGCTTTTTCTACTACAGCAGTTTTAAGTCCTAACTGACTGGCACGAATGGCTGCTACGTATCCACCAGGGCCACTACCAATAACTATTACGTCGTATTGCATTTGATTTTGGTTTAGATTTTAAGTGCGCAAAATAATGCATATTTTTTCGCAAGGCTAATTTTTTTTGCAGGTCATTCCTGTCAAAATTCGTTTTTTTTCTCCTGTAGAAGAGGCGATTTTAGATTGTCTGATGTTGACATGCCAAAATATCACTCTAAATGATAGGTTGATTTAGGTAATAAAATGCAAGTAAAACCTGCATTCTATTGCCGTTTTTATTTCCTTTGGAATTTGAATTGTTTGAAAACAAAATAAGGAAGCAGATAATTTCTGCTTCCTTATCTTCGTTTGTGAGATTACCTTAATAACCTATATGCCACAGTTAGATCTTCAAACCTACAAATCCACCTATAGATTGGGTTGGGTTTTCCTTTGTGTTTCTTTTGCTCTATATCTTATGCCTGAGTTCTTTCCTTTAGTGGAGGGCGATGGCTTGTTTCTCTTGTTTGTGTTCAACTTTATGGCAACCATCTTGTATTACATTGCTTTGGTTGTAAATAAATACCGTCAGTCAAAGCCTAGGCCCCATATTCCTTTTGCTTGTTGGGTGCATTTGGTTTTACTCTATACCATCTCTGCTTTCTCACTTAACCGAAACATGCAGGTGTTTTCTGAGTTTCCGCTTTGGTTAAATTTGTATACTTTATTTGGGGCCTCTGTTTTTTTAGCTTATCCTTATTATGATTTTTTAAATAAGACTCAGCGAAATATTTTCTGGTTTATGAGTGGAGCTGTTTTGGTTTTAGGCTTTTACTTTAACCTTTACCTTTTGCCTATCATGCCCATTTCTATTCTAGGTTCTATATTTTTTGGTATGAGTTTGCACAGTTTTGTGCCTGTTTTTTGGCTAGTACTTATTATAGTTGTGATGCAGCGTAAGGGGCTTAACAAAATGGCTTTTGCAATAGGGGTTTTAGTTCCTTTGTTGTTTGTTGGATTTTATTTAACAAAATGGCACCAAATTCAAGAGAAGGTAAAAGACATTCAAGCCAATAATTATTTGGATACAAAAAATGCATTGCCAGTTGAAATAGCCCTAGCTCAGCAATTGCCCTCCGATAAATTGAGTGAGGAAATATTGATTTCTCCCTATTATTCGCAGCGCTTTTGGTACAATGGATGGGGCTTAGATTTTAATGGAGAAAACAGATACCATAACCCATTGGCCATTTTGGGGATGGCATTTTTTGGGGAGTTGAAGCTCGATCAACAATCGGCTGAGGCAGTGTTAAATATAAGAAGAGACAAGCGCCATTTAACCGAAGAACGCCTTTGGAATGGCATCAGTTTAAGCACCTCTGCTATAACTTCTAAAATTCAAGTTTTTCCAAAACAGCGTTTGGCTTACCACGAAAAAATTCTTACCATTCATAACTCTCCAGAGCAACGCAATGAACGCGCTTGGTTTGTGCGTTCAACCCAACAAGCCTTATACACGTTTCATTTGCCAGAGGGAAGTATTGTTACCTCCATGTCTTTATGGATTGATGGCAAGGAAGAGAAATCGCGCTTAACTACACGCAAAAAAGCAGATAGTGCTTTTAAACAAATTGTAGGCGTTGAGCAAAGAGATCCTGCCATTGTGCATTGGAAAGAAGGAAACTTGGTAGTGGTGTCTGTTTTTCCATGTACAACCAAAGAGGATAGAGTTTTTAAAATTGGCTTTACCAGCCCCCTCAAGTATAAAGGCGATCACTTGCTGTTAGAAAATATTTGGTTCGAGGGGCCAGACGCACAAAAGGCACGCGAGCTAACCGAATTGCAAGGTGAGTTCACCGATTTGCCAGATGGTTTTGAAAAAACTGCCAATGGAACTTATACACGCAAGGGCAATTATTTGCCAGTTTGGCAAGCCAAAATACCTATGGAAGCCCTTTCTAATCAAACATTCAATTATCATGGAAAGGCTTATGGGCTGAAGGAAGCAGTACCAACTGCACATCCTGTAAGCATTCAAAAAGTGTTCTTTGATTTGAACCAATATTGGAGTGAAGAAAACTATGACGATTTACGCCTAGCTTTTAAAGACAAAGAGCTATATGTTATGGGTCCACAACTCATTAGGATTACCGAAGCCAATGCGCAAAAGATTTTTGATATTTACAAAGAATATCACTTTTCATTGCCTTATCTTCATTTAATAAAAGACCCTGCACATAGTTTATTGGTAGTAAACTCGGGTTCTCAATCACCCTTGTTAAAAGAACTCAAACAATCTGCTTATGGTGAAGCCATGGAAAATTATTTGCAGGAAAATAAAACGCCTATGCTTTTGGTAAATATTGGAGAAGATTTAAATCCATTGTACAAAACATTGGTAGAATTAAGGTTGGTTACTTACCTGCCTATGCAAATAGATGATTTAAAAAATGCAATGCTCAAACAATCTTTTTCCTATGCACAGGAAAACGATAATGAATTGGTGATTCCCACTTCCCACTTAGTTATTCAAAGAAAAGATTCAATAGCTGCTGATAAAAGCGGAGCAGCACCAGACCATCTCATGCGTTTGTTTGCCTATAACCATATTGTTAAAAATTTAGGGAGCAAATTCTTTTCTTCAGAAAAATTTGAAAATGAATGGTTCCGTGAGGCTGAAGAGGCATATGTGTTAAGTCCGCTTACTAGCTTAATTGTGTTAGAGACTGAAGAAGATTATAAGCGCATGAACATTCAAAAGAACAAAGATACCCTTGGCAATGCAGAAATCATGGAAGGTGGTTCCGTCCCAGAACCCCATGAATGGGCTTTATTTACCATCCTATTATTGCTTGTGGCTTGGCTTTGGTTCAAACCGAAACAACAGCCAAGTTTATAAGCGGCATGTTGTTTGATTCATTAAAAAAATACCTAGTACCCAAATGGGTTTTGTTAGTTACTTGCCTGCTTTTGTTTGTGCTGGTAAATAGCAACTATATCTTATTTAGCTTCCAAATTTTATTGGGAGTTTGTATACTTCCTTTTCTTATTCAACCAAAGCCACAAGCAAGCATTTCATGGCGGTACCTGGTTTTGGCCTGCTTGTTTTTGGCACTTGCCATGTTGTTTCAATTAAAGGTGTTGCTCTTTGTTTCATGGGGGTGTTTATTAGCATTTGTAATTGCCTATTTCTGGGGAACCTTAGGCTATTTGCCTTTGTTTTTTTTGTTGGCTATTTCTCCGGCCTTGTATTATGTAGTGCAAATATTTTCTTTTCCTATTAGGTTAGAAATGAGCAAATACACTTGTTATGTGTTGAATATTGCAGGTATGGATTTGACTTATAAAGGAAGTTATTTTGTAAGAGCTAATGGTGTGCCTTTTCATATTGACCAAGCTTGTGTGGGATTAAATATGTACGGCACAGGATTTATTGCCGCCACCTTGATAATGGCCTATAGAGAAAAACAAACAGGCAAACATATTTCCTTCCATTTTATTGTGGGTTCCTATCTACTCATGTCTGCGTTGCTATTGATAAGCAACTTTGTTAGAATTTGTACTTTGGTGATGTTTCACTCTTTGCCCAATACCCTTAGTCATGAGTTAATTGGGGTATTTTCATTTGTGGTTTATTCCCTTTTGCCTTTTTATTTTATGAGTAGGTATGTTCCCGTTAAAGAAGAGAACAAATCAGCAATAATCCATAAAAGACCCGTATTGGGTCTTTGGATTTTATTACTTGTATGGTTGGTTGCCTCTTATGGTTTCGGTTTGATCCGAGATTCGCATCGGAAGGATATATTATTAGAGAAATTAACCATAACAGGTTATACCAAAACTCCCAAAGAAGATGGGGTAATGGAGTTTAGAAACGATAGTTTATTGATTTATATTAAGCCTGCTATTCGTGCTTTTGAGGGCGGACATCCACCTCAAATTTGTTGGAAGGCTAGTGGCTTTGATTTGTGCGATTTTTATGAGCGAACCAACAAAGACCATTCTTTTATGATGGGTACTTTGAAAAAGGGAGATAAGTATCAATATACCGCTTGGTGGTATGACAATGGCACAACGCGTACTGTGCACGAGTGGGAGTGGCGCAAAAGAAATGCACTGCCTTTTAGGGTAATAAACGTTATTGCATTAGATACAAATACGCTCCTCCAAGCAGTGCATTACTTTCAAGAAAATAGTTTGGTTCAAACCGAACCTGATACCTATTAATCTTTACATTCGTATAAAAAGTTCTGACTGTATACTTCTGCGCCTGCAAGTGTTTTAATGACTTCTTGCGTTACATTTCCTTTAGTATTGCGTGTTTGAGTGATTTTGTAATATTGAGGGGCTTGTCCGGTTATGCTATACTGCATGTCGGTGACCAAGTTTTTACTGCTTGACTTAGGCATCATATCAAGGCTGTATATTGGGTTAAAAGTATACATCTTTTCAAAGTTAGCTTTCCTGTTATCTACCTTTGCAGTATCATAAGCAAGGTTAACAACCAGTATGGCATTCACCGTGTCTTTTCCATATTCTACTACACGGGTTAAATTCTTCTTTGTCCAGGTATAAACAGATTTGCTATCAAATACATATTTGTCTTTTGCCAATAAATATGTCCTGCTTAAAGCAAGTGTTGAGTCTGAATTATATACATACCAAGTAAGTTGATCGGCTAGGGTATCTGATGGTTCCAACCCCCAAATTCCTCTGTTTATTGGATATCCAGCAGCATTTAATGAGAAGATTATTTTCTCTTTAAAAAGGAAATTGTCTAATAAGGTAACCGAATTAGTGCCATAGGTATAACTGTAGGTAGAAATTTTACTTACGCGGTTGTCATTGGTATAGGCTATTACAGAAGTATCATCCATGCGGGTAATTCTACATTCTCCAGATACCATTCCGGTTGAAGGAGTTTCAGTTGTGTTGGTATCATCCTTTTTACAAGACTGAACCATTATCAATGCGAAAAATCCGGCTAATAGGAATTGCGGCATGGGGCGATTTAATTTAGGGAAGTAGTTTTGTATCATATTGATTTATTTTGGGTTACCCAAAGTTATTATTTAAAATTAAATTAAAAAATCAAATTTTGGCTATTCATTTACCCCGCTTATTCATGTTTTTTTTATGGGTGTTTTTCCTAATTTTACCAAATAACCATGATCATAAAAAAAACACTTATCCTTCTGTTACTATTCATTGGATTAATGAATGTAATTGTATGCAGTACCCTTAAGCGTAATAATAAAGTTGCAGCTCCTGTTGCAGAGCCTGAGGTAACAGTTTCTGCTCAATACCAAAAGTACCAAACAGCCATGGGAAAAGGTAAAGGCATGGTGTTCCAAATAAATATAATAAGTAAGCAGGAGCTAAAAGTAGATTCTGTTGTGATAGGAGGCAAGAGTATGGTGTTTAATGCCCTGGTTGGAAAGCCTTCAAGTTATGAAGTAAATTATGCCATTAATAAACCAGAACCAAGCGCAGAGCAACCTAATCCAAGGCTAGTTCAAGATCCTATCATCGACGAAAAGCAGTTTCAACCTGCATGGGTTTCCATACAAATAGAAGGAAAATCACATCGCATTCCTTTGCTTATTTTTTCTGAAATGCCTCGTTAAAAAATGAAAATTATTATACATGAAAAATAAATTTTACCTCCTTTCCTTTTCTTTCATCTGTTTAGCGCTTGGGATATTTTCTTACCAAGCCTATCAATCCCAAAAAATAAGCAGGGAGAAATTACGCGCCATGTTGCAAAGTCACCCATACAGCAATCCAAGACGCGCTTTCCCCGGTGAATTAAAAACCATGGGTAAACCTGCAGCACCTGATTTGGCCTGGGAGCAAGACTACTTACGCACTATGGATCCAGCTTTAGGAAGGCCAGCCCCCGAGCGTTTACCTGCTACCTTGGATTTAATGAAAGGTATGCGCAACATGCAAGTTGCTCCAGGAAGTGCAAGTGCTCCTTGGGTAGAGAGAGGTCCAAACAATGTGGGAGGAAGAACACGTGCTTTGGTTTACGACCCAAATGATTTGAACGTAAAGAAAGTATGGGCTGCTGGCGTAACAGGTGGTTTATGGTTTAATAACGATATTACCTCTTCAGCATCTTCTTGGAATCCGGTAAATAATTTTTGGGAAAACATAGCGGTAAGCTGCATTGCTTTTGATCCTAACAATTCACAAATTATGTATGTTGGTACAGGTGAAGGTTTTGGAGTGGGTTCATCAAGAGGCGCTGGTATTTGGAAATCTACCAATGGAGGCACAACATGGTCGCAATTGACTTCAACGGTAAATTTTTATTATGTGAATGATATTGTGGTTAGAAACGAAAGTGGCGTAAGCACTCTTTATGCTGCTGTAGATGGAGGTTATTATAACGGGGTTTGGCATGGAACTAACCAGGCAGGCATACAGCGCTCTATCAATGGAGGCACTTCTTGGTCAAATGTTTCGCCTTTGGTGGCGGGCTCAAAATTGGTAGCTGCCGATTTAGAAATAGGAGCCAATGGCAGAATTTGGGTGGGTTCAAAAGCCTATCCTTTTTCTAGTACTGATAGAGGCGGTGGTAGGGTGTATTATTCAGATAATGGTACCGCCTATACCTTGGCACATTCTATAACGGTTACCAACGGAAAAGGAAGGGTTGAATTGGCATGTGCTCCAAGTAATAGCAATGTTGTATATGCTGTTTTTGAAAATGGAAACCAGGTAGCCGACTTTAAAAAAACAACCAATGGGGGAACCACTTGGACAAGTGTAACCGAGCCAGCTGATGTGGATAATGGCATACCCGATACCGACTTTACACGCGGTCAGGCTTGGTATGATTTAATTATGGCAGTTGATCCAAACAATGCAGATAATGTAATTGTGGGTGGTATCGATTTGTTTAGAAGTGTAGATGGCGGAAGCAATTGGACCCAAATATCAAAATGGTCGAACAACAACAATTTGGGTAATTTAAATTGTTCTGAAGTACACGCAGATCAACATGCCATTGTTTTTAAACCAGGAAATTCTTCTACCTTAATTTTTGGGAATGATGGGGGAGTATTTTATACTTCCAACATAGGGTCAGCCGGTACTTCGGATGTGATATTTCCAAGAAATAACAATTATAATGTAACACAGTATTATTCCTGTGCCATCAATCCCACTTCAGGTTCCAATAACATGTTGGCAGGTGCGCAAGACA
>CAILJQ010000093.1 GCA_903834625.1 uncultured Bacteroidota bacterium
GAACAATTTGAAATGGTAGAGGAATTTAAATTGGCCTTATCCAATGAACCTATGTTAAAGGAGGCCTTTTATAAGCTTACACCAGGCCGACAAAGAGCTTATTTACTTCACTTTTCACAGGCCAAACAAAGTAAAACTAGACTAGCACGCATAGATAAATACAGAGAGAAAATACTCAATGGTTTGGGTTTAGAAGATTAAGCTTATTCAACTATTATCTTTATCCGCACCATCTCTTGGTTCGAACCGAAAATTGAAACCACATAAAACCCAACTAAATCTGGTGCTGGCATACAAAGGTTAGTTAAGGTATTTACCTCTGTAGTAGAAATAAGTTGTCCCAATGAATTGTTTATCTCAATTGTTTTAACTTGGTTCAGCTCAGAAAAACATATTTGCTTTGTGATTGGATTTGGATAAATGCGCACAAGAGAGCTGCCACTATTTGTTACATTTAACCCTGTACCTCCCTCTTGGGCAAACTCACACAAACCCATAACAGCCAATTTGCTCATGGCTACAAAATAGGGGATGTGTATGTTGTCTATGCTATCTGAATAACGATGCCAATTTGGACTAAAATCATTGTCGTAATCTTCTGTTAAACCAATGGCAGGAATACCCTTATCCCATAATGCTTGGTGGTCTGTATTGGGTTCGCCTGGGATTTTCATCGTTGAAATGAGTGGCAATTTGTATTTACCAATGAGGTATTGTAACCTATTTGCAAAATCAATAGAAATAGGCAATGCACTTGATGCATGAAGCATGGCTAAGTTGTCTTTGTTATCGTCCCAGGCAATCATATCCAAATTAATGGCTGTGATTATTTCGGGCAATCCGCCACCTGCCAAAGGGTGTGCTTTACTGCCCAATAAACCTATTTCTTCTTCATCCCAAAATGCTAATTGAATGGTATATGGAAAATTGATATTCTTTAATACACGCGCTGCTTCAATAATTGCTGCACAGCCAGAAGCATTGTCATCTGCACCTTGAAACTTGGTGAAGGTACCACCTACGCAATCATAATGCGCACACAACATGATTGATTTATTGGGGAATTGTGTTCCTGTTTTTTCTGCAAGGATGTTCATGCCCGTGCCACTGTAATTCATTTTACGTATGCTAAACCCGTACGAAGCACATTTTTGTGCCAAATAAGAAGCCGCGAGACCATTGTCTTTATGAAACGCATACCTTGAGGAAATGTATTGATGGGAATCGTTTACATAAACTATTTTTTTCCCAACCAACTCTTGTAGATGTTGCATCAAGCTATCAGTAGAAATTTGCTGAAGGGCTTGTGTACAATTGCTGCGTTGCGCAAAACTGTTGCTATTGTTTAGTAGAAGCACAACTAATAACAAGAAATGTTGAAGCCTTTTCATAGCACAAATTTAGATAATAAAAATTGAGGAGCGGCCAAAACTGTGTCTTATTTCTGCCATTGGTATAATTCATTTTGGCAAACATCAATTGCTTTTCTATTTTTCGGTTCGAACCAAAAAGGGCTGAACCACATGAGACGATTTTCTTTCGTACTGTTTACTTTGCTTTATACCCTGCCAACTTGGGCACAAGATAGCTTGGCAACAAGAAGGGAGCTTAGCAGATTTACCCTATACGCAGGTAATCCTGTTGGGTTGATTAATAGGTTACGGGTTATGGGAGAGATAAAAGTAAGTAACAACAAAACCTTACTGGCATCTTATACCCAATTTTATGGGTTTGTACCCGGCAACCAAGTATATGTAGAAATGCGTAAATACAATTTATTGTTGAACGCTAAGCTAGGCTATTATTATGTAAAAGCGGGTGGCGGACAGAGTTATGGTGGGGGTAATTATGTGTTGGCGGGGTATGGAATTGGACATCAATGGAACCTCCATACCGCAGGGAAGTTTTTTGTACAAATGACGGAAGGAATAAAAATATGCGTTCCCTTTAATGGTGAGGTAGACACTGCCCCCAATGGTTTTAAAGGCTTGTTTTACCTGGCTGGTCCCGGCGCCATCTTTGACTTCAACATCAGCATTGGATTTAAGTTGTGAGTAGGTTGATGCAATTGTTTAAATTAATTTTCGAGCGTTCAACTTTTTTATTCGTTTTAAATTTATTTTAATCTATTGCTCGGTTATTTCCCTCATTATGTGTAAGGATTCCACATCTAGCCTCATGTAAGGGATCAATATTGGGTTAATTTGTGTAATTGAAACCCAACGCAAATAGGCAAATTTTGGTCATAGAAGATTCTTTTGAATTAAATACAATTCTAAAAGAAATCTTCCAGGAAACGTATGCGGTTTTTTGTGCCTATACGGTTGTTGAAGCGCGCAAAATTTTGCTTGATGAAAAAATAGAATTGATTTTATGTGATATTGGCTTACCAGGCATTAGTGGTACTACTTTTATTTCTGAAATTAGCAAAGACCCGAGGTACTGTTATATCCCCGTAATTTTCATATCAGGGTATCAATCAAAAGATATTCAATTGAGTGCCTTAAGTTCAGGTGGAATAGATTTTATTTTAAAGCCATTTAAAATCAATGAACTTGTATTAAAAGTTGAAAATTTGTTTAGGGTTATACCTCCCCGTGAATTACAACAGTTGCGTGGTGGTAATGATGAAATGTTGCCCAAAAATATCGTCAAAGAAATTGATGACATACTCAAAAATAGCTTTTCTAATTGTCATTTAGATATAGGTGGAATTGCAGAGAAAATAGGCATGAGTCAGAGTACCCTCAACCGAAAGTTTATGAAAGAGAGTGGAATGACCTTAATCAATTACATCAGGTATTACAGGCTAACAAAGGCATGTGAATTATTAAAAATTGGAGATTTACGTATTCAGGAAATTGCCACTATGTGTGGCTTTAGTTCTGTATCCTATTTTTGTAGGGCATTTAAACAACAATATCATTCAAGTCCACTCAGTTTTGTGAATAGCGCTAACTAAAATTTAATTTTAGCTTACGGGAAATCTCAAAGCTCTTCGACTTATGTTTCTTATCTTCTTTTATGGTGGATTTGGGATTTCAATAGCATGAAATTAGGATAAATAGCGGACTGGCATTTTAAATAGGACGTTTAATCTTAGGTCCAATCATAGTTAGCTGGTTAGTAGTTGGAAGAGACCTGCCGAATATGTTAAAATCATTGCCGAAAAAGTGCAACATGTCTTGTGGTAAATTGTCATTCCAAATTTGGGCAAATTCTTTTTCAATTGTTGATTAAACAATTGCAAATAAGAAAGCTTGAATTTGGATATACTTATTGCCTTAACCTGTGCTTTAGGTATAGTTTTAACTCAACCTTTAACTATTTATTTATGAAAAAACTGAAACTAAGTTTCAAATTTCTGCTTTTTCTGTTGGGCTTCAGCCTATCTGTCCAAGCTCAATTTACCTGCCCAGTGGCAGACTACAACCCTGGGAACAATGTGGTACAAATTTCGAGGTATTATCCTAACATTGCTATTCCAACAGCATACAAACAGGGTAAGATTACTATCACTTTTTCTTCATCACCTAGTATTATTCCATTAGTTTCTGCGGTTAAGGTGAATGGTATTGTACAAACCAATATTGTTGTTGGTGGACCAAGTAATGTATTTTATGTAGGAACGGGTAAAAATCCTGGCTACAAAATAGAATACCTTGTTTATACTACCGACTTGCCTAAAACAGAGAGGTATTCC
>CAILJQ010000094.1 GCA_903834625.1 uncultured Bacteroidota bacterium
ATCCAAAAACCTTAAATTTTGCCGCGAATGCCGCTGCCAATGGTAATCCAACATAACCCAGTCCAATAACTGCAATTTTTTCTTGTTTCATTGCTTAATTAAATTATTTCTATTCGTTATAAATTTTCCCAAATCTTTAACCCATTTTCACCAATAATTTTACTTTTCTTGGATTCAAATTCGTCCAATTGAAAAATTACATACCTTATTTTCTTGTGAATATACTTTTCTGATTTGATCACAAGTGAATTAAAATATTCCCTATCAATATCCCCAACTAATATTAAATCAATAATTTCACTTTCAATACCTGTGGCAAGGTCACCCACCAGGTATACCTGCTTTAAGTCGCCTACCTTATTTAGCACCCTTGAAATTAATTGGTCTAATCCTGTCAATTTCATTAAAATGCTGTTGATATCAGGGAATAAGGGATGCTTCTTATTTGATTGGAAAAATTTCTTATTTCCTTTGCTGAAGCTAATCAATAATCCAGCATCTTCCAATTTATTTAATTCAACACGGATAGCGTTGGTATTATCTCCTAATTCATTTTCAAGATTGCGCAGGTACCCAATATTCTCTGAATTAAGAAAGAATTTTAACAACAACTTTATTCGTGTCTTTGATGTTATCAAAGCGTCTAACATACAATTAAATTTACTTGAAGTTCGGGCACAGCTTCGCCCCGTGAGTTACATGTGTGTTTTCGAAAAACTATCAAATATTGAGTAGTTTTCTTGTACAAACTTAACACAAAACCTCAAAAAAACAAGTGGTTTTTTTGAGGTTTCGTACTAAAACTGAAATATTTACAATGACTGATTACATCCCTAAAAAGCGCTTCCAGAATGATTTCTTCTCTTCTACCTCGGCTTCTCCATAACTGCCTCCATAACCATTTCCATAGCCATAGCCATAGCCATAACCATAACTATTTCCATAGCCATAGCCATAGCCATAACTGTAAGCACCATAACCATATCCATATACAGAGGCAAAATTAATGTCATTAAAAACCAAACCAATGTTTTTTGATTTTTCATTGGCATACAACTCATTAATGAGATTTAAATAGTTCTTTTTTGAAACAGTTTGTCTGGCAACATAAAGCAGAATGTCTGAATGTTTCAAAATATCTAAACCATCTGCTACAAGACCGATAGGAGGTGTATCTAAAATAATATAATCGTATTCCTTTTTGTATGCCTCTAACAATTCATAAAAGGCAACAGACATAATTAATTCTGAAGGGTTAGGTGGCGTTGGTCCAGCTGTAACAATTGACAAATTAGGCAATTCCGTTTTTTGTATAATAGAATCTTTATCCATTTTACCAATAAGGTAATTGGTTAATCCAAAGCTATTATCCAATTTAAAATCTTGGAAAATTTTAGGTTTCCTTAAATCCACTCCAATTAACAAAGTTTTATAACCACCAATTGCTAAAACAGAACTAAGGTTCATGCTTATAAAAGTTTTACCTTCGCCAGATACTGTGGAGGAGACCATAATTACTTTTTTATCTGCTCTACCAGCAAGGTAATTAATGTTTGTACGTAAATTCCTGAACGATTCAGAGACCTGAGATTTTGGATGATTAGCTATCACCAATGCGGTGTTTTTTGAATTATGCACAATGGTACCTACCAACGGAATCTTACTTAATTGTTGTAAATGGGTATGGTTTTGAATATCTTGGTTCATAAACTCCAAGGTAATTAATACCAAAAGAGGTAATAAAATACCCACAAGGACTGCAATTAAATAGTTATTGGTTGTTTGTGGAGCAGTTTTTTCTATGATAGTAGCATTGTCAATTACCTTGCTATCTGGATTAATACCTGCACCCGCAATACCTGCCTCAGCGCGCTTTTCCATTAGGTAAGTGTACAACTTATCACTTAATTGAAATTTGCGAGTCATACGCAATAATTGTTGCTCTTGCTGCGGCAACATACCAATTTGCCCTTCAAATTTACCAATTCTCTTCTGAAGGTCTTGGGTAATAATTTGTGAAGAAACCTTAATGCTTTTTAGGTTTTGAAGTAATGCAGATTTTAGACCTTCTAATGTTTGATTGGTTTCAATTATTTCGGGATTTTCATTTCGGTAGGTAAGTTCAAGAGTCTTCTTTTTTGTGTACAACTCAACCATTTTTTGCAACAAAGAATTTAACATTGGCTCAATTATTCCTACAGAACTTGGAGCAACTAATTCATCCAAAGGATTACTTTTTGAAATGTAAGTTTCCAAATAAGTATAGTATTTCATTCTCAAGTCTTCTTCAGCTTTTCTTTGCTCCAAGTCGCTTAAACTTTCAACAATTTCTTTTCCAGTTAAACTCAAATCTACAATTCTGTTAGCACTCCTATATCCCTCCAGTTGATCACCAACATAGTTTAAAGTATCACCAATGCTGCGCAATTGACCATCAATAAATCGAATGGTATTTTGTGTTACCCTTATCTTATCATCGAGACCCGTTTTGATATAACTTTTGAATAATTGGTTTATAAATGCCTTATCCTTTTCAGGCCATTCACCCACAATTGAAACTTCAAATAAGGAAGCCAATTTATTGATTGATTTAATAGAATATCTGTTATAGTATGAATTTACAATCGATTCAAATGGGTTGAGGCGAAACCCAAATTGTACATCCTTTGATATAATCATTTTAGGATCTAATATTTGAATTTTAAATTTAAAGAAATCTGAAACTATCCAATCTTCTGAATTAAAAGTTGCTTTATAATTTTCGCCAATAGTTCTTACTATTTCACCTGTTTTTGGAATCACTAATTGGCCACCCTTTTCAATTGAAACCTCTAAATTTTTCTCATCCTTAAATTTCAATCCAATAATTTTTCTATTAACCTGAATATGATTACTATCAAGAATAATTACAAAAGGCAAATCACCATAAAGGTCAGAAGTTTTTAAGGACCCAATACTATAATAAGAAATGCCGAAATCTAAATTCCTTACAGTTTCTTCAACTAATGCTCTAGATTTTAATATCCCTTGTTCATTTTCAATATTTCTTGAAGCATTCAGCAATTGCATACCTTGAACAAAATTTTCAGCACCATCATAATTACCCCTTGTACCGCCTTTCTCTTTGATCAAAATACTACCTCTTACTAAATATTCAGCATTAGAGTATTTATTAACCATGAAGGCGATGATTAATGAAATGATAACGGCAAAAATGAAATAAGGAAGAAACGCCAAAAACTTACCTATTACCTTTTTAAAATTAAAACTAGACTCATCCATATTGCTAGACGAATTATCGCCAGATGATTGCTTAAATTCACTCATTATTTATATACTAAAGGTTTTTTACTAGAATGTAGGTATTCAAAACAAGTAACATCATACTTAAAAGTGGAGCCACAACGCCAAATGAACTTTGTAAACTTGATACATCTCCAATTGCCCTTGCTTTTAATGGAACAACATATAAAACATCATTGGGTTGAATATACCAATAGGGCGAGTTTATGATTGATCTGTCGGTTAAATCAATATTGATAACCTTTACTCCTCCCGGAAATTGGCGATACAATTGCACTTCATACCTCTTGGCTAAGTTTTGCAAATCGCCTGCTAGTGAAATGGCTTCAAAAATGGTAACCTTATTCTGTTGAAAGAAAAATTGGCCAGGCTTATTTACATAACCAAGAACACTAAATTTAAATTCAGCGATTTTTACTTGCAAAACAAAAACCTTAAAGTACTTTTTGAGTTGCGTTTCTATTTCCATTTTAGCAGCTTCCAAGGTTTTTCCTCCAACCCTAACCTTTCCCATGTATGGAAATTCTATATTTCCTTCACTGTCTATTGAATATCCAACGAAGTAAAATGGAGTTCCAGAAACAGACTGACCTTGTTGCATAACCATTCCTCCACCAGCACCATTTGGAACAAACAATTTATTTAACTGTTCATCTTCGGTGGTAAGAGATACATATAAGATATCCCCCTTTTGCAAAAGATATTCATAGGGTTGAACACTAGCTACTCCGTTTGAATCTGTTTTTAAATTTCCTCTGTCTTGCATGTAAACATATTTCTTATTTGACACACAAGAACTTAAAAGAAACGAAGCAGTAAATATTATCAGGATATTCCTGATCAATTTACTTGCGCTAATTTTACTTATTATCATCATACTTTTTAATATTCACTTTAGTTTTTACCCATCATATAAATCAATGACTGAATTCAACTTTACTTTCAACAATTTTCCTCAAACTCTCTAATGGTATTTGAATAACCAAATTTTGTCTTATACTAAGCAACTCAATCAGCACTCGAGTTTTACCGGTAATTTGAATTAATTTTCCCCTTGCTCCTGATAATGGACCTGAGATTATTTCTACAAGCTCACCATGTATTACGTTTTGCTGATTCTGAAGTAGTTCGTAGGACAATGTATTCAAATTTTCTAAATCTCCTGTCATTTTTTTTACAAAATCAATTTCCCTTAAATCTACAATGACAGGTGCCCCCTCAAAATTGATAAACTTAACGATACCAGGCAGATTCACAACATTAAAATAATGCTTTTCCAACTCCAAATGAATAAAAACATAGCTCTTAAACAAAGGCTCCTCTACCCATTTTTTCCTGTCGCTCCATTGTTTGAGTGTTTTGTGCATAGGTAAAAATGTCTCAAATCCTCGGTTTTTCAACTCCTCATTTACCTTTTTTTCGGCACGAGGGTTGGTGTATAATAAATACCATTTTGGGCTTTCGACTTTTTTAATTGGCATATTCACAGGAACTGCAAAAGTAGTTAAAACCCCTTGCCTTTGCAAATTACCTTTATGTAATAAACCCTCGTGGAGGGTTTGAACTAATAAATGGTTATGGATTTGAAACTTCATTTGGCGAAATCAAGCCTAATTCACTGATATACTTATACTTATTTAAACATCCTTCCTAAAAAGTAATAATTGAAATGACTAAGTGTTTTGATTTGCCAATGGGTAGAACTTAGGGATTTTCAGGTCGATTGATGCTGTCCATTTCCAAACGCTCAAGGAAAAATCCACTTTCAACATTTTTCCCAACTGCTCTGTGCCTATATTTGTATGCTCCCGCTAAAAACTTCCTGTGGCTGAGACTTATGGCAGGAATGGGACAATCGGAAGCATAGGTTTGATTTGGATAATAATGAAAAGTAATGGAATCTACCTGGAAGTTCTTAAAGGGGCCTGCGGAATAAGTTATTGCTGGTTTTAATAAATATTGGGTATTGAATCCATCCATTTGAGTGATGGATTTATTTCTTGAGTTTTCTTTTAACACGCTAAAAGGAATAAAGGCCATAATGGCATAAATGGCGAAAATTAGGGTAAAAATAAACTCATGAAAATATGATTGCATCGTAAATTTATTTAAAGTCGTATGTACCTTAGGGAAATTCCTACAAAGTAACAATATGTTCCATCCAAAAAAACTTAGTCCAGTTGCTAACATCAACCGATATTGACTTAAAAATACCCATTCAACAAAACATAGCAACAAAAAGATGGAAGAAACTAAATAGATAATAGGTCTACCTTCCCTTTTAACTATAGAATGGAGTATTAGTAAAAAACCAAACAAGAAATTGGCAAATAGAAATTTGTTCATCAACCCCTTGTATCCAGGTCTACTGATCCATGTTTTGAACCTTTCAAACTTTCTTGGTTGGGCCACTTTAAACACTTTTTGATCCAATCGATCTGAATAACCCCAAGTTTGCACCCCTTTTCTAAAACTTTCATTCCAATCGGCAGGTAATTTCCAGAATGGTTTTCGATTAAGAACCTCCTGATTAGAGGTTAATTCTGTTAAGGAACTCGGGTTCTCCGACAAAATATTTTCAGGAATTGAAACCCCAGCAGGATAGAGAGGATAACCCGTTTGTAGATAATTCTTGTATAATAAAGGTGCAATGCATAATGATACAGTTAATGCAAAATGAATAAATGGCAACCATCTGCCTTTTAAAGCTTGGTACAATAGGTTCAGACCGAAAAATACTAGTGAAATAACTGATACAAATGCAGGAGGCTTAACGGCAAATATAAAACAACCTAATAACGCAAATAAAATTGGATGGTAAATATTTTCCTCCACGTTGTAGGATAGGAGCTTTCCCTCAACCCTAAGTATAGTATACAAAAGAAATGGAATGAAAACCAAGAGCGGAAAATCTGGGCTGGGTGCGGTTAAATAGACAAATCCCAAAAGAAGTATAAGTGCAAAAAAAGGAAAGACTAACCCATTTTTTTCAATCTTCAATTCTGAGAAAAGGAAAAGGATAAAAGAAAAAAGTAAAATACCATTAAGGGCAAAAAACCTTATTTCCAAAACTTTTGCTAAGGTTCCATGTTCGCCTAATAAGACCAATAGGCTGTGCCAAGCGCTCGACAAACCTATAGCAGGATGTAAATTCCCCAAACCCTTTATGGCGCCATATTCCTCCATCCAGAAAAGCGTTTGGAGGTAATACATAATCATGTCGTTTATTTTAGAAGGCAAAGCACTTTGGTATAAAATAATAAAGAATATGCCTAATAAAATAATGAGGTTTAATGAGGTGATTGATTTTACCCAACTCTTAAAATTACTCCATTGTACCTGAAAATAGTATTTATATCGCCAAATGGCAATGAAAGCGCCGAAGAGAATGACGAAATAGGAAAAATCGTTGATAGGACCACCTATCACAAAATACAAACTAATAACCCCCAAAACAGGAAAACCAAATAAAAGGGGTATAAATGGGTTAATAGGTAACTTACTTTTACTTAAAATGAAAGCCACAGTTCCATATACATGCAACAAGAAAAAAGCTTGGAGAAAAAAAGGGATCAAGACGAGCATAAACCGGTTTACGCCTCCTTATTAAATTGAATAAATTGAAAAGCTAAAACAACCATAGCTATTAGCGGACTAAAGGCCAAAGGATGCATGAACCCATGCAGACGCATGGCAAAAAAAGTAGGATGCAACATCAAATAAAAATCAATCGCCCCAAAACCAAGAATACCTATAACAAGGTATAAAAAATGCTTCCCATTTCCGGGAAAATAAAACCACTGTATCAACCAGATGATAACCACATTAAACGACAAACGAATAAATTTATTCATAGCAAAGATGTCAAATGCCAAGCAATTTGGGTCGTATTCATAAAAATCACAAGTGTTATTTTCCCAATGAAACCAATCAAAAGATTGAAGAGCAAATAACAAAACCATAAGTCCTAATAACAAAATTACCTTAGCTTGTTTCATGTTAACTTCTCCCCCTTCTTTACCCAAACGACCATAATGAGAAATGCTACTAAATATAAAACAGTTGGGAAAACAAAATCATGGAACAAATTGAACCATTCAGGCTGGGAAGATTTAATTTGAATAAGCGAGCATAAACGCAAAATGTTTGACCCAAATAAAATAACCAATGACGAAGGGATAAATAGTAGATATGCCTTCTGGGTACCGCCAAATGCAATAAGGAATGATACCAAGGCAATAAAAACACTTAAGCCGTTGCAACCCTCATTAATGTTTACTAAAGCCTTTCCATGAAGGGAAAGTTGCATTTTAGCTGCCCCTGGAATTTCTATCATTGCCCCCCCATCAAAGAAGGAAATTACCCATTTGGCAGTTTGGTAAGACAACCCATCAATACCCGGGGCATATATCATTAAATACCCGGTATAGGCTAGTTGCATGAGTAAATAAACACCTAGAAAAATAGCAATAAATTTAACGGCTTGTGGCATAGAGCAAAAGTAAGAGATTTGGGCTAATTAAGTACCCATGCCTATAAAAACAAACAACGTGAATAATATAATCCTGAAATATTTTTTACAAAATTTGCAATTCTGCTTATTATCCTATATTTGTACATTAGGTTGACCAACTTTACTCAACTACCAGATATGAAACTACTTCAACTACTATTCTCTCGTTCAAGCCAAGTGCCCCGTTGGTTTATTTTATTGTTTGATATTGGGCTTTGTGCTGTTGCATACATATTGGCCATTTTTGCTCGTTTTAGTTTGGGCTTACCATCAAGTTTCTTATACAATGCCT
Organism: uncultured Bacteroidota bacterium; assembly: GCA_903834625.1. Taxonomy (GTDB): domain Bacteria; phylum Bacteroidota; class Bacteroidia; order UKL13-3; family UKL13-3; genus B1. The sequence goes on from CAILJQ010000094.1 coordinate 8,109, forward strand.
TATCTGCTTTACCTATTGTTCTTCTGGTAAAGGGAATTAATATTTCCTATTTTAGATTGCACAGTTTTGTTATCAGACATACCAGTGTTCAAGATGGTTTGCGCATTTTTTACGCAATGGGATCAAGTCTGGTTTTCTTATTTGTTATTGACTCAATACACAATTATTTTCCTGCTGGTAACGGGCACTTGTTCCCTATTTCTGTTCTATTGCTCGATTTCATTTTCTCGACCTTTTTCTTAGCAGCATTTAGGGTTTTCGTAAAATTGATATATATAAGAATTAGTAGCCACTCAAGTGAAAAGAAGGAAAATTATGCTGTGTATGGTTCAGGTACTGCTGGTTTAACCACCAAAAGAAAATTGGAACAAGAAAGTGCTGAAGGTATCAAAGTAGTGGCCTTTTTTGACGAGGAGGAAGGTAACCAACAAAAAATTCTTGAAGGGGTTACCATATATGATGGCAAATTAGACTTGGAGAGTGTTTTACAGAGATATAAAGTTAGTCAATTAGTAATTGCAGATTCTGGCATAAGCATTAGCAAAAAGCAAGATATTATTGAACGTTGCCTCAATTTAAGTGTGGCCGTAAGAACAGTCCCTCCTGTAGAAAAATGGATTAATGGAGAGTTAAGCTTCAAACAAATGAAGCATGTTAAAATTGAAGATCTCATAGAAAGGGATGTAATACAACTCGATAAACATTCAATTGGCAAACAGGTAAACAATAAGGTGGTAATGGTAACCGGTGCTGGAGGAAGTATTGGGTCAGAAATGGTAAGGCAGCTGCTTCATTTTAAACCAAGGAAATTGGTTTGTGTTGATTCCTCTGAAATCAAATTGTACGAACTTGATTCAGAAGTGCGAGATACACACCCTTCGGCGGCAAATACTTTTGTTGAAATTGTGGTGGCAGATATAACCCATGAATCTAGAATGAGGAGGGTTTTTGAAGCCTTCAGTCCAGAAATTATATACCACGCCGCTGCCTACAAGCACGTGCCTTTGATGGAAGACAACCCTGGCGAAGCCATCAGGGTAAACGTAAATGGCACACGCATTTTAGCCGACCTAGCTGTTCAATTTGATGTTGAACGATTTGTAATGGTAAGTACAGATAAGGCGGTAAACCCAACAAATGTAATGGGCGCAAGCAAAAGGATTGCTGAAATTTATGTGCAATCATTGTTTGAATTTCATGCAAAGAATAAAACCACACATACCAAGTTCATCACCACACGCTTTGGTAACGTACTTGGCTCTAGCGGCTCAGTAATTCCTAAATTTAGGAAACAAATTGAGGAAGGCGGACCAATTACAGTAACCCACCCAGATATTACCAGATACTTTATGACCATTCCTGAAGCTTGTCAGTTGGTTCTTGAGGCAGGCAATATGGGTAAAGGGGGTGAAATATTTATTTTTGATATGGGTAAATCAACTAAGATTGTTGACCTAGCCAAAAAAATGGTAAAGCTCTCTGGACTTACTCTTGGCAAAGACATTCAGATTGTATATTCTGGACTTAGACCGGGCGAGAAAATATTTGAAGAGCTTCTAAATGATGAAGAAAATACCCTTCCTACCCACCATGAAAAAATCATGATTGGCAAGGTAAGGCAGTACGATTTTGACCATATAAAGCAAAACATCAGCGAATTGGTGGGCTTATATAATTCACAAGACAATATGCAAATCGTTTCTAAAATGAAACAGATTGTTCCTGAATTTAAAAGCAAAAACTCCATTTTTGAAAGTCTTGACAACGATGTAACTTTACCAAATAGCAAGGATATTCAACAAATGCTGATGAATTAACTTTGCTCAAAAACGAAGTTAACCATTCCTTTTTTCACGTAATCCCAGTTAAAATAGATGATTTTTTACCGATTTCAATCTCGGAAATATGAATCATTTTGGGACAATCACAATTAAGCGACAACCTTCAAACCCTTGATTTTACTCAGTTTGTTCATATGGCACTACTTTGGCAATAGGCTATTTGTACATGAAAATTGTTATCAAATATCTGTGGTCAATCTTTTTTATCCCCTTTCTCATTTTTTTGAAAGGTGATTTCTCTGTTGACACGTATATGAATTTCAATCAGATTGAGCCATTGGCCAAAACAAGAGAAAAAATGATGAACAATATCAAGCCCGTTGCAAAACCTTGTTTGTTCGTTAAAGTAAAGGCCATATCTACTAAAGGCGGGTTTAATGCACATGGCTTAACTGCTAATTTATATGATAGCAATTACAATCTTGTTTCCACCTCGCAAATAGTTCAGGGTAAAATTCAATTTAACTTGGAACACGGTTCAGACACACTCCAACAATTTAGGGTAGTTGTGCCAAGCACAGCAGATGAAATGGAATTTATAAAAGGAAACGATTATCCTTTATTAACTGTTTATGAAGACCATTTAGTTGATAACAAAACCTTGGCTACTCCAAATCTCCCTTCAAAAAACTAATCAACCAATAACATCAATCCTTTGAGATACTCTCCTTCTGGATGGTAAATATTGATTGGGTGATCTTCGGGCTGACTGAGCTGACGCAATACACGCACATTTCTGCGTGATTCTGCAGCGGCTGAAAAAACTATCTTTCGAAATAAGTCCTTATCTATATGCTGACTGCAGGAGTAAGTAAATAGCAATCCACCTGGCTTTACTTTTTGAAATCCCAATGCATTCAAATTTTTATATCCTCTGGCGGCATTATCAACCGAACGTGCATTTTTAGCAAAAGCAGGTGGATCCAAAATAATGATGTCGTATAAGTTTTCAGGCGCCTTCTTTAAGAAATCAAAACAATCTTCTACAAAACTCTCATGTTTACGTTGACTGCCTTGTAATTGAATATTGGCATCGCACAATGCAATAGCATCTTTTGAACTATCTACTGAATGTACCAAGTTAGCGCCTGCAGCCAATGAGTATAAACTAAAGCCGCCACTATAAGAAAAAGTATTTAACACCGTTTTGCCCTTAGACCATTCGGCTGTTAATTTCCTATTCTCCCTTTGATCAATGAAAAAACCCGTCTTTTGTCCGGTCTCTACATTTACGCTAAAAGGAATACCATGTTCCAAAACTACAATAGGCATTGGATGCGACTCCCCTATCCACCTGCTTCCCTGCTCAACTTGTTCAAGCAATTGGGTGCTTTGTTTGGTTTTAAGGTATATAAATTTGAAGCCAAGTTTATTAAGGCCCTGAATAATAGTTTCTGAAATATGTTCAGTTCCTTTTACCAGTAATTGCAAAACAGCTACTTCACCATACACATCCACAATTATACCTGGAAAGAAATCCCCCTCTGCATGCAACAATCTGTAACAATTGGTTTCTGCAGGGTTAAATAATTGTTTACGTAGATGAAAGGCATTTTCAATTTTGGCGAACCAATAATTATCGTCAATTACTTTAGGCTCTTCGCTAAACTCAAATAACCTACAAGTAATTTGGCTGCTTGGCGAAAAAAAGCCGTATCCAATTAATTCATCGGCATTGGTTCTAACCTCTATAATTTCACCATTCTCTGCATTAGGCATTACCTTAACAGCTCCACTAAATATCCAAGGGTGGCGATTGCGTGACGATCTCTCTCTGCCACTTTTTAGAACTAACTTTTTGTATAACATGGGCAACAAAAATACAGAAACAAATGAGGAATTAATTTTCTTTCTGTGTAAAGACCCATTAAACCAAAAAGGCCAACACAAAACAAGTATCTCCTAAAATTCTGTAATAGCTGTTTTTAGGTTCAACAAAAACCAAAGGAAGTAAATAATTGATAGAAGCTATTAATGCCATCACATTTAGAAATGAAGTAAGATGTAGGGCATTGGTTATAAACAACAACAATAAACTACTCACTCCCTGTAGCAGCAATAACAAAAGTTGCAAATGGCGTAAGCGGTCTGAACCAAATAAGGCTGCAATGCTTCTAATTTTCCCTTCTTCATCAAGGTCTTTCTCAATAACGGCAACAGAAAATAAGTTTTGAAGTGCAGTAAGAAATACAATTAACATCACCAATAAAAAAAACATAACCTGATCTAGCCTAAAAAGCAAGGTTAGGGAGCTTACCTTCATAACTGCCGTGCTAAAAGGAAAATAAAAAACACTTACAGTATACAAGAAAGCAATAAGAATTTCTTTCTCTAAAATTACTTTCCGCTTAAATTGGCGATGAAACCACAAGTAAACAAACATACCTGAACACAAGACCAAACCACCCGCAAGTTGGGGTACTGCCAAATATTTGATGGCAACAATCGCACATGTGACAAACATTAAAACCACTAAGAGCATAAATAAGGTTTTATATTGTTTAAATAACTTATGTCGTTTTCCGGGTTGAACCAAAAGGGCAATCTCACTGTCTTGTATATGATCTGTGTAATACACACAGAGTGTAGAAAGGAACAACAAAATATATTGATGCGGCAATACAGGAATCAAATTGGCAAAGAGAAGATGGTGAATGGCATACAGC
>CAILJQ010000095.1 GCA_903834625.1 uncultured Bacteroidota bacterium
ACCAGCACACAAATTGTTACCTTTAACTTTAGCGACGAGTTTTTAATAGATTACCCAAAGGCCAGAACCTTTGAGGAATTTGAAAAAAAACCTACCAATAAAAGCACCTTATTTAACGGAGTTACCTACCACATACGAAATGGCTTGATAGGCATTCCACTTATATACCAAAGAGAATTATACTGATTATGAATTTACAAGATATTAAACAACGATTTGAGATTATAGGCAACTCACCCTTGCTAAACATTGCACTTGAAACAGCCGTAAAAGTTGCTGCAACAGATATTACCGTGTTAATTCATGGCGAAAGTGGTGTAGGTAAAGAAGCTTTTTCAAAAATTATTCATGCCTTAAGTAATCGCAAACACGGACCATTCATAGCAGTAAACTGTGGCGCCATTCCTGAAGGTACCATAGACAGTGAGTTGTTTGGGCATGAAAAAGGTTCATTTACGGGTGCACACGAAACCCGTAAAGGGTATTTTGAAACCGTGAGTGGTGGAACCATTTTCTTAGATGAAATTGGTGAACTTCCACTCGAAACCCAATCGCGATTGCTTCGTATTTTAGAGAGTGGTGAGTTCATAAAAGTAGGTTCAAGTAAGGTGCAAAAAACAGATGTGCGCATCGTAGCTGCAACCAATAAAGATTTGATGGATTTGTCGTTTAAAGGCAAGTTTAGAGAGGATTTGTATTACCGTTTATCTACTGTGCCTATTAAGGTTCCAGCCCTACGTGAGCGCAAGGAAGACATCCATATTTTGTTTAGAAAATTTAGTGCCGACTTTGCAGAAAAATACCGTTCAAAACCTGTTACCCTTGAAAACGATGCTTTAGGTATTTTGCAGCATTATAGCTGGCCAGGTAATATTCGTCAGTTAAAAAACATTGCCGAGCAATTGAGTGTATTGGATGAAGACAAAATTGTAAACAGTGTTGAATTGGCAAGAGTGCTTCCGCCAGAAAAGCCAGGTTTGCCCATGCTTATAGGCAACAACGCACCCGAGCAACAATTTAGTGAGCGCGATATTTTTTATAAAGTATTGTATGATTTGAGAAAAGATTTAAGTGATCTTAAATCCATTGTGTTTGATCTTATGCAAGGGAATACCAGCAATATTCCTAATGAAGACAGGAATGTATTTGCTTCCAATTTTACCCGCGAAGAACAAAAACCCAATCCGGTTCAAAACACTTTTGTAAACATTCCTCCTGTTCCTTCACACCCTTCAAGCAATCAAATTATTGATATTACAGAAGCGCAAACAGAATCGGAAAGTTTGAGCCTAGAAGACAAAGAAATTGAGCTCATCAGAAAATCCCTGCGCAAGCATAATGGCAAAAGGAAAAAAGCAGCACAAGAATTGGGTATATCTGAACGCACCTTATACAGAAAAATAAAGCAATACGATTTAGAATAAATCTCAGCAAAATCCCGTCATATTTGGGATTATAGGATTATTCTTTTACGTTTGTTTTTTATGCCAATTCAAGAGACGAACCTACTATTATCGGGCATTCGAATAGATGAACCTGTTACTGTTTTAACAAACCTGATTCTCAGTGTTTTTAGCTTTTATTTTTACACCCACTTAGGGAAATTAAAAAACATTGGCACCAATTTAAGCAGGTATTGGCGCTTGTTTTTTTTATTTATTGCCATTGCCAACACCATTGCCGCCTTTGCTCATGGTTTTAAATCTTACTTTACCTCACACGATTATTACTATGTGTGGATGTTTATGAACATGGCAGGTATTCCCGCCTCCTATTTCCTTCTGTTAACCAATTTAGAGGCTGCCCAAATCTCTCAAAAAGCTAAGAATAACCTTCAATACATTGCGGCAGCAATCACCTTGTCGTTGGTTATTTTTATGTATATCATCAATGACATCAGCTTGGTAAAAGTAAATGCGGGTTTGGTTATTCTCATTACCCTATTTGCCCACCTCATAACTTACCGTAAAGGCTTTGCGGGTAGTAAATTAATTTTACGTGGGTTCATAATTAGCATCCTTACCTTATTTGTGCATACCATGCGCTTATCTCTGCATGATTATTTTAATTACAAAGACCTTAGTCATGTAATTATGAATGTAGGCTTATACGTCATCTTTTTGGGCGTGGTTGAGGTATTCTTAGAGGTAGAGGCCGCTGATGCATTAAGCAGCGAAGAGAACGATTAAATAACAGCAAAAAAAAAGAGGCTGTCTCTTGTGGGAGACAGCCTCTTTTTTTTATACCTTTTATAGATTAGTGTGCATGTTCGGCTTCGGCTTTTTCGCCATCCGCACAACAAGCACCTTTTTTCTCTGCGTGTGAAGCAACACATTCGTCGCCACAGCTAGCTTTACATTCTTCAGCTGTTTTGCATCCTTTAGCACAACCTGCTACACAGGCACCATTGCCCATGTCAGATTTGCACATTTCTTTGCATTTGGCTTCATCAAATTTGCCATCAGCACCATACATGCTCAAACACTTTTCTTTTTGCTCTGCAGTACAACCTACGCTATCGCAATAAGCAGCACACTCGTCTTTGCTCATGGTTTTGCATTTGTCCATATCGCAATTGCCCATCATGCCACAATGTGCACCCATATCTGCAGCACATTCCATTTTATGGCCGTGCATCATACCAGCAGCTTTTTGGTGACCGCCTTCTACAGCAAT
>CAILJQ010000096.1 GCA_903834625.1 uncultured Bacteroidota bacterium
CTCCCTTTCTGCAGATACCTCTGTCATTGGTCCATCATTGTTTGGTGGAAATGCTCCAGATGGAATGAAATTATTGCGTTTAAAAGTTGATATGAAAAGAGTGGGAGGTATTAATTCAAATGGGGTTTTTGTTGGTGGTAGTTTTCATAACTATACCTATAATTTGGCGAAAATGTACAGCTTTACTGGTACTGCTTATGAATATTATACCTTTATAAAAGAAGGTGATTCTGTATACTATCATTTTAGCAATGGGAATACTTCTGCAGGAAAAGAAACAGTGCCTGGTAGCTGCGCAATCAATACCAATAGGTATGCAGTTGTTAGTACTGATTTAGTTTTAGATTCCGTTTGTTTTTCTACCTGCTCTTTGTGTGCTAGCGCTTCTGGTGTGGCAGATGCCATTGCCATTAACAATGGGTTTAAAGTATATCCTAATCCAGCAAACTCATTTGTGATTGTTAGTTCAGAAAATGGTCGAGGTATAGATGCGGTTCAAATTTTAGATGTGCAAGGTTCATTAGTTGCAGAGCCTCATGTACAAAAAGGGTCTGAAAACCTTATCATTGATTTGCCCTTGGTTTCGGGTATTTATTTTGTTCGTCTAACTAGTGGTGAGCAAACTGTTGTTCAAAAAATAGTCCTTAACCGTTAATGGATTTTAAATCGCCTTTTTTAATAGTAGGTTTCTTCTTGATCCTAATGCTAGGCCCCAAAGAAGATATCAAGGCTCAAGGGTTTTATGACCTTTATACGGTTCAAAAGATTGAGATAAACTTTCCCTATACCAATTGGGATTATAGAATGGATACTTCCAAATTGGGTTCAGGAAATTACCTTATGGGCTCTGTTACATTAAATGGAGTTTTGTATGATAGCATTGGTGTGAAGTATAAAGGAAATAGCTCCTATGATTCTACCTATGAAAAGAACCCATTGCATATTGAGTTGAACACATTTAAAGATCAGCATTACCAAGGTTATACAGATATAAAGTTAAGCAATGGCTATGGTGATCCAAGTTTGATACGTGAGGCATTGGCTTACCATATGTTATCAAGTTATATGGACTGTCCAAAAGCCAATTTTGCAGCTGTGTATGTTAATGGAAATTTCCTTGGATTGTATACAAGTGCAGAAAGCATTTCAAATAATTTTTGTGGACGAAAGTTTCAATCAGAGGATGGAACTTTTGTGAAAGGAAATCCAATGATAACACCTGGTCCCGCTGTTAAAAGCAATTTAAAATATTTAGGAGAAGATACCCTAAGTTATATGGATTATTATGAAATGTTATCGTCAACAGGTTGGAAGGATTTGAAGAATTTATGCTTGGCATTATCTGCCACCAACCCTTCTATTGATACCATTTTAGATGTAGACAAAACTTTGTGGATGCTCGCGTTTAATAATGCTTTGGTAAACTTAGATAGTTATACGGGCGTTTTTGCTCAAAACTATTATTTGTACAAAAACAACAATGGAGTTTTTAAGCCAATTATTTGGGATTTGAATATGTGTTTCGGAGGCTTTCCATACGCCGGAAGTCCAAATAATGGCATGGGGAGTTTATCTGTTACCAATATGCAACAGTTTTCTGCCTTGTATCATTCTACCCATTCAGATTGGCCAATGATTTTAAATTTGTTATCGGACGCTACACTTAAGAGAAAGTACCTAGCACATATGCGCAGTATTGTTGTAGATTATCTTAGCAATGGGAAGTATTTAACCTTAGCAGATTCGCTACAAAAATTAATAGAACCATACGTGGTGGCCGACTCAGGTTTGTTTTTTACCTATGCACAATTTAAGGGATCGCTCACCACCAATTATACCAGTGGAAGTTATTCCGTACCAGGATTAAAAAACCTATGTGATTCGCGAGCAACCTATTTATTGTCTACTGCTGAGTTTACTGCCACAGCACCCTCTATTTCTAATGTTAATGTGAGTATTGCTAAACCTAAAGATGGCGAACAGGTATATTTAAGTGCTCAATTTACCAATGCTAACCAAGGGTGGTTATACTACCGGTTTAATAGAATAGAAGAATTTCAGTACGTATTAATGCTGGATGATGGAGCGCATGGTGATGGAGCTGCCAATGATGGCGTTTTTGGTGCAGGTATAAAAATGAAGGGACAAAATGCCTCCTATTATTTTTATGCTGAGAACGCAAGTGCTGGGGCTTTCCTTCCAACCAATGCTTCACATGTTTTTTATGAATTAGGAGAAACAAAATCGGTTCTAGCAAAGGGAAGTATTGTTATCAATGAATTTGTTTGCGACAACAATAAGGAGGATATAAATGAATATGGTTTGTATACAGATTGGGTTGAACTTTATAATAAGGGGAATGAAGAGCAAAACCTTTTTGGAACCTATTTATCAGATAAAACAGGAATTCCTAATTTGTTTGAGTTTCCTGCAGGAACAACTTTGAAGCCCGGAGAGTATCTTATTGTGTGGGCAGATAAATTACCTTCAACAAGCAGGTATTTGCATAGCAACTTTAATCTATCTGCCGCCAATGGTGGTTTGTATTTGGTGAATCAGGCAGGTGTGTATTTAGACAGCGTCGTGTATGGTGTTCAAGCCGAAAATATAAGCCTGGGTAGATGCCCAAATGGTACAGGTTCATTTACACAAATTCCGCGTGCTACTTTTAAAGAGTCTAATCATTATTTCTGTATAAGTGCTGTAGATGAAAAGTTAGGGATAAATAACCAATGGCGAATTTTTCCTAACCCTGCTAACAATATGGTTTATATTGATATACCAAACCTAAAAGTAACTGAAGTTTGCCTATTCAACCAACAAGGGAATTTGGTTTTAAAGAACCCTGTTTTCAGCAATAATTTTGAATTAAATACAAGTCAAATACCAACAGGTTTATACTTTGTGAGGCTTATAGGTCCACAATTTACGGAAACAAAAAAAATTATAATATTGAATAATCATGAATAGAAAATTGAAGAACAGCCTATTATTTACCTTCTTATTAAGCATCATATTGGTTTTGGGTGCTTGCAAAAAAACCGAAGGAGAAGGTGGAAATGGCCAATTGAAGGGTAAGGTAATAACAGAGCAATGGAACAGCACCTTTACAGTCCTAGAAGCAACTTACCCCGCTGCCGATGAATGGGTATATATAATCTATGGCGATGATATAAGTTATGGCGATAGAATTAGAACCAATTATAATGGAGAGTATGAGTTTAAATATCTACGTGAAGGTTCATACAAGGTGTATGTATACTCAGATGATAAAACGCTGCAATCTCCTTCTGGCCAGGTGGCGGTTGTAAAGGATGTTAAGGTTAGTGAAAAGAAAACAAGTGAAGTAGATCTAATTACTATTTATAAATAATATGAAATTGAAATTGCTAATGGTTGTGTTTTTTGTTTGTGGGTTGCTTTACACATCCCAAGGGCAAAAGCGTAAGGACCTTAAAAAGTACCATGTAAAAAATATTACCGAAACCCGAACTGAGGATGGGAAAACGATAGTAGAAGAGAAAAACACCATTGATAAAAATGGGAACTTAATTGAAAAAACGAATTATAATAAAGAAGGTTTGGTTAAGTCTATTTTTAAATATGCCTACAATGCCCAAGATGATGTTGTGTTGGAGGAAGAATATGGTGCCGATGGAAAACTCAAAGAACGAAAGGTGTATCTCTACAATAGTTTAGGTGAAAAAACAGAGGAACATATTTTTGGTTCAGACCTTAAACTTCAAAAGAAACATGTTTACGTATACGATGCCAAAGGGTTTAAAGTAGAGCGTAAAACCATAGATGCGAATGGACAATTGAAGGCTACTAAAAAATATGTTTATACCTTTTGAACACTCTAAATAACATACTCAATCAGTTTGAGCCTATAACCTTAGATGAAATGGATTCGGTGAAGCTCATGAATAGAACCGAAAGGAAATTCATATTCCCTATTCACCATCTATTTCAAATTCTTCCACTGCTCTTGCAAGATTATAAAATATTGGATGTGAATGGTGTAAGACTTAGCAGATATGAGTCACTTTACTATGATACGCCAGATTTGCATATGTACCACATGCACCATAATGGTAGGATGAATAGATATAAAATTAGGCATAGGCATTATGTGGAGAATGGGCTAGGTTTTATTGAGGTTAAGCATAAGAATAACAAAGGAAGAACCAATAAAAAACGCATTGCAGAAACAGAGAAACAAGCATTGTATGATGAAAAAGCAGCTAAGTTCATAAGAAAAAGCACACCCTTTGAGGTGTCAAATTTACAACCTGTTATTTGGTCTAATTATAGCAGAGTAACCTTGGTAAACAAGCGTTTAGCTGAACGTGTAACCATTGATACCCAAATAGATTTTTCATTTGATGATAAAACTGCCAACTTTAATAAGTTGGTTATTGCAGAGGTGAAACAAGAAAACAAATTCCCATCTGCCTTTACAGATATGATGAAAACCTTTCACATTCAACCAGGTTCAATGAGCAAATATTGCATGGGTATTAGCTCTATTTATGACCATGTAAAAACAAATAACTTTAAACAAAAATTATCCTTACTTTCAAAAATTGCATCCTATGATAACTGATATTTTATTACAAATTCCCGTTGAAGAAATTGCCGAAAAATCGGGTTGGCTATCCTTACAAAAAACAGCAGGTAAAATTGGGTTTAGGCTGCTCATAGACTTAGTATCTATGTTCGTTCTTATTCGTCTTGTTTATTATCCAATTTACAAAAGAAGCGAGCTTATTTTTACCTATTTCATTTTCAATTTTGTGATTTTCTTTATTTGTTATTTGTTAAACAAAGTTGAGCTAAGTATGGGAGCTGCATTTGGTTTGTTTGCAGTGTTCTCTATGTTAAGGTATAGAACAGAAGGTATAAGCCTAAAAGACATGACCTATTTGTTTATGGTAATTGCTATGGGTTTATTGAGTGCGGTAACTAAAATTAAGGATGCTGGAGAAGAGTTTGAAAATATTTTTCTTGCCATAGTTAATTCCCTTTTGATACTAACTGCCTATTTACTTGAAAGCAAAATGTTCTTCAAATCTGAAAGCAGCAAATCTGTTTTATATGATAATATCCTTTTGGTTCATGCCGATAAAAAAGAGGAATTATTATCAGATTTAAAATTACGCACAGGGCTTCCAATTACCCGTTTTGAGATTGCCAAAATAGATTACTTAAAAGATGCAGCTGTTGTAAAAATATTCTATTTTGAATAACATGAATAAACGAATCTTATTATTCATTTGTGTACTTACCTTTCTGGGAATAGATGTTTATGCCCAAAGGGAAGTTAACAAAGACGCTGCAACATGGTTAGAGTTAACTATTGAAAAGAAGGTTTCCTCTGGCTTGGAGTTTGGGTTGAACCAACAGTTTAGAATTAATTACAACATGAGTGAATTAGGTAGGTTGGCTACAGAACTTAGTGTGAGCAAAAAGGTTTTAAACAATGTTAAACTTTCTGGCGGATATGTTTTATTGAACAACCGTAATGTAGATGATTCCTATATCCTTAGCCACAGATTTTTTGCCTCTTCTAGCTTTGAAACCAATTGGAACTTGTTTGAACTTCAATACCGATTGCGTTACCAACAAGGGTTTATTGAATTGGGTGAACTAACTGGCCAAAGCATCCGAAATAAGTTTCAAGTAAGGTATACCTTAAATAAACGCTTAAAGCCATTTGTGTCCTACGAAATATTTTATAGAATTAGACCAAATGAGGCGGATGGTTTTAATAGCGAGCGGGTTGTTTTGGGATGTTCCTATAAAATAAATCGTCAAGTTTCTTTAGAGGCATATTACCTTTATAGGAATGAACTCAATGCCACAAACGAAACCGATCGCGATTATGTTTATGGCTTAAAGGCCTTGTTGAAGTTGTAAATTTTAAGGAATATTTAAAAACTTATGTGTTTGCAAACTAATTTTCCACTGAGGGTTTGCTTTCACATATTCAATTATTTCGGGTAGCATTTTGTTGGCTTGATCCCATTCTGGTTGTAGGTATAGTTTGCATTCGGTCTGAACCAAAGCCGCATGTTTCTCTGCCCAATCAAAATCACTTTTATTAAAAACCACAATCTTCAATTCGTTTGCCTTAGCGAGCACCTCTGGCAAAGGAGCTTTGAATTTTTTAGGAGAAACACAAATCCAATCCCATTTACCGCTTAACGGATGAGATCCAGAGGTTTCAATATTGGTTTCAATTTTATTTTCTTGTAAAGCATTACATAGGGCATCTAAAGAATGCATGAGGGGTTCGCCACCGGTTACAACCACCATTTCTGTTTTGCTTTCCTTAACCCATTGTACCATGTCTTGCACCCTAACCAATGGATGCAATGAAGCATCCCAGCTTTCTTTTACATCACACCAAACACATCCTACATCACAACCACCTAACCTCAAAAAATACGCTGCTCTACCTGTATGAAAACCTTCGCCTTGCAAGGTGTAAAAGTGTTCCATGAGTGGCAATAAATCAGTATCTTTTTCCATGAAATTGGGTCTTATTTTTGGTTGATTACTTTTAGGTAATGTACCATTTGGGAAGCTAAGTTTTGGATACTATGTTCAGAGCCAGTATCTATTATGGTATCGTTGTAGCGCAAGGCATCTGGAAGATTTGCCCCCATACTATAGGCAGATTGAGTATAGCTACTCATAGCCAATAAAGGAAGGTCGCCTTCAAAATAAAGGTTCAAGAGCAAATCAAAACGATGGGTAACAAAATTGCCAATTTTAGAAGTATCGGGTAAGTTATACCAAGTGAGTTTTTCTTTCCAAAAATACTCAGAACTGATATGGAATTTTTTGTTATTAGGTAAGGTGTTTGCATTTACAAATCCCATCGTCCATACCTTTTTTCCTTGATCACGTAGGTAATGTACTACCCTGTTTATTTGTTCTTCATTAGCAGCTGATCCTGCATGGTAGATAATGCCAATTTCTGTTACCGAATCAAAGGTTGGAATACCTCGTTGGCTACTTTTAATTGGACCAGATTTTTTGAGAAAAATCCTACCTACATAATTTTTAAAATTTTCTATTAAACTCATTTAAACGCAATCAAAGGTAAGTGAAAAGTCTCAATTGGTTCAAACCGAAACGTGCTTCTTTTCTTTTTTTCTAAATAGGCTAGCCCATTTTCTACTCAAACCGATGTATAAATTTTTATCGAATAGCTTCGAATCGTTGGCTGCTTGGTAAGTTATGAAAAAACCTAATGGAATAAATACCATGATCCCAAACCACATTCCTTCCATAGGTGTCCAAGCTTGTGTTTTAGCAGCTTTTTCGCCAGAGAGCGAGACAATATGGTAACAAACATATAACAAAACTGAAACAACAATAGGTAAGCCAAAACCTCCTTTTCTAATGATTGATCCAAGGGGTGCTCCTATAAAAAACATGACAATGCACGCTACAGATAAAATGAATTTGCGATGCCACTCTATTTTATGGCGGGCTCTTAATTTGGTTAATTCTTGGTATTCATTGATGCTGTATTCTACCGTGTTTTTACCAGCTCTTGCCGCATTTAATGCATTAGCATAAATTGTAGAAGTAGGTACCTGATGAAAATGACTTGAAATGTTGGGCTCATTATTGGCAACCATAATTTTATTGCTATCAGCTACCAATTGCGAGCTATCTTTACGGGCTCGAGTAAAGTAATAATAGGGTTGAATAAATCCTTTTAACTCCTGGTATTTCTGATCTGCCAATAAATCAAGTGAGTCGCTCGCTTTTTGTAATTCAAGCACATTTAACATTTCCCAATGATGTTTAAAAAGGTTTTCATCGGTACGGTTAAACTTAAAACTATTCATATCAAAGGCAATTCTTTCTTCACTAAAGGTCATTGTTGAGTGCTGTTGGGAATAATAATACCCTTTCACCTTTTCTAACTCTTCATACCTGCCTCCTTCAAATAAGGTGAGCAGCATATACCTTTTGTCTTCACTCATAGTCATGGTTCCCCTTTTGGCGTATATAATAACGGGGTGTAACTGACTTTCTCTTTGGTCGTATATGATAATGTCTTGCAATTCTTGGGTATTGCGGTCTTTGCTACCAACTCTTAAAGTAATACCCGGGATATCTTGACTAAAAACTCCTGCTTTGATAGCCAATGCTGGTTTTTGTTGCCTAACATCATACAATAAGGAACCTCTTTTTAAGTTGGCTTGAGGGATAAGGATATTGGCCACAAAAAAACCAAATACTGCCACCACCATCATAACCCCAAACATGGGTCTAAACATTTTCCAAATAGAAATACCAGAGGCTTTAGCTGCAACTAGCTCATAACTTTCTCCAAGGTTTCCAAATGTCATAATTGAGGAAAGAAGTACCGAAAGAGGAAGCGCCTGAGGGATTAAACTTGCAGAAAAATAAAAAAGGAGTTCTGCAATAACTAACCAATCTAATCCTTTGCCAATTAGTTCGTCTACGTATAGCCAAACAACCTGCATGAGCAAAATAAGCATCACTATCAAAAAGGTAGGAAGGAATGCTTTAAGGTAATTCCGAACGATAAACAGATAAAACTTCTTCACGCTTGATTATATTTGGCAGAATGGAACAAAAATGGGCAAATAATTTGAATAATGACGAATTCAATTTGATTCAGTCAATTTGGTACCCACAAGTCAAAAAGAGTGCCACAGAGAAGATTAAGACTCAGTTATTTGAATTAGGGAACGACTTAGAAAAAGACCTACCAGGATTTGGGTTCAAAATTAGTTCGGGAGAAAATTACAAAGATTTGCCTTACATGGTTTTGGACTTTCCTAAAATTGGTGGTCCAAAATTCTCTCTATTGCTCAGAACCATGTTCTGGTGGGGTAAATATGTGTGCTTCCAATTATTCTTGCATAAGGAAGCCCATGAGGGCGTAAGCAATCATTGGATAAATTTTGTAGCGGACACCGATTGGATTTTAAGCAATGAAAATTTGTGGTCAAATGATATTCATTCTGAAGATTTTATTCAAAAGCAGCACATTGATTTGAAGGAAATGACTCAACTCCCAGGAGAATATTTTAAAATCATGCGAGTAATAGAAATGAAAAAACCCGATAACTTATTTGAAGAAGCCATCGGGTTTTACAAAAATTTCTATATTTATCTCTTAACCTCCAAGGAGGGTTCTTAGCTCATGTACCTGGTTTTCCCATAGTAAAATGGCATTTTTTTCATCTATAGGTTCAACATAATCTGTAACTACAAGGGCTACATCGTCTGTAAGTTCATCTTGTTGTATTTCAAACTCAAAAAACTCTTCTGGTTGGGAGTCTTTCCAACGGAATTTTACTCCTTTTAGAGGGGTTTTCTTAAGTAGTTCGGCGATGTTTTCATCCCCGTCCCATTTGAATTTATAGAAGTTGTTGTAAATGTCAACATCATTGCAGAACCACTGCGATAAACCCGAAGGTGAGCTGATGTAATTAAACAACATCGAGGGAGATGCTTTTATCTCAAACTCCATGCGGATTTTTTTCTTGGAACTTTTAACCATTTCGCTAAATATTATAGGTCGTTGGCAAATATATATTTTTAGGTGACACTGCCAATTTTTTTTTCACCTGAATTATGGGATTAAATGAAATTTTGGGTGTAAATGGCCTTTTTAGGAATGAAGCTCAGGTGCCTTTTTGAGCGTAAAGCCAAAAGTGGTACCTGTTTCAAGACTGCTGCGAACGTTTACAGATTGTTTGTGTGCTTCAATGATGTGCTTTACAATGGCAAGTCCCAAGCCTGTGCCACCTTCTTGTGATTCCCTACTTCTACTTTTATCGATTCTATAAAAGCGTTCAAAAATTCTACTTAGGTGTTCTTGCTCAATACCAGAGCCATTATCAGCAATTTCTATGAGCACATTTTCGTCCATATCATAAAATGCAGCAGTAGTGGTTCCGCCATCTTTGCCGTATTTGATGCTATTTGAGATTAAATTTACTAATACTTGCCTAATCCGATATTTATCTGCCAACACGAAAAATGGAACGTTACAACCTTCTTTAATGAGCAAATGAACTTTATTGTTTCCCATTTGCTCATAAACATCCTTTACAAGTGAGTTTATATCAAACCTTTCTGGCTCCATAGTTAATTCGCCACTTTCTAGTTGAGAAATAGCAAGTAAATCAGCAACCAAGTCACTCAACCTATCAGCACTTTTGGCCGCTTTTTCTAAGAATCTATGGTTTACTTCAGGGTCGTTTAATGCGCCGTCTAATAAGGTGTGAATGTAGCCCTGAATATTAAAAATAGGGGTCTTCAATTCATGAGACACATTGCCCAGAAATTCTTTTCTAAAATCGGCTAATTTTTTCAATTGATCGATTTCCATTTTATTGTCTCTAGCCCATTTAATTACCTCCTTGTTCATTTCAGAAATAGGGTCTTTATCCCAATCAAAATTTCCTAATACAGCATCATACTTTTGGGTTTTCATGCTGTGAATGGTTTTATAAATGAGTTTGATTTTGCGATAGATGAAAAACTCCAAAGTATAAAAGAAGAGAAAGAAAGATAATCCAAAGGAAAGTGTAAAAATGATTACTGAGTTAATGAATTCCCATTCTCCAATAAAAAAGGATACGGTTCCCAAAATCAAAGACAATAGCAATGAAATCAGAAATGCTAGATCAATGGGTTTGGGGTTTCTGATCATACTTCAAATTTATATCCAACACCTTTAACGGTGCCTATGTATTCATCCCCTAATTTTTCTCTAATTTTTCTGATGTGTACGTCAATTGTTCTATCTACCACCAAAACTTCTTCTCCCCAAACCTTTTCTAAAATATAATCACGTGTAAATACTTTACCAGGTTTAGAAGCCAATAAGAAGAGTAATTCAAATTCTTTACGAGCAAGTTGTATTTTTTGCTCTCCTCTGTGAATCATAAAGGTTTCACGGTCGATAAATAAATCCTTCACTTTAATAGAAGGTGAAACTATCTCTTTTGTTTTTCTTCGTAAAATGGCGTTAAGCCTCGAAATCAATAATTTTGGTTTGATAGGTTTTGCGATGTAATCATCAGCACCTGAATTAAAACCTTCTATTTCTGAATATTCTTCAGCCCTAGCTGTAAGGAATACAACATATGTTTTGGCAAAATCAGAATCGGCTTTAATTCTTTTACATGTTTCCAATCCATCCATTACTGGCATCATTACATCTAAAAGAATCAAATCTGGTTTGATTTTTTTTGCGAGAGGCAGGGCCTCTTGTCCATTCATGGCCGTCCAAACTTCATAACCTTCTTTTTTAAGATTATATGAGACGAATTCTAAAATATCTGCTTCATCGTCTACTACAAGGATTTTTCCGTTGGTTTCCATACTTTGAAATTTTATGTAATTTTCCTTGTTTGAGGTAATGGTATTGTTACGCGAAGGTTAATAAAAAGTTAAATGCCTTAGAAGCCGAAGATTTCAACGAGTTTAGCCTCCAATTCTTTTCCTCTTAATTTTTTGGCCAATATCTTACCTTCTTTGTCAACTAGTATGGTGTAAGGAATGGCTTCAATAGAAAATTGGTTAACGATAGGGGAGTTCCATTTTTGCAAATCTGAGCCATGTTGCCATAACAATTGGTCCTTGTTAATGGCATTAATCCATGCATCGCGGTTTTCATCTAAACTCACCCCAAAAATTTCAAAACCTTTAGATTTATACTTATTATATAAGGCAACATTTTTTGGGTTTTCTTCCCTGCATGGTCCGCACCAACTGGCCCAAAAATCAACCAAAACTATTTTACCAACAAGGCCAGATAATGAAACCTTTTTTCCAAAGGGATCATTAAGTACAATATCTGGAGCCAATGCACCTATAGCTGTTTTCTTAAGGCCTTCCAATCTTTGGTGTAGGAATATGGCATATTTAGAATTCTGAAATTTATTGAACAAGGTATTGTCTATGGCCTCTAAAAATGCTTCATCTGGTTCGGGCAATAAAAAGGTGGTTGCAAAATAAGGCACCAACGAGTTTGTAAGTGATCCTGCATAAGCTTTTATGGCAGTTTTATGTGAGTTCTGAAGGCTGTCGAAGGCATTTTTAATTTCTTCCTGAACCTTTGGCGTTAGGTTGTTTTCATTGTACGAGGCGAACCTTTGGTTTATTTGAGTGCTCAAACGCATAAAGGAGTCATTTAACAAATAAAGCTCCTTGAGTTCATCATTTTCTTTTGAGCCTTGAACTTTGTAATTCTTGATTTCATTTGCATCTATGCTTAGACTTAAATTGGCGTTTGTATCTACCAATAAAACCACATCACCTTTTTCGAACCTAATTAAACAAAAAGTTTTTTCTGGTAGCTTTCCTTTTAATGTAAATTCACCATTGGCGTTCAGCACCGCAGTATCTACCATGATTAATCCAGAAGCAGTTAGTTCTTGAATACTTACTTGTTTAATTCCACCTCCATTGCTTATTTTACCTTGGATGGTAAAACCGCTGGTATCAATATTTTCTTTGTTAGAACAAGCGGCAAAGAAGGTTAGTGTAAATACAAAAACGAAAAATGGTTGAACAATTTTCATATATTAATTAAGATAAGATTCAGTTAATTTTCTAAAGATTTCTTCAACATTTGGGTAGCAATTTTTGGGTCGGCCTTACCCTTGCTAAATTTCATTACTTCACCCATAAATAAGCCTAATAAGCTCTGTTTTCCCGATTTGTACTCTGCTACTTTTTCCGGAAATTTCGCCAAGGCTTCATCAATCCATTTTTGTAATTCACCGCTATCACTCTCTTGCAAGAGATTTAAGCTTTCTGCAATCTGTAAGGCAGATTTGTGGTGCTCTTTCACCATTTCTGGAAACAACCTTTGTGAAGCGGCGCTGTTACTAATTTTGCCAGAGTCAATTAACTCAATAATTTCAGCAATTTTTGTGGGTTGTAATACAAAATCACGGATGGTTAATGCTTGCTCGTTTAAGTATCCTTTGATGCTAACCATGAGCCAATTTGCTGCGGCTTTTGCATTGCTTGTATGTTTTAAGATACCCTCAAAATATTCAGCAATGTCTTTATTTTCTGTTAACACAGCGGCATCATATTCATTTAAGCCTATTTTCTGCGTGAACTTTTCAAACAAAGCCTTTGGCAATTCCGGCATTTGCTCCCTCACACCCTCAATAAAATCTTTGGTTATGTTCAAAGGGGGTAAATCTGGTTCAGGAAAATACCTGTAATCACTTGCGCCTTCTTTGCTTCTCATTGAGGAAGTAGTTCCTTTGATTGCATCAAAATTGCGTGTTTCCATAAACAATTTTTCACCATTCTCAAGGGCTGTAATTTGTCTGTGGATTTCAAAATCAATGGCTCTTTGCACATTGCGCATTGAGTTCATGTTTTTTACCTCAACCTTGGTTCCAAAAGTCTTAGACCCTTTTAACATTACAGAGATATTGGCATCACAACGCAAACTTCCTTCTTCCATGTTCCCATCACATACATCGAGGTAACGTACCAATTTCCTTATTTCTGTAAGGTATTGATAGGCTTCTTCTCCTGTTTTGATTTCTGGTTCAGATACTATTTCTATTAGAGGAACTCCCGCACGATTTAAGTCAATTAAACTATCGTATACATCTTGGTCGTGCATACTTTTCCCTGCATCTTCCTCCATATGAATTCGGGTTAAGCCAATATTTTTGATGGAACCATCCTTTAAACGTATTTCAATGGAACCACCTGTACAGATAGGAGTTTTATCCTGCGTTATTTGATACCCTTTGGGTAAATCTGCATAAAAGTAATTTTTACGCGCATAGTATTGATAGTCTGCTATTTTGCAATTACAAGCCAATCCCATTTTAATCGCACTGGTCACTACTTTTTTATTGTGTTTAGGTAGTGTTCCAGGGTGTCCTAAGCTTATTGGACTAATTTGTGTATTCGGTTCAGCCCCATATTGATAAGGGTCTGAACAATAAGCTTTGCTGTTTGTAAGTAATTGCGCATGCACTTCAAGGCCAATCACCGCCTCGTATTTGTCGAAGTCAATATTTGTAACTGTATTCATTTTGCTGAGCAAAAATACATAAAACTATTCGAATTTTGGTCCAACAAATTAGCCGTGTTTCAATGGGCGAAACAACCATTTGGTTCAGCCAATTAAGGAGTTTGGGTGCTAATTAACCTTGCTCCAACCAACTCATCATAATGAAATTGGAGGTTTTTGGTATATACCAATATGAGGTATTCATTTTCTGTAAGGAAATGATTTCCCTCTAATAAGGTTTCGTCTGCCAAACCATTTTCATTCTTTATGGCATAACAGTATTCATACCTTCCCTGTTTCAAGGGAACTTCTAAATCATATCGTTGTCGGCTTTTATTGTAATACATTTTGTACTGAGGCAATAGGCGCCAATCTGTAAATTCTCCAAATACGTATACTTCAGCACCTGGTGGTACACCCATGGCACCCGAGAAATAAAAGTTCACATAAGCATAATCTCCATCCAAATCAGAGTTGATCCCTTCCTTATTTTGGATAATCCTTTTGCCATTATAATCCAAGTAGGTTAGGTATTGTAAAGCCCCTCTACTTTCTTCTACATTTAACATCACATGCACCACTGTATCTGTTCGTTTGCTTCGAACATTTGTAGAAAAGGTTCTCAATTGCCTGATGTCAAAAAACCTAAACTCATTCCCTCCATTAAACAGGGATTTGTCGAGGTAATTGTATTCCAATTTGTTATTGCTCATGAATTGAGGTTTCAAATCCGTTATGGCATTGTCCCACCGAGAGTTTTGCATAAGGACCACTTTAACATCTCCCATTGGGTTTACAATTTGGCTGGGGTTGATGCCTACGTTGAAAGTGATTTCTTGCTTTGTATATCTATATTCTGCTAAAGACGCAGGTTTGGCAATCCCTTCAATGGTGGTTGAATTATTTAAAACCATCATTCTACGAGTAAACAACAAATCATTTTCGTCAAAATTGCGGAATACCTTTACAATATAATTACCTGCAAAACGTGGCTTCATGTTTTCATTGGGTAAATAAATATTGTAGTGCACATATTTAACATACGTGTTGGTGCTAAACTTATAATCTGAGATATTGTCGAAACTCATTCCAGTGATATACTCATTCTGATTCATTGAGCTAGGATTCCATGAAGCATCGCAATGAACTAGGGTATATTGTAAATTTTCTTGCAGGGACCCGAATACATCAAAGATAGCCGAATGGGTATTTCCAATCACATCCACACTCACAATCGGGTCTTCGGTGTATTCCAGAATTCCTTTTAATC
>CAILJQ010000097.1 GCA_903834625.1 uncultured Bacteroidota bacterium
TAATCTGGTTGTATGGGTAAATCTCTGCTATAAACTCTATCTATTAAAACCAATAATTCAACCTTACCGGGCCTGCCAAAATCTGTAAGGGCATCTAAGGCAGAACGTATGCTTCTACCTGTGTATAAAACATCGTCTATGAGAACTATCTTTTTGTCTTGAATATTGAAATCAATTTTTAATTCAGAAGGTACAATTTGGTCGTGACCTCTTCTAAAATCATCTCGGTAGAAAGAGATGTCTAATTCTCCATATTCAAAAGGTTGTTTGCCTAAAATTTGAATGAGGTTATCTTTAATTCGCCTGCTAAGAAATATTCCCCTGGGCTGCATACCAATTAGCGCGGTATTGCTAAAGTCACCCAAACGTTCAATTAACTCATAACATAACCTGTTAAGGGTAATTTCAAGTTGTTTTTTTTCAAGGATTATTCTTGATTTCATGCGTAAATTGAGCAGGAAGGATGAGTTAATTTGCGATTCAAAGATGCAGAAAAGTTTTGAATTTTGGAATTCATATTCTTTACTTCCCGGCTGACAAATCTAAAATGGCATCAAATTCAACAGCTTCTAGTGCCTGAACCGATAACCTTCCTTGTCGCACCAAGCCTATATTTTGAAGCCTTGGATCGGCCTTAATTGTTTCAAGTGTTACCGGCTTTTTTAGTTTTTTAAATGGTTTGAGGTCAACAACCACCCAATTGGCATTATCTGTTGTTGGGTCTTGGTAATGCTCCTTTACTACCTTGGCAATTCCAACAACCTCGAGTCCTTCATTGCTATGATACCATAACACCAAATCACCTTTTTTCATGTTGCGGAGGTTGTTTCTTGCTTGGTAATTACGCACACCATCCCACATGGTTTTTCCTTCTGCTACAAATTGATCCCAGCTATATTTAAAGGGTTCTGATTTAACCAACCAATAGTTCATTTGCTTAATTTTTAGTGCAATTTATTGCTTTTTAAAGAAGGAACAACTATCGGTCTTTTTGGATTTAAATAAATAATAAAAAGATGTATTTCCTTTGTTTGTTTGGCTTTGGGTTCGGTTCGAACCAACTTTTTAACCTTTTCTCAACTCAATAAGGGTTACTTCTGGCCAAATGCCAACCCTTCCTCCAAATCCTAAAAATCCAAAACCTCTGTTGATATGCAGAAATCGATCGTTTTCCTGATACAAGCCAGCCCATTTAGGGTAGCGATATTTTATAGGACTCCATTTTAACCAAGGAAATTCAACGCCCATTTGCATGCCATGCGTGTGGCCAGCTAATGTAAGATGAATATGTGTATCATGGGTTTTTACCACATGCTCAAAATGGGTTGGATCATGCGACATTAAAATTTTGAAATCGTTTTTGTTAACACCTTCCAAGGCGCGGTTTAAATCGCCCATTTTTATAAAACCATGGCCCCAATTCTGCACGCCAATTAAAGAGATGGCCTGACCATCTTTTTCAATTTTAACATGTTCATCGCGCAATAATTTGAACCCAGCATTTTCATGGTGTTTAATAATACCAAGATGATTATTGATTTTTGCTTCCTTGCTAGGCCAATCTCTGTAATCGCCATAATCATGGTTACCTAAAACAGAAAACTGTCCGTATGGCGCTTTAATTTTTCTAAATGCGTTTATCCAAGGTTCAAATTCTTCCGCATTGTTGTTCACCAAATCACCGGTGAATAGAAATAGGTCCGACTTCTGTTCATTGATGAGGTCTATTCCTAAAGCAACCGCTTCGTGGTCGTTTAAGCTGCCTGCATGAACATCTGATATCTGTGTAATGGTAAAGCCATCAAAGGCCTCAGGAAGGTCTTTAAATGTTAAAATATGCTTATGGAGTTTGTAATTGTATTTACCTTTAACAATGCCATAAACAAAAGATGCAAAAGGTACGGCAGCAACTAATAAGGCAAGTTGGGCAATAAATTTTCTGCGTTCAGGAATATAGGCATGACCTTCAGGGGTAGGTTTTCCAATGCTTTGAACATAATTAACCACGCCCACCAAGCCTCTATATACATCACCGCCAAACACTACTATAATGATAGTTAACTGAACAAAAAACAAAGTAATAAGGCTATTAAAACCAATGGCACCCCAATAACCTAAGCCATTGTTTTTGCTCATATTGGCAAGGCCATAAACGGTTAGAAATAAACTTAGATAGGGAATAGTCCAATAAAGAGTTTTAAGTAGTTTCCTTAAAAAGTTATGTTCAATGGAATCGAACAATACTTTTAATCCCTGAAACGAATACCAATTCATCACAAAGATTAAAACGAAAATGAGAAGAATAGGGAAGAAGGGGCCATTTCCTTGCATAGCTAATTAATTTATGGAAACAAAGGTTGGCAATAATAATTAAAGGTGAATTGGATTGTCGACGAAACTACGCATTCAATCGATGGAAGGCCTGAATTAACTGACAAAAAAAATCCTCCTTCACTTGCGTAAAGGAGGATTTTTTATTGGATTATCAGGTATTATTTACCTTCTAATTTAGCTTTTAATTCTGCCAAACCACCAACATCAGCAAATGTAGATTTCTCATTTGAGTCGTTGATTTTCTTAGCAACCTTAGCTACTTTTTCTTTTTCTGCTTCTTTGGTTTTCACTTCTGTTTCTTTCTTCACCACTTCTTCTTCTCTCCACAATGCAGTATGTGAAAGCACAATTCTACGGTTTTCTTTGTTGAACTCAGTTACTTTGAAAGTAAGAACCTCGTCTTCTTTAGCGGTTTTCTTATCTTCTTTTACTAACTGCTTCACTGGAGCATAACCCTCAACACCGTATGGAAGAGCAACGATAGCACTCTTATCTTCGATTTTAAGGATAGTACCTTCGTGTTCAGAACCAACAGAGAATAAGGTTTCAAAAGCATCCCAAGGATTTTCGTCTAATTGTTTGTGGCCTAAGCTCAAACGACGATTTTCTAAGTCAACTTCTAATACCAATACATCTAATTCTTGGTTTACTTTTACAAACTCATTTGGATGTTTGATTTTCTTAGTCCAGCTCAAATCTGAAACGTGAACCAATCCATCAACACCTTCTTCAAGTTCAACGAATAAACCATAGTTGGTCATGTTACGCACAACACCTTTATGACGTGAACCAACTGGGTATCTGTCTTGGATAGCAACCCAAGGATCAGCTTTCAATTGTTTAACACCTAAAGACATTTTACGTTCGTCTTTGTCTAATGTTAAGATAACAGCTTCCATTTCGTCACCCATTTTCAAGAAATCTTGAGGGCTACGTAGGTGCTGACTCCAGCTCATTTCGCTTACGTGAATTAGACCTTCAACACCTGGAGCAATTTCTAAGAACGCGCCGTAATCAGCGATGTTCACGATTTTACCGGTTACTTTAGCACCAACAATTAAGTTTTCAGCTAAAGAATCCCAAGGATGTGCGCCTAATTGTTTTAAGCCAAGAGAGATACGTTTTTTCTCATCATCAAAATCAAGTACAACCACATTGATCTTTTGATCCATTTGTAGTACTTCTTCTGGATGGTTGATACGTCCCCATGAAATATCTGTGATATGCAACAAACCGTCAACACCACCTAAATCGATGAACACACCAAAAGAAGTCATGTTTTTCACAGTACCTTCTAATACTTGTCCTTTTTCTAATTTAGATAAGATGTCAGATTTTTGTTTTTCGATATCCTCTTCAATCAATACTTTGTGTGAAATTACCACATTTTTGAAGGCATGATTTACCTTAACCACCTTAAACGGCATGGTTTGGCCAACATACACATCATAATCCTTAATAGGTTTGGTGTCGATTTGTGAACCTGGTAAGAAAGTGTCAATACCAAATACTTCAACAACCAATCCGCCTTTGGTGCGGGTTTTCACGTAGCCATTTACAACTACATCATTTTCCTGAGCCTGCAGGATGTTTTCCCATGCACGTTCGCTAACCGCTTTCTTGCGGCTAAGAATGAGCTGTCCGTTGGGATCTTCTTTGGTTTCTAGTAATACTTCAACCTCATCGCCTACCTTCAAATCCGGCATGTCGCGGAATTCTGTGCGTGCAATAAGACCATCAGATTTGAATCCAATGTTTAATACTACTTCCTTTTCGGTAAATCCTACTACGGTACCTTTAACAATTTCCTTTTCATTGAAGGCGTTCAAGGTGTTTTCATAAAGAGAGGCTAACGTTTGGTGTTCCTCTTTCGAGTAGCCGCCAAATCCGGCTTTGTCCATACTCCAGTCGAAATCTGAATCTGGAGTTGCGTTTGTGTGGTTAATGTTTTGTGACAATTAAAAATTCTCCTTTCGCTTAAAAAAGCCTGCAAATATAAGTTTAATAAATAGAACAACAAGCAGAATTTCAGGAATTTTCAGGGGTTTAAATCTTTTTTTTTGCTCGAACCGATGTTTTACTATGAATTCTGTAATCGCTTGTATTTCAGTTTAAAGCCTAGAAATAATCCTGCAAACACTAATAAAATAATTTGCCTATCTATCGGAGCATCCGGATCGTCGGGGTTTGCAGGCGCATCCATTTCATTTCCATCAGTTAAATTTATTTCTGCAGGTAAACCTTGCCATTCAGATTCATTTTCACTTTCTTTTTCTGGATTGTGTTGGATGAAAGTATGCGTTTCGTAAATGAGTTTATTCGACTCTTTTTCTTTCCATTTGTCTTTTGACCAATCCCTTCCTTGTGTTGAATAGCAAAATGAAATGATAAATATTATTCCTATGAAAAACCTGCGCCATTGAAATAAAAGATTGCCTTTTTGAGATGTTACCATGATGCACTCCTTTCTGATTTAAGAAGCTTTATAAATTTTGTTTGGCCCGAATTAAATTGTACTCTCAACAAATAAACGCCATCTTTAAACTCACCAAGGTTGATTTCCCCCGTGGGTAAAACCTCTTTGTGTAGCAAAATCTTTCCACCTATTTCCATCAAATCGATGCTTGCCTCTTGGGTTCCATTCCAATCAAGTATGTTTTGAAAAGGATTAGGATAAACCATGAACCTTTCTTGTGGAGTAGTGGTGCTTCCAAATCCTGAGGAATGCGGCCTTTTATTTGCAATTTTGATTGAAAATCGGTTCAAACCGAAACTGTTACTATCTACATTTACCTGAAAAGAAATGGATTGATGAAGGTCTGTTACCAAGTATTCCTTTGATAAATAATTATCTAAAATATACACTTCATAAAAATAGGGTAGTCCAAATGATTGCAGGTTCATTTGAAACCATCCGGTGTCGGAGGTAAATATGGCTAAAGGAATATTCTTTTCTTCAGATTCTGTGATTTGCTTTCTTTGATTTAAGGCACATGATATGCCATTTGGTGTAAGACTATAAACATTTAAATTACCCGGATTTTTCCATTTTAAGATATCTGTCGCATTGTCAAATTCATCATTAGCTTCAGGCGAGAAGCTTAGGATGGTTTCATCTGTTGCACCCAGATTGTCCATTAAAGAAATGGCAATTTTTTGAAGTTTGTTTTGTTTCAATAAAGGAGAGAAACCATGAGTTGATTTAACCATTTCGGTACAACTTAAGTTCAATCCTTGGGCATTGGTTCCAGTAGCCTTTACAAAAAAGGCTGTCCCAGATGGGATGTATCTAGCACCTCCATTTACTCCTCCAGAACTGCTATTGTATGCAGCAAAATTTTGTTGGGAAGGATTGTATACATAAATGGTATTTCCTACCATAGATTTTGTCCAACCAGTTGCAGCATCCCAGTCAATTTCTGATGGATAAGGATTTCCTAGCAAATTCCAACCATCGCCATTGCTGGGGTTATAACTAAGGGAAAAGGTGAAATCTCCTGTTTTTACAAAGCCGGTTGCTTTAAGTATAACATCATCTGGTATCGTATTTGGCTGTGTTAAAAGGGAGCACCCTTGGTTTCTATTTCCTCTAACAAAAACATTATATCCTTTGCCGCAAACCATAGTATCTGTAGTGCTTAGAATACTTTTCCAGGCATTGGTGAAAACACTACTTCCACCAATACTGGCAGAAGGAATGGCTAAAGATTCCTCAAAAGTAAATACACTAGGTAAATTGGTGGCGCTTAGGTCGAACCCTTTTGAATTAACCAATCCTGCATTTCCAACGCTGCATTGTATACCGCCCGCTCCACTCCCAGTAATATGAATTTGTTTTTGCCAACCATTGGCAAAGTTTGCGGAGTTAATAAGTGGTACAGAAAGGTACCTGTATTTTCTCTTACCAAGTCCACCTTTTACAAACCGCTCTATGGTTACTTTACCAATTATACTGGCACTTGCAGGCAAAGGTGCAATTCTCGCGCTACCCAACTCGTTTGAGCCAAGCACTAAAAAACCACCTGTTTCCAATTGCGCATTGTTGCCTAACACCAATTGTCCGTTAGCACCAACCTGAAGGGTATCTGCCAACGTTAAGGAGCCATTAGCTGAAATTGTTAAGTTTTTTAAGGTATTAGCTCCTTTTAAACACCTGAAGTTATTTGTAATTCCATTAATAATCACTTCAGAAGAATCTGTAAGAGAAAAAGATCCTAAGCCACTCAAAGCACCACTTATAGTAAGTTGGTTCGAACCAATATGTAAGGTGTCATTTTCATTAAAATAAAGATTGCTAACAAAAGAATGAGCACTTAATGAGAGCTTTTTTCCTTGAAGATTGAAGCCAAAACTTGGGATGCTTAAAAGGCTTAAGTCTGTGTGCTGAAACCAATTCAAGCTGTTATTGAGGAAAGAGGCCAACATGTTTTCTGGTCCTTGTTGCATTTTAGAATAGTAACCATTTTCTTGAGTGCCTTGCATAGAAATAGCGCTTACTTGGTTTACCAAACCTGAAGGCAAATAAGAGGTATTGGTGTTGGTAGTTCCACTCTGGAGCCAATTTCCATTGCTGCCAAAGTTCATTGCAGCAATAAAATATGGGATGGTATTGCTGCCTTGATAAATCAAAACCTGATCGCCAGAAGCAGATAACCCATTGATGGAACCTGTGCATGTGCCGTTTCCAGTAGGACTAATTAGCGTGCTGCTTCCAACGCTTGCAGTGAATGTAATGGTAGTTCCTTCCATGATTCCATTCGTTGGGGTTGTCCAAACAATGCTGCTTTCATTGGTGGCCAAAGGTCCATTTGTGCTTGTCCAAGCATTATCTGTAAAGACAATTTGTTGTGAACCTATGATGTCCTTTAAAACTACAATAGTAAAGGCATCGGGGGCATCTGCCTGATAGTGTACAAAGGCAATAGAACCTCGAGGCAAATAAGAAACAATGTCAAATGAATTGCTATTACCAGTGCCTTGCAAACCACTTGCATTTACTTGAACTACCTTTGCTGTGGCGGCTGTGCTAAATGAAATGCTTGGAAAAATACCCATACCCTCAGAAGGATTTATGGTTAATGTTGAACCAACATTTAATGTGCCAGTACTGCTTAATGTTAATGAACTCAAGAAATCAATGTCTTTATTACCAAAAGTATCAACTACTGCCACGCTAATGGCAGGTGAAATATTCTCATTTGTATTTACTTGCGTGGGTTGTTGCGTAAAAATCAATTTACTGGCATTTACCTGAATGGTGTTCAAATTACTTGCCGTTGAACTTTGTGCAGCCCCAGCATTGCTTGTGGCAAATCCTGATCCTGCAGAGTTTGCAGATACAACCTTAAATGAAAACTGCCTCCGATCTATTTGGGTTTGTAAAAAAGTAACTCTTAGGCTAAAATCAATGGTTCCGTTATCCGGTGCAATTAAGCTTGTTAAGCTTAAAAATTGAATCAATGTATCATTGCTTGTGCTTTCGGCCAGTTTGGTTCCACCTAAATATAATGCCACTTTTTTAAAAATATTGGCTGTGGTTTGAAAAGTAATTTGGTTCAATTCACAGGAAGTTGCATCGGCATCAGCAGAAGGACCAGAGTCTCTAAGTGTAAATTTTGCCACTTCAAGGGAGTTTATTAGAGTTATTGAACTTGTATCTGCATACAATAAATAGTTTATAAGACTGGGTTCAGTAAAGCTGCTATGCCTTATTATATCTGCAGTTTGCGAGTTGGTAGAAACGGTTTGAACCGAACCATAAAGAGTGAAGTCATCAATTCTACAGGTGCCACTTCCACTGGCACCTGAAAAGGTTATAACCATGGTTACAGTGCCACTTAACTGGTTATTGCCTGCTAAAAAACTGCTATTTCCTGTATTGGCACCCGTTGTAGCAAGTGAGCCAGTAGCAGCGCTTACTCCATTGATACTTATGGCCCAATTTTGTGCACCAGTGCTACTCCTAATGCGCCAAAAATCAAAGGAATTTAATGTTAATTGAAAACCCGTTTGTATGGAAAAAGTTAATGTAAAACTGGGAGTTCCTGAAGAATTGCTTAAGGATAAACCAGCACCTGAACTACCCGACAAACCTCCAAAAGCGGCGGCAGAAGTTGTCCAAGATGAATTGCTTATAACAGAATTGGCAATGCCTGGCGGACCAACATAAGGTTTGCTGGTAATTGAGGTGCTTCCAAATTGTTGTTGGTAAACTTGAGCGCTTAAATGGGATTGACCATAAAAGCATGTTATATAAATTAAGAAAAATTGTTTTGCTTTTGTCCAATTCCAAGACAAAAAGCGAGGGTAAATGTGGGTAAACATAGACTAAATATTTGTCCCACAAATGACGCAAACATAAAATAATCAAACAAGGCGCAAGGCCTTATTCAATCGGGTTTTCCTGAAAAAATGTTAGGCAGATTTTAGCTCTTCCAAAGCAAGATAAGTCATTAATCCTACACCCAAACTCAATGCCTTTTCATCAATATCAAAAGTGGGCGTATGCACACTAGAAACAATTCCTCTTTCTTCATTTCTAGTTCCTAATCTATAAAAACATGCTGGAGCAACTTGAGAATAATAAGCAAAGTCTTCAGCGGCCATCCAAATATCCAAATCAAGTACATTCTCTTCTCCTAAAAAGTCAATGGCAGCTTTCTTGGCACGTGCTGTTACATGAGGGTCGTTCATAAGGAATGGATATCCCTTTCTAATTTCAAAATCAACTGTTCCGCCATATGCAGCCGCAATGTTTTGTGCGGTTTGAACCATTAATTCATGCGCCTTTTGTCTCCAAGATTCATCTAAGGTCCTAAATGTTCCTTCAAGATAAACTTCATTTGGAATTACGTTTGTTGCTCCGTTGGCAATCACTTTTCCAAAACTTAGTACCGTTGGTAAAATTGGGTTAGCTTGTCTGCTTACCAATTGCTGCAAGGCCGTGATCATTTGAGCTGTTATAGTTACAGGATCTATACATAAATGAGGCATGGCTCCGTGTCCACCTTTTCCTTTAATGGTTACATAAATTTCATCTGTACTTGCCATATATAATCCGCTTCTAAATCCAACTTTTCCAACAGGAATAAGCGGCATAACATGTTGACCAAGGATGCTATTCACTTTTGGATTTTCTAAAATCCCTTCTTGTATCATCATAGAAGCTCCACCAGGTATTTTCTCTTCACCTGGTTGAAAAATTAATTTAAAACTTCCTTCAAATTCACCTTTTAAACTTTGCAGAATACTTGCCACACCCAATAAACAGGTGGTATGTACATCATGCCCGCAGGCATGCATTACACCATGGTTTTTAGATTTATAACTTACTTCATTTGCCTCTACAATTGGTAAAGCATCCATATCTGCCCTAAGAGCTACAACTTTTTTAGTAGGGTTTTTACCTTCAATGAGTACCTCCAAACCTGTATTGGCCATAGGTTTAATTTGGGTAATACCTAATAATTCTAATTGACTTTTTACATAGGCAACTGTTTCATATTCTTGAAAGGACAACTCGGGGTTGCTGTGAATGGTTCGTCTAATATCAACCAATTGATCATATAGGGCAGTTGCCTTTGTTTGAATGCTATTCTTTAAACTCATATATGGCGCAAATGAAACCAAATATCTTCATTTTACCAATTAAAGACAATTCTAAATTCCTAGTTTCTTGAGGGTTAAAATAAATCTTCTAAGAATTGGATATAAATCATCTTTTGTAATTAAACCTTAACCTTACTTTTATATCCATGCTATGAAGGGTACGTATCTTTTTTAATAACCAACCTTTCTTTCACTCAATAAATTGAATTTAAATGAAACTCAACAAAAACATTGCAGTAAGCGAGAACGGATTTATTTTTAATCCAGTTAGCGGCGATTCTTTTTCAACCAATCCATTGGGGCAGGAGGTAATTAGAATGATGAAAGACCAAAAGGAGAAAAAAGAGATTGTGAAAGCCATTGCAGAAAAATATGCGGCAGATGATTCAACCATTGAAAAAGACCTGAATGACTTTTTCCAAATGTTGTTGTCCTATCAATTAATCAATGAGCATGAGTAAGCGCAAAATAACAGTTGCTGTTACTGGGCTTAATAATATTGACAGTCCAGGTCCGGGCATACCGGTAATTAGGGCTTTAAAGGAAAGTGCCGAATTTGAAGTTCGTATTATTGGCCTTTCCTATGAAACCTTAGAGCCAGGTTTGTATATGCATGATTTAGTTGATAAATCATATAGCATACCCTTACCATCTTCTGGTATGGATAGCCTCATGTCGAGGTTAGAATACATACATTCTAAAGAAAATATTCAAGTAATCATTCCAAACTTTGATGCGGAATTGCATAGTTTTATAAAGCTTGGAAATAGATTAAAGGCAGAGTTGGGTATTGCCACCTTTATGCCAGATTTAGAAACCTTTGAATCTCGACACAAATCTGTATTATATGAGTTTGGTGAGAAAAATGGGGTGAAAGTGCCTAAATCTAAAATGATTTATTCACCAAACGAAATACATTCCATTGGGAATGAATTGGGTTATCCATTGGTGGTGAAAGGTAAATATTATGATGCAAGCATAGCCGCCACCCCTGAACAAGCGAATAACTACTTCCATAAAATATCTAATAAATGGGGACTTCCCATTATCCTTCAGGAGTTTGTTTCTGGTAATGAAGTAAACATTACCGCTATTGGCGATGGCAATGGAAATTGTATTGGGGCTGTTCCTATGCGCAAATTGTACATTACTGATAAAGGTAAAGCGTGGGCCGGAATATCCTTATTAGATGAAGAACTCTTAACAATTGCCAATAGAGTAATTGGGAACTCAAAATGGAGAGGTGGTTGTGAGTTGGA
Organism: uncultured Bacteroidota bacterium; assembly: GCA_903834625.1. Taxonomy (GTDB): domain Bacteria; phylum Bacteroidota; class Bacteroidia; order UKL13-3; family UKL13-3; genus B1. Next base: position 11,202 of record CAILJQ010000097.1, read on the forward strand.
ATTCATTAAAACCAAAGAAGGAAGTTATTATTTATTAGAGATGAATCCACGCTTTCCGGCTTGGGTTTATTTAGCAGTTGGTTGCGGTCAAAACCATCCAGAGGCATTGGTGAAATTGGCCTTAGGAGAGAAGGTAACGCCCTTTACAAGTTATCAAAATGGAAAATTATTTGTTCGATATAGCTTTGATCAAATAGTGGATATTAGTGAGTTTGAAAAGATTTCTACACTTGGTGAATTATAGAATTAAATAGGTAAAATTATGACAAAATTGAGTTATGAACGTCCGGTTATTCAAAAGTTAAATACCGGCATGATGAATAAATTTGGCACCAGAACAGAATATGCTCCGGTTAGCCATATAGAAGGTGTTGCGGTGAAAGATTTAATAGCAAAATATGGGTCACCTTTGTTTGTTATTAGCGAGCAACAAATTAGGCGTAATTACCAAAATGCCTTGAGAGCATTCAAAACCCGTTACCCTAAGGTGCAATTTGCTTGGAGCTATAAAACGAATTATTTAAATGCTGTTTGCAATGTATTCCATCAAGAGGGATCTTGGGCAGAAGTAGTTTCAATTTTTGAATACAAAAAGGCATTAGGTAATGGGGTTCCGGGAAACAAAATTATATTTAATGGCCCTGATAAATCTGAAGAGGATTTAACATTAGCAGTTCAAAATAAATCGCTTATTCATATTGATCATTTTGATGAATTATACTTATTAATTGAAGTGGTTCAAAAGCTACAATTAAAAGCTTCAGTAGCAATTAGAGTAAACATGGATACTGGTATTTATCCTATGTGGGATAGGTTCGGCTTTAATTATGAAAATGGTCAGGCTTGGAATGCCATTAATAAAATAATGAGTCATCCAGAATTGGAGTTAAACGGCTTGCATTGTCATATTGGAACTTACATGTTAAGTGCTGGTGCATATGCAACTGCTGCTTATAAGTTATGCGATTTAGCCATTAACGTTAAGGCTAAGTTTAACAAAACCATTCAATACCTCGACTTAGGTGGTGGCTTCGCTTCGGCCAATACCTTAAAAGGAAGTTACCTGCAAGGTTCAGACATTATTCCTAGTATGGAAGATTATGCAGAGGCTATTGCTTCAACCATTCTAAATTTTGGGTTCAAATCTGCCGATTTACCTACACTATTCTTAGAAACTGGCCGTGCCTTAATTGACGATGCAGGATATTTATTAGGTTCGGTAATAGCTACAAAAAGATTGAGCGACGGAAGAAGAGCAACTATCATGGATTTTGGGGTGAACCTATTGTTTACAGCATTTTGGTATAACCACAAAATTTCGCCTGCCCAAGATTTTTCACATCATACAGAAGACATGGTGGTGTACGGACCATTATGTATGAATATTGATTGTATCAGAGAAAGTGTGAACTTACCTCTCTTAAGTAAAGGAGACCAAGTGGTGGTGCATAAAGTAGGAGCGTACAACATGACCCAATGGATGCAGTTCATTCAAATGCGCCCTAATGTGGTGATGATAGACACCAAACAGGAAGTACATCTCATTAGAAACAAGGAGTCATTAGAAACCATGTTGAGATATGAAGAGATGCCAGCTCACTTAAAGCAGGTGAATTTATAGTTGATTGATGCGCAAAAAAATTGTAAGATGCGCGCTGAATAACAAAGAATGAAAACAGAATATAAGATAAGCTATTGGTTTGAGGCAACTATGCACAGCTATAGTCAGATCTTTTTTTCACTCAATAAATTCTTTGCTGCTATCATTCTTTTGGTTACCTTTTTTAGTCCATTTATTGGTTTATGTGGTTTGTTGGCTGTAACACTAACCAACGGTTTGGCTTATATATTTGGATTCAAACAACAAGATATTCGTGAAGGAATATTTGGTTTTAATGCCTTGTTATTTGGTTTAGCACTGGGGTACACCTTTGAACCAAATGCTGCATTTTGGGTACTGTTTGTAATTGCTTGCTTTACCCTCTTGGTGTTAATTGCAGTGTTTTCTGGAACCTTTGCTAAAATTGGATTGCCGTTTTTAAGCTTTCCTTTTTTGATTTGTTTTTGGATGATAACACTCGCAGGAAAGGAACTAAGCCACCTTGCATATGCGAACCATTTTTTACCTAATATGGTTCAAATGCCTGGTCCAGCCAAATTGTTGTCTCTGTGGGTTCATTCAGCAGATAATTTGGAATTACCTAGCCTGTTGCGAACATTTTTTCGAACCCTTTCGGCAACCTTTTTTCAGGATTCAATCCTCGGTGGAATGCTTATTTCATTGGGGTTGTTTTTGTTTTCAAGAATTGCCTTTTCATTAGCATTCATGGGCTTTTGTGTGGCCTTTTGGTCGTACCACTTTTTTGGCGCCAATGTGTTAGAGTTATCCAATAATTTGGTTGGTTCAAACTATATCTTTTTTGCCATTGCAATTGGTGGTTTTTATTTAATTCCTAATAAGTACTCATATGGTATAAGCATATTACTCATCCCGGTTTTAATGCTTATGCAAATAGCATGTGATAAACTGTTTAGCGGATTGAACCTAAAAACCTTCACCTTGGCATTTAGCCTGCTCACCGTTGTTTTTTTATATGCCCTACATCAGCGTTGGTTACATCAGTTTTTGCACTTGGTTACCATCCAATATTATTCCGCTGAAAAAACAGTGTATAAATATTTATCAGCCTTAAGTAGGTTCAAGGAAAGCCATCACAAAAACATAGCCTTACCTTTTTGGGGCGATTGGTTTGTAAGTCAAGGGTACGATGGTAAAATTACCCATTTAGGTGATTGGAGTAAGGCCCTAGATTTTGTTATAGTGGATGAAAATGACAAAACCTACCGTGAGCCTGGTATATTGGTGGGTGATTATTATTGTTACAACAAACCTATTTTAGCCCCAGCAGATGGTTATGTTTATGAGATAACCAATCATACAGAAGATAATGTGATAGGAGAGGTGGATACAGATAAAAACTGGGGAAATACGCTCATTTTAAATCACCTCGATGGCTTGTATACACAATTGAGTCATATCAAAAAAGACTCTTTTAAAGTGGCAGTTGGTGATTTTGTAACCAAGGGAACCATTCTTGCAACATGCGGTAGCAGCGGACGTTCACCCGAACCACATGTGCATTTTCAAGTTCAACATTCCCCCCAAATTGGTGCTAAAACAAGTGCTTATCCTATTTCTTGTTTCATAGAAAAAAGAAATGGAAAGGTAAGCTCCCTTAAATTACATGCCATACCAGAAGAGAATACCCACATAAGTAATATTGAAACCTATCCACTCTTAACAGATAGTTTTCACTTTATTCCCGGAAAAACTTTGCGTTTCCATAAAGATTCAAGCAATGAATTAATAGAGTGGGAAGTGGCCACAGATGCTTGGAATAGGAGTTTTTTTTATGATAAAAAGAGTAAGAGTTATGCCTATTTTATTAATGATGGCAATAGGTTTTACTTCACAGATTTTGAAGGTAGTAGAGGCAGTGATTTGTTTCATTTTTACTTGAGTTGTTATGCGGTATTAATGGGGGTTTACCCAGAAATTGAGATGGAAGATCAAGTACCACTTATTCATTTTAATTATCCAGTTCTTATTTGGGTTCAGGACATATTAGCCCCATTTTATTTGTTTACCAAAGCTCATTTTTATGCAAAAGTGAAGGAGGTAAATTCAATTTTGGCATCTGGTACCATGCAGCTTGAATCACACATTGAGGCGAGTTTTATGGGAGTAAAAATGAAGAAATATACCTATCAAATAACCTTAGGCGAAAAGGGGATTCAGGAGCTTATTTGGATAAATGGGAGCAGAAAGGAGACTTGGGTATGCATTCAGTAAGACTCTTTCTTTTCCTTTACTTATTTTCCCTTTCGGGATTTGTAATGGCACAAACCAATAAACTTACCTATACTTCTGTGGCTGTTCAAAGCGAAGAATATTTCAATTTGTTTCAATACAAGGAATTGATCAAATTAGGTGATGATGCCTTGAAAGCGCACATAGATTTTTATGACTTACGAGTGAGATTAGGGCTGGCTCATTATAGAAAAAGCAATTATGAAGCTGCAAGCATTCATTTTGAAAGAGCTATTGAAATGAACCCATCAGACCTAGAAATATTAAAATATGCCTACCGGTGTTTTTTGTATACTGGGCAATACCAAAGAGCAAATATGCTATTGATTCATTACCCTCAAATTAATCCAGATTATAAACCAAAGATGAAAGGTATTCACTTGGTTGAGGTAGAAGCTGGAAGCCTTCAAACCAGCCAAACTGATGCTTATGATGGACAAAAATTAGCGCCAAATGGCAATGTGGGTGAAGCCAATCTTTTCTCTAGCATGGATTACTTGAGGCTATACAATGAAGTATTGCTTTCACCAGATACCAAATTGCATTTTGGAACAAATGTGTTTCAAACCAATCAACTTTCTATCCTACAGTTCTTTCAAAAAAATGTGAACCAAACCTATAGCTCGCTGAATATGCAAGCCAATGTAGGATTTAGTAAATTATGGAGTAGGGGCTGGGCAACAGGTTTAGGTATGGGGTTTTACAGACAAAATTATACACATCCATATGTTGCAAGTGATATAAATCCGCCAACACCCAATTCTCTGGTTAAGGATACAAGTGAAATTACCCATGCTATTTCAATGAGTTTGTATGCAAGTAAACGCATGAAGTTTATTGAACCTGTTGTGTTTTTGAATTATGGTAATTTTGATTTCTTACCAAGGTATCAATTGGAGATGGGATTAACCTATTATCCTTTGGCAAAAGATAAATTGTTTTCATACAGCAGCATTTCTTTGAACCATACTGATGGCACAAGTTCTATTGCTTATCAACAGAAAGTAGGGTATACCTTTCTTCCATTTATGTCGGCAGAATTAAGTTATATGGGAGGAAGTTTAGACAATTACATGGGCCATATGGGCTTCTTAACTTTAAATACTTTTGATCCAATTACCTATTCTCTTGGAGTTGATTTGCACCTTTTTAAAGGTAAATACGCGCTTACTCCGGGTTACAGATACCAAGAAAGAAGCTCTTCTTATTTTTTAGAGGAAGGTTTTGGTAACATTGTTACCAAAAATATCAATTATATTAATCACTTATTTTTTATCACATTCAAATGTCAACTTTAAGAAAAATAATGACGGCACTGCTGCTACTAGGAAGCATGCAAGCCAACGCGCAAAACTTGAGTGAAGTTTTTGCCAAAAGTTACGCAGCAGAAAAAAATGCAAATTATACCGAAGCTATTTCTGTATTAAACGCCACTTCAAATGCCAATGTGTATGAAGTAAATTTGCGATTGGGCTGGCTACATTATGCCAATAAAAGTCATAAAGAGTCTATTTCATTTTATCAGAAGGCAATGACATTAAAACCTATGGCTACCGAGCCTTTGTGGGGATTAATTTATCCGCTTAGTGCTCAAGAAAATTGGGTAGCTGTGGAACAAGCATATAAAGATATCTTAAAACTCGACCCTAAAAATTCAAAGGCAAACTACTATTTGGGTTCTATCTTTTTTTATAGAAAAGATTATACCACAGCTAAAAAGTACTTAATGGAGGTAGTTCAGTTATATCCTTTTGATAGAGAAGCCTTATTGTTATTGGGTTGGAGCCAATTTTATTTGGGGAATAAAGCAGAATCGAAAAAAATATTTGAACATGTGCTTAACAATAAACCCGATGATAGCTCTGCGATAGAAGGATTGTCCTTGCTTAAATAATTTAAAAGGAAAGATTATCTTTCCTCCGTGAAAGATTTTAAAAAGTACTATATCATTCCTGCGCCTCCAGAGGATGTTTATTTGGCACTCACCATTGAGGCTACCATCATGCTTTGGACCAGTGATCAGGCTACTTTTGTGGCTGAACCTAATACTGAATTTACTCTGTGGGATGGAAGTATTGTAGGTAAAAATTTAGAGTTTGAACCCAATAAAAAAATTGTGCAACAATGGTTTTTTGGAGAAGAAGAAACAGAGTCGCCAAGCATTGTTACCCTTAAATTGCATGAGCATAACCAAGGTACTTCATTAGAGGTGCGTCATACCAATATACCCGACGATGTTTTTGATGACATAGCAGATGGTTGGACACATGAATATGCTGCCTCACTCATTGATTTTTACGACGAATAAAAACCAAACCTATGAAAACACTATTCACCTTTACATTATTGCTTTTATTTACCGGAGCCTTTGCCCAGGAAAACAAGGGTCTTTATGATGCAAACCTTGCACAAAAGCTTGGTGCAGATGCCTACGGAATGAAGAACTACATTTTTGTTATTTTGGTTACAGGTAAATACCTACCCAAAGATACAGCAGAAAGCAATAGGTTATTTGCAGGACATATGGCCAATATTGGTCAATTGGCTAAAGAGGGTAAGCTTATTGTGGCTGGACCTTTTGGTAAAAATGATAAAAGTTATAGAGGCTTATTTATTCTAAATGCCAATAACAAAGAAGAGGCCATGAAATACCTTCAAGCAGATCCAAGCATTGCCATTGGGTTGTTTGATGTAGAATTGTTTCCATGGTATGGTTCTGCAGCCTTACCTGAATACTTACCTATTCACGACAAAATTCAACAGAAAGGATTTTAGGTTCAGACCGAACCTATAACTGCCATTGAATGGTAGTTTGATTTGTACTTGCTAAATACGCATTAACTTGACTAAAATGCTTACAATCAAAAAAGCCTCTATAGGAAGATAATGGCGAAGGATGTGGCGCTTTTAATACCAGGTGTTTTTGTGTGTTTATGAGAACAGATTTATTTTGCGCATAACTGCCCCATAACATAAAAACAAGATGCTCTCGCTTATCGCTTAAGGTAGTAATAACAGTATCTGTAAATTCTTCCCATCCTTTGTTTTGGTGTGAACCCGCTTCTCCAAGCCTTACCGTTAAGGTGGCATTTAACAATAATACCCCTTCATCTGCCCATGCGCTTAAATTACCGCTTTTAGGAATTTTGTAATTGGGAAAATCAACGGTTAAACCTTTGAAAATATTAACCAACGAGGGAGGAAAAGAAATGCCATCATTCACAGAAAAGCAAAGTCCGTGTGCCTGACCCAAGCCATGGTAGGGGTCCTGACCCAATAAAACCACTTTCACTTTTGAGAATGGGGTTCTATTAAATGCTTCGAAAATTTGTGGTCCCGGAGGTAGGACGGTTTTACCTATAGCTTTTTCATTTTTTAAAAAGCCCACCAATGCTTGAAAGCTAGTTTTATTAAAAGCTTCAGTCAATTCTTGTTTCCAAGTTTCCTCTATTTGAACCGTTGACATATTTATCTTGTAAATATCAGCGAAGCTATTCACTTTTGCCATATGAATGAGCAATTAATTATTGAAAAAGCATGGGAGGATCGTTCCCTATTAAATAACCCTGAAACCCAAGAGGTAATAAACGCAGTAATAGAGAAATTAGATAAAGGTGTTCTACGCGTTGCCCAACCTAGTGAAAACGGCTGGATAGTGAATGATTGGGTAAAGAAAGCAGTAATCCTGTATTTCCCCATCCGTAAAATGGAAACAATTGAATTGGGGCCATTGGAGTTTCATGATAAAATGGCTTTAAAAACCGGATATGCAGCTTTAGGAGTTCGTGTAGTGCCGCATGCTGTTGCCCGTTATGGCGCCTATTTAAGCAAGGGAACTATTCTTATGCCAAGTTATGTTAATATTGGTGCTTATGTTGATGAAGGAACCATGGTTGATACTTGGGCAACTGTAGGCTCATGTGCGCAAATTGGAAAGAATGTTCACCTTAGTGGTGGCGTGGGAATAGGAGGGGTTTTAGAGCCAGTTCAAGCAGCTCCAGTAATTATTGAAGACAATTGTTTTATTGGTTCTAGATGTATTGTGGTAGAAGGTGTGCATGTAGAAAAAGAAGCTGTTTTAGGCGCTGGTGTAACCTTAACAATGAGTACCAAAATAATTGATGTTACCGGTCCTGAACCTATTGAATATAAAGGAAGAGTGCCAGAAAGATCGGTGGTTATTCCTGGGTCATATACCAAAGAATTTCCTTCTGGCTCATACCAAGTTCCTTGTGCCTTAATTATTGGTAAAAGAAAACCTAGTACCGATTTAAAAACTTCCTTGAATAACGCTTTAAGAGAATACAGCGTGGCAGTTTAATGACTGCCACCCCGTGCCATCTTAAATATATGTAACAAAGCTGGGAACACTGCATCCATTGATTCTTCAGCGCCTCTAGTACTTCCAGGTAATGCCAACACAAGGGTATTGCCAATGAATCCGCACATACTTCTAGATAACATGGCATAAGGCATGCGTTGTTGCCCATAGTTGCGAATTACCTCTGCAATGCCTGGAACTTCTCTTTCTATTAAAGGTTTGAGTGCTTCTGGAGTAACATCTGTTGGAGAAAGGCCTGTGCCACCGGTGATAATGAGCAAGTCGGTGCCCTCATTGCACAAAGCTTTTACGGTATTTCTAATTCCTTCAATTTGATCGGCTATGATAAAGTAGCCAGGGTTTTCAAATTGCATATTTTCCAATTTAGTCATAATTGCCAGTCCAGCTTTATCAGTTTTTTTACCAGCAGAAATACTGTCGGAACACACAACCACAGAGGCTTTTAGACTTGAACCAATATCATTCTTATAGTCTGATTTGCCCCCTTTTTTCTCTAATAGTTTTATGCTTTTGATTTCTATTTCTTTGTCGATGGGCTTAAGCATATCATAAATTGTAAGAGCTACTACAGATGCCCCATGCATAGCTTCTACTTCAACTCCCGTTTTGTATATACTTGCAACTTCAACCCAAATTTGAATAAAGTTTTCGCCCAATTCATAACTAATATGGGTGTATTCTATGGGCATTGGATGACAGTCTGGGATCATGTCTGCCGTTCGTTTTACCGCAAAAAGTCCAGCAGTTTTGGACATTTCTAACACATCACCTTTAGGTACACGCTTTTCTTTAACTGCTAAAATGGTAGCAGCAGAGCCGGTTTGAACCAAAGCCCCAGCTTTTGCAATACGGTAGGTGTTTGATTTATGGGTAATATCTATCATGTACTATATGTTAACTTTCCATTGAGAACTATCGTCAGTAATCTCTTTTCCCCAAATGGGTACTTCTTTTTTGATGCGCTCTACCACATAGGCGCAGGCTTCTGTAGCAGGAGCGCGGTGAGCAGAAGAGGTAAATACAAACAAACAAATTTCACCCGTTTTTACTTCTCCTAAACTGTGGTAAATATGCATACAGCTAAGCTTGAATTTGGCAAAACAATCTTCCCTAATTTCATGAAGTTTGGTATTGGCCAATTCTTCATAGGAGCTGTATTCTATAGATACTACAGGCTTTCCTTCAATAAAATCATTTCTCACCTGTCCAAGAAAAATTTGATGAGCGCCTATATCTTTTTTTTCTGCATGTTTGGCAATGGAGTTTGCAATGAATACCGGACTAATTGGGCCATCAACCCATACTTTTTTTGGTTTTTTTTCTGCCTTCTCTTCGCTCATAATGCAATTATTTCAATGATATGTACCGGACAATTTGTTTGGGCTCTTTTGTTTTCATCCAATTCCCAATCGGGGATATTTACGGTAAATATACCTTTCTTTTCTTTGGCACCAACCAATACAGATTTACCATCTAACCTAGAAACACCCCATCTTTGTGGAGCGGCCTCTACACATGCATTACAGCCAATACACTTTACTCTATGTTGTATAATTTTATGCATCTTGTGCCGCCACAATTTTGTATAACTTATCTGAGGTTCTCAATTTGCTTGGCATTGGTATAGAAAAAATAGCTCCCTTACCCACTTCATCAACCTTGATATCGTTCACACGTATTTCTTCAATGTAGGTTTCTGTATAACCGGAATTTGGACCAAGAATAATTACTTTATCGCCAACCTTTAATTGATGACTTTCTGCCAAAAACTCCCCAATACCTGCTTTTGGGTAGTATTTAACGCCTTTACCAATATATATTTTGCGTTCAGTGGCCTTCGAACCATATTCATCATTCCACTCACCAAGTTTTCTTCCTAGGTAATATCCATCCCAAAATCCGCGATTAAATACGGTGGCTAATTTTGTTTTCCATGCTTGCACTTTTTCTTCAGAAAAGGAACCATCATACCAAGCATCAATGGCCTCTCTATAGCATTTGGTAACGGTATACACATAATCAGCACTTCTTCCTCTGCCTTCAATTTTCATTACTTTAACACCAGCATCCATAATTTTATCAATAAAATCAATGGTACAAAGGTCTTTTGCCGACATGATATATTCGTTGTATATCTCTAATTCATATCCTTCATCTTTATCTGTAACCACATAACTTCTTCTACAATTTTGAATACAAGCACCTCTGTTGGCAGAAGCATTATGGGTATGCAAACTCAAATAACATTTACCAGAAACAGCCATACACAAAGCACCATGAACAAACATTTCTATTTCTATGGGTTTACCAGAAGGGCCACAAATATTTTTGCGTTTAATTTTTGAACAAATATCTGCCACCTGCTTTAAGGTTAATTCTCTTGCCAAAACCACTACATCTGCAAAAGTGCTGTAGAACTCTATGGTTTCAACGTTTGATACATTAGCTTGGGTAGATATGTGCACTTCAACTCCTTCTCTATATGCGGTGTTAATAGCAGCATGATCTGCCGCAATAATGGCCGTAATACCTGCTTTTTTTGCTGCAATAATGATATCTTTCATGAGGCGGATATCATGATCGTACAACACGGTATTTAGCGTTAAATAAGTTTTAACATCATGCTCTTTTCCAATGGAGGCAATTTTCTCTAAGTCGTTAACGGTAAAATTATTGGTAGAGCGGGCACGCATATTCAATTGCTCAACACCAAAGTAAACCGAGTTGCAGCCGGCCTGTATAGCGGCCATCATAGATTCATAGGAGCCAGCTGGCGCCATTAACTCAATGCGAGTTTCCATATAATTTTTCTTGATCTTTTAATGATTGATGGTGAATCAATTCAAATAGTTCTTCTATGAGTGATGGATTCAATCCTAGTTGTATAGCTTCCTGTTTCCTTTGGTTTAAGCTGTTTTCCCAAACCGAAGATTGAAATATATCTTGTTGAAGTTCCTTTTTAAGCAGGCCTATTTCATGCACCAAATTTTTTCTATAGGCCAACAAATGCAAAATTTGCTGGTCGTTTTTTTGCAAATCGGCCCGTAACTTTACCAATTTCTCTTGGGCCGAATCTTCAGAAATAATGGCTTGTTCTACGTGGGCATGGTAAAACTGATTGGTCAAACTATTATAACTCAACAGGGTGCCTTCTAAACTTTCACCCATACCACAAATGAGTTTAATAACTTCCATTACCTGCAAGCAAGCCGCCGCTCCGGCAAGGGCACCAATAACGCCGGCCTCAGCACAATCTTCTATCAAGCCAGCTTTTGGTTCAAGCGGAAATAAATCTCGGTAATGTACTTTTGGTTTAACATCCTTTCCATCATTAAACACCGAAACTTGAAATTCATACCTAGATACAGAACCATATACCCAAGGTTTATTTAGTTCTTTACATACGTCGTCTACCAAATATCTTGTTTCAAAATTATCAGAAGCATCCAACACCAAATCTGCCTCGCCAATGAGTTGTTTGGCATTTTGTTTTTCCAATTTTTGGTTCAGACCGATAACAACTATTTCTGGGTAGGATTGGGAAATTTTCTTCGCAGCAACTTCAGCTTTAAATTGGGTTAAATCATTTTCATCAAATAAAATCTGACGATGTAAATTACTCAATTCAACCGTATCAAAATCAACAATGGTTATATGGCGCACTCCTGCAGCAGCCAGATATAATAGGGCAGGGCAGCCTAAGCCACCTACGCCAACCAACAATACATTTGCCTCTGCTAATTTGCGCTGATTGTTTTGCCCAAAGCCTTTGAGCAAAATCTGACGATGATATTTTTTCCAGTTTATCTCCATATTAGCCGCCCGAAAATGGAGGCATTATTCCAATTTCAGCCATGGGTTTTAGTAAAATATCCTCTGCACAAATTTGATGGTTCATAGAAAAAACCAAGGGTATTTCTGATAGTGCGGGATATTCTTGTTGCAATATTATTTTGAGTTCTTTGAGCGTGTTTGCTCTACTTTCTTCCCAAGTAGTTTTTTGGGTAATTTCTGCAACTTGTCCAAATGCTCTTATCGTAACTATCATGTGTTAGGTTCTCTATCTTTTGACAAATTTCCTCATTTTTTTTCAAAAGACATCAGATAACCCATATGAGTTTAATCACTGCTAGGAGCAAAACAATACCTAAAACCTTTCCCAATACTTTATTGCTAAAGCGTTTGCTACCATAAAAAGCGCCCAATAAACCACCCAAAAAAGCTAGAAAGATATAAATAAGCATTTCTACGTGAAATACTTCAAAATAAGAAGATGAACCTGCTAAGCCAGAAATGGAATTAAAGGTGATAAACAAAGCGCTAATACTTGCAGTGGTTTTAAGGTTACTCCATCCCAATAAAAGCAAAATGGGAGATAAGATAATTCCTCCACCTATTCCAATTAATCCAGAAAAGAAGCCTATAGAGATGCCTAATAACAGCACAAGGAATGGGTAGTGTTCTTTTATTTCTGTTTCTTTTAATGGAAAAAATCCCAATAACCTTACTACAGGAATCAATAAAAATATACCCAATATGATTTTGTAAACATGGGTTTCAACATGTATTTGCCCACCTAGAAAAGCTGCAGGTACAGAGCCCAGCACCAAAACAATAAATAATTTTATGGGCATGGGTGCAGTCTTTCTATACTGCATATAGGCCACAAAAGAAACCAGCACATTTAGGATCAATGCCATTGGTTTCATTTCCTCGGGGGCAAATCCAAATAAGGCCATTAAGGCCAAGTAACCACTGGCACCTCCATGACCAACAGAAGCGTATAAGAAGGCTACCAAAGGAAGTAGCAACAAAAAGATAATGTCTTGTATGCCTACCTGACTTAATTCCATAGGTTAGAAATCCAAAATACTTCTACCATATCTCCCTTGTTAACAAGTGCTGTATCCTCTGGTATTTTTACAATTACTTCAGAGATTACAAACGGATTTAACTTATAACTTTCTTGGTTGGTTAATAAAGAAACCTCTCCATTCTTTACAATACCTTTCATAAAATGGGTAAGTCCAACTTTCTTATGGTAGGGAGCATTTATGGGCATTTTTTTACCTTGAGTTATTTTAAAGGGTTTGCCAGAAAGTTTATGCAAAGAGGGAATGACATAAGTTTGAAAACAATGCAAAACAGAGGCTGGATTACCGGGTAAACCAAAAATGGGAACATTTTTTTTACGCGCAAATAATAGGGGTTTGCCTGGTTTTTGTTTAATCTTGTGAAAGATAATTTCTGCCTTATTCGCCAAAACGGCCTGAGAAACAAAATCAAAATCGCCCACAGATACTCCGCCCGTTAAAAGCAGTAAATCACATGTTTCAACGGCTTTCTGAATAGCATTTTCAATCAAAGAAGGAACATCATCTACCGTTTCAATAGTCAATACATCAAATCCTCCCTCTTGTAAAGCCATTTTTAACATCAAAGAATTGCTTTCATAAATTTGGCCATAGAGCAATTCATCTCCGGGCCGAACCAATTCCTTGCCTGTGACAATAATGCCAATTTTGGGTTTGGGTACTACAGTTATTTGGGTAATTCCTAAACCTGCTAAAAAACCCACTATACCAGAGTTAATAATACACCCAGAAGCAACAGCTAAGGCTCCCTTGTTTATTTGTGAACCCTCTTTTCTAACATGACTACCTTTTGTTTGAGCTGGGTTTATAAGCGTTAAAAATCCATCCTTTATTTGCACATGTTCCTGCATCACTACGGTGTCTGCACCAAGTGGGAGAGGCGCTCCGGTGAATATTCTTAAAGCAGTACCCTTGGGTAATTGTTTGTTTTCTGTGTCTCCGGTCTGAACCAAGCCTTGAACAGGAATAGGTCTATTTGATTCAATACTTTCCCATTCAAGTGCATATCCATCCATGGCAGATTGTGGAAAGGGTGGAGAGTCTATGGGTGAAAAGATATCTTCTGCAAGTACATTGCCCAAACATTGAGAAAGGGGCAATACTTGCTTTGTTAAGCTTGAAGTATGCGTGTTTATGAATGATAAGGCTTCATCTACGCTAATCATTTTACCTAGCCTCCAATGTTTATCATGCTCCTATTTTGAATAGCATCTGGATTATTCAGGCGATAATTTTCTTCCAATTGTCCACCCTGGCGTTCATGTTTGTCCATGATAGATTTGAAAATAATCGGACGAATGTCGCCGCCTTTTCTCATTGTACCAATTAAATCTGTTTCCTCTGGCGAGAATAAACAATTTTTTATTTTACCATCAGCAGTTACCCTAATGCGGTTGCAATCATGGCAGAAGGGTTGAGTCATGGTACTTATAATTGCAAAGGTTCCTTCATGCCCATATACTTTGTATTTGCGGGCAGTATCATGCTTTCTATCTGTGAGTTTTAAAAAGCTATACTGTTTGTCAACTTCAGAAAGAATAAATGACAAAGGAACTACTTTGTTATCTTCCCATTTATTACCAGAAAAGGGCATAAACTCAATAAATCTTACATGAATGGGTTGGTCTTTGGTAAGGGCTACAAACTGGTTTATTTCATCATCATTATAGCCTTTCATCAATACCACATTGAGTTTAACATGCATTTTTAAGGCCAACAAGCGCTGAATATTCTCCCAAACTTTTGCAAAAGCATCTCGTTGGGTAATCGACTTAAACTTCTCTGGATTTAAAGAATCTATGCTAATATTAATAGATTTAATGCCTGCTTCCACAATGGCATCAAGGTTTTCACCAATAAATACCCCGTTTGTTGTAAGTGTTAATTCTACAGGGTATTTGGCCAGGCCAAGGATAATTTTTTTGATGTCTTTACGAACCAAAGGCTCCCCACCAGTTAAGCGTATTTTTCTAACGCCATGTTCAATAAAAATAGAAGCAAGTTTTAAAATTTCCTCTAACGACATCAAATGGTCGTTTGGCATAAACTTCATTTGCTCATTAGGCATGCAATATAAACACCTAAAATTACATTGGTCGGTAACCGACAACCTGAGGTAATCATGTATGCGCTTATGAGTATCTATTAATCCTAAATCACTGTAATCCTCCTCCATAAACAATAACTATGGTCTCTTTTTAAAGTTCTTGAAGTTTCTGTTTTTGTTGAATTTGTTTCTATTTTGGTTGTTACGATGTCCGTTGCCGCCACCATTAGAGTATTTATCCTCACCAATGGCATTTACCTTGCGCTGTTGCATGTTTTTGAACTGCAAGTCTTCACTTTCACTAATGGCAATTTTTCCACCACTCATGTTTTCCAAATGGGCCATTACCTCTTCATCGTTTAACATCTCTAGGTTCCATGCTTTAGAGCTCATTTTCATGAATGAACCTATAGCATTGATATAAGAGGTTCTGAACTGACCTTCCTCCAATTCCGAAACGCGTTCAATCATTTTAGGAACAATTTTTCCATAAAATCTGAACTTAATGCGTGATTGAGAATATCCCATTGGATCGGGCTTAGCCTTAATGGTTTCTGGTGTTGGAATAGGGTAGGGTGAATCAACATCCAATTTAAAATCACTCATTACAAAAAGGTGATCCCATAATTTATGTTTATAATCTGCAACGTCTCTTAAGTGCGGGTTTAATTGACCCATCAACTTAATGATTTCGTTCGCAATCAATTGACGCTTTTCTTTATTGGGCTCATCAACCGCCACTTTAATCATTTTTTGAATGATCCTTCCATACTCAGAAATAAGCAATTTGCCTCTTTCGGTATTATATTCTAAGGTACCTGTCATGTGTATTGATTTGCAAGATAGATTAATTTCCTGAATTGCCAATGAGTTCTCGGGCAGCCTCAATCACCTTCTCTGAAGGATTTTCACCGCTCAGCATTCGGGCAATTTCTTCCACTCTTTCTTGTGGGTTTAAACTACGAATATTGGTTGCTGTTTGAACACCTTCATTGCTTTTGTAAACATATAAATGTAGGTCGGCCTTACCTGCAATTTGGGGCAAATGACTTATGGCGATTACCTGGTGTACTTGGGCGTGTTTGCGCATAACAGTAGCCACTTTTTGGGCTGCTTCACCAGATATACCGGTATCAATTTCATCAAACACAACTGTAGGTAAGTGTATTTGGTCTGCAATGAGTGATTTTATGCACAACATCAACCTACTTAATTCACCACCACTCGCAACTTTATTAATTGGCTGTGGCGTAAAACCCTTGTTGGCACTAAATAAAAAGGTTATTTCATCTACGCCATCTACACCAGATTTTTCAAGTCCATTGCTTATAAATTGCATATCAAAATGAGCATTAGGCATGGCAACTTGAACCAACAACTCATTCACTTTTTTATTGGCTGCTGGTATAGCCTCTTTTCGTTTTAAACTCAGTATTTGTGCGTCTTTCAACAATTGTTTTTGGGATACCTCTAATTGCTTTTCTGCCTCTAAAATATTCGACTCTAAGGAGTGCAAGTCTTGGAATTGCTGTTCAAATTTTGCTTTTAACGCCAATAATTCCTCTACAGTTTGAACCCGATGCTTTTTAATAAGATTATATAACAATTGCAATCGCGCCTCAATTTCAGCCAAGCTTGCTGGATCAGACAAGGTGGCTCTACCCGTATCTTCTAACTCTGCGGCTATGTCTCTTAAATCAACCAAATTACTTTCTAAGCGCTCTAATAGTGCATTTATAGTTGGATGATGTTTTGCGGCGGCCGCTAAAATTGATTTAATTTCTCTTAAGGTATCTGCCACAGAACCTTCTTTACCTTCCAATAAATGGGATGCTTGAAGTGAAGCCTGCTGAATGGTCTCTGCATGCGAAAGTTCATCGAGGCGCTGCTCTAATTGCTGCTGTTCACCTTCTTTAGGGTTTAATTCGGTGAGTTCATTTAATACAAATCGGAGGTAGTCCTCGTCTTGTTTTGAACGCAATTCCTTTTCCTTTAATTCACGAACCATAGCCTCATTTTCCCTGTATTTACGGTAACTTAGGCGGTAAGCGTTTTTTTCTTTTTCGGTTTGGGCAATCGCATCAAGCACCTCTAATTGAAACCTAGATTCGTTTAACTCCAAGGTTTCATGTTGGGATACTATATCAACCAAATACACTCCCAACTCTTTAAGAATGGGCAAGTTTACAGGTGTATCATTTATAAAAGCCCTACTCTTTCCTGCTGTAGTTAACTCCCTTCGGATGATACAAAGAGGTTCGTAATCCAATTCATGGTGGGCAAAAAAATGTTGAATATGGTATGCCTCAATATCAAAATGCGCTTCTACCACACATTTTTCGGTACCTTCTAAAATTACTTTTGAATCTGCTCTTTCTCCTAAAATTAGACCAAGGGCACCCATCAAAATTGACTTACCTGCACCGGTTTCTCCCGTGATAATGCTAAATCCTTTGTGAAAATTAATTTCACTTTGCCGGATGATGGCGTAATTCCTGATTTTTAAACAACGTAACATCTTTCAGGAGCGAATATAGGTTTAACTTTTCTGTGGTTTTCCACAGCTTAAAATCAATGTGAGGTCAAAACCAATTTACCCATGAAATTTTCACTTCCTTGTATTATATGCACTAAATAAACACCTGGGGCTAATTGCCCCACATTTACTTCGCTTTCTTTACTACCATCAAGGGTTTCAGTGACAACCACTTTACCAGAAAAATCAATGATATCAAGATGTGCAGGAAGGTTTTTGTCAAATTCAAAGTGTACCACATCTTTTGCAGGATTTGGGAAATAACTCACAGAAAAATTATTGCTCGAAGAAGATAAACCTGTAGGATAAACGTTGATATAACCAGTTCTCATCACTGCATTGCTGCCTCCCGCACCTGTTACCCTTAATTGTACATTGTATGATCCAGGCATAAGAAAAGACACCTGAGGATTTGGAGAGGTCATATCAGTTCCATTCACATATTTAATGGTTGTTGCAGGGGTGATGTTCCATAAATATGCACTTGGATTTCCTTTACTTTTATCTGTAAATATGACCGTTTCATTGATTGTAGGTTGGTTATTGCTAGCTGAAAAATCTGCAATTACCGCCTCTCTTACCTTAATATAAGCCACCTTTATGGTGTCGTCTGTTCCTCCTAAATAATTTACTCTTAACTTAATGTCGTAGTTGCCAATACTATCAAAAATTATTTTAGGCATCTCAGAGGTGGCAGATGAGCCTGAAGCAAAATGATAGGTTGAAGGAGTAATCGTCCAATTAAAAGAGCTAGGATTTCCGAAAGAAGTATTGGTAAATGTTACCGTATCTGCCGGTTTAATTAAGGTTCTATTGGCGTTGAAATTGCAATTATTTACATAGGCTTCTGGACGGTACCTGTCTTTCATTTTTATGCTGGTAACCAAGCTGGTTGAATTGTTTACAATTACTTCGAGGATAGGAAAACGTTCACCTTTCGCTAACCAAGTGTATTCTGTTCTGTTAGCTGGAATAGGTATTCCAAATCCACCAAATACGATAGAATCTGTGCCCAATACGGTTGATTTTACTCTAATACAATCAAAGGTTCCATAAGGCGTAGTTATTTTTCCCCAACCATCAACAATAGTAGTTCTTGTACCCGATTGTTTAAGGGTTCCAACACCTGCCAAACCTGCTTCGCCATAATAACTGCTTGAATAAGTTTTACCATATATCATGGGATATTTGTAAATAGTATCTCTGCTGCTATATACAATTCCTAAGGGCAAATTTTGAATAGTAGCTCCTCTTCCAACCACAACTAAAGCAGCGGCACTTGTTTTGAAAAAACTATATACATCGGAGGCTGTTCCACCTCCAACCGGACCTAAATTCAAATTGCTTTCAGGAATGCCATAAGTAGCCGATAGAAATTGAAGAACATATGGGGTAGAAAGAGGAGTGTAGTACTTCTGAATATCCTGATTGTTTATTTTCAATGTGCTAAAATCCCAGGTATAATTGGTATCTGTTGCAGAATAGTTAATTGTACTTGTACTGGTGCTGTATCGCAAAGTATCATTAGCTCTTGGCATATCAGCATTTAAAATACTTATTTGGGCAAATACAAAATTGTTTAAAGCCAAAAGAAACAGTAGTAACTTTATTCTCATATCAATCAATGGTTTAGGTTTATATAATCTAAGTGGGCAAGATAATGTTTTTTGTTTAATCCATTTTATGCCTAATTGAAACTGCCATCCACAGGCAGGAATAAAGTTGTACACAAGACATTTTATATTTGTGGAAAGCTTGTGGAAATAGCATTACACACATTTTCTTACTTTGTGTATTGTAAAAAGCACAAATTGAGTATCGGCAGCAGCAAAATATGGCCCATAATTATCCACTACCTGCACAAGCATAATGAGTTATGTTTGGCGGGTTTAGGTCGTTTCGCTGCAGATACAAGCGAGTTTCATGTTGATCCTGTTTCGAAAAAGATATTCCCTGCCTCTAGAAAAATCTATTTTCAGTATGGTGAATTTGAAAATAGTGCAGAATTTTTAGCTTTTGCGAACCAACTGAACAAGACAAACCAAGAGGTTTTTGTGGATAAGTTGGCCCATTTTGCAGAAGTTTTGCAAGGAGAAGTGAAAGAGCTAAAACGCATAGAAATAGAGCATTTTGGAACTTTTAAGCTCAATGTAATGGGTGAACTCGATTTTGAATCAACCAAAGGCGATTTGTTTGATGAAAATTCTTTTGGATTAAAGCCAGTTCATTTTGCGGCCAATTTGCTGAAAACAAAGAGAATTATTGTTGAGCAAGAAGATGAGAAAGAGGAGGAAGAATTAACCCAACTGCGCGAGAGTTCTCTCAAAGAATTGAAAATTCTATTGGATCAAGCGCGCATTGCAGAAAGTAGCAAGGAGCAAAAAAGTTCCAAAATATTCCCAGTTGTTGCAACTGTTTTAACTATTATCCTTTTGGTAAATTTAGGTTTCTTTTTATTTAACGGCCCAGTAGATGAAATTAAAAACCAAATTTCACAGATGAGCTTTTTTGGTAATACCGCTGAAATCATTGATACCCAAATTACCCATTCTACCACTTCTAAAGTGACAGAAAAGGTTAATGAAATTCCTGCTCCTGTTGAACCAATTGAAGTTCCTGCCGATACAACAACAATTCAAAATATTGCCCCTGCAACTGCAGTTGAGCCAACTCAAAAAGTTGAAGTGGAGAAGCCAATTGCTCATGTCTCAGTAGAGGAAGCCCAAGTAATACCAGCTGCTCCAACAGGTTTTATGTCACTATACCAAAAGGGTGTTTTTGATTTTGATAGTACCTTTTATTCCGAGCCGGTTTTGGTTCAGACCGAAACCCCAAATACTGAAGTAAGCGTAAATATCCCAACCGAAGAATTAGGTAAACCAATTGTTGTTGACAACACTGTGCCCAACTATGATGAGCCAAATATGGTAAATGTTGATGCCGCTCAACAAGGAATTGATAGAGGTTTTTATGTAATTGCCGGAGCATTTAAAAACGAAACAAATGCAAATAGGCTCAAAGTTAAATTACAACAAGCTGGTGATTCACAAGCAGTGGTTTTTAAACCCGCTTATTATCCTTACTATCTGGTAGCATACAAAAACAGTCCAAACCTCAATCAAGCCTTAAGTTTGATGGAACAAAAGCAAGCCAAACAACCCTCAGTTTGGGTGTATTGCGCGTTTTAAATTCTAGGTCTCCAAAGAACCTCTTCCCCTTTGTTTTCGTATACAATCATGCGAGATAACACAAAAAGAAAATCGCTCAAACGGTTCAAATAAGTAATCACAAGATCTGGTGCATCTTCAGATTCTCCAAACAACAACACAACCATTCTCTCTGCTCTCCTGCAAATACATCTAGCAACATGACAATGAGAAGCCAATAAATTGCCACCTGGTAAAATAAAACTTTTTAACTCGGGCAATACTTCATTCATTCGGTCTATTTCAGATTCAAGCAACTCAATATCCTTCATCTCAATATCTGGTAAGATCATTTTGCTTTTGGTTGGGTCGCTAGCTAACACAGAACCAATAGTGAATAACCTGTCTTGAATTTCAGAAATCAATTGGATACGCGCTTCATCGGATACCTGATCGCGAATCACACCCAAATAGGAGTTTAATTCATCAACCGTTCCATATGATTCAATTCGTATATGTGATTTAAGTACGCGAGTACCTCCAATCAATGAAGTTAATCCTCTGTCGCCTGTTTTGGTATATATCTTAAATGTCATAAAAAAAGCCTGCTTATCTTAACGCAAGTAAAAGATTAAACAGGCTTTTTAAAAATAAGTTTCGAAGCTTACTCTCTTGAGATTGTGTATAACATTCCTAAAGATAAAATTTGCGACCATTGCAAATCTTTGCTTTGGTCATAATCCTTAATCATATTCACCTGGAAATTGGTGCTTATATACTTCGTTGCTTTAAGAGTTAAATTGGCATTTAAGATGTGAACAAATGCATTGGGAGCACCTGATTTAAAGTAATCAAAGTTCACCATATAACGGGTTTTGAAGTTTACATTCTTAGCCAAATCCTTATCAAAGTTAAAGATGAATTGTAATACAAATTGGTTTCTAAGCTTGTCTCCAGCTTTTTCTAAACCATACAATTGTGCATCTGAAATTGCTTTATCTAAAACAATGGTTTGCCTCAAAGTACCAACTCCTAAACGTGCCCACATATAACTCAACGGCTTATATTCTAAACCAACTGAAGAAGTTAAATAGGCTGGAGCCATGAATCTTGAAACCAAAGAGTCTTTGGTGATATCAGCAACCGATTTAATTTTGTAATCAAAGCCATTATCAAATTGGGTAAGAAAGTTGAGTGAACCAAAGATATTCACTTTGCTGTTAAGTATATAACCAGCTTTCAAGTCGTAAAAGAACCTATCAGCATTCTTAATTTTAATACCGTCTTGGTTCAAATAACCCAATTGCAATTGCAAATCACTGTTAAAATCCCAATTATCTGTTTTGTGTTTAACAGTGTAGTTGAGGTAACCACCAAAGGCAAAACTACTTTTACCCCCACCTTTCCAATTGTCGCTAAAGGTACTTTGGTTCAGGGTGAAACCTGCTTGAAAATTGTGTTTAAATGGATGACTAACTTTGCTACTATCTGATTGTGCTTGTATGGTGTTTAGGCACAAAAATCCCAGTAAAACGAGTAATACTCTATTCATGATTAATAAATTATTGTTTTGCAGTAATTTGAAGCATGCCCACTAACTTCTCTACCACATAATCTACTTCCTCGCGGGTATTTTGTTTACCAAATGAAAATCTCACACTAGGTCGGTCTGGAGATACCTTTAACGCACTTAATACATGTGACCCAACATTTGAACCAGATGAACACGCACTTCCTCCAGATGCAGAGATTCCTTCAATATCTAACTTGAATAATATCATTTCAGATATTGGACTAGGAGGTAGGTTCACATTTAAAACGGTATACAATGATTCACCCTCTGGGTCGCCATTAAATGCTACACCCGGGATGTTTTTCCTCAATTGTTCCATCATATACATTTTCAGGTCATAGATATGTTTATGATCATTCTCGTAATGCGAATAAGCTAATTCTAAAGCTTTTGCTAAGCCAACAATGCCATA
>CAILJQ010000098.1 GCA_903834625.1 uncultured Bacteroidota bacterium
ATTATTTTTATTTTAGGAATCCTGGGTTTATACATTGGAAAAATATTTGATAGCGTAAAAGACCGACCATTATATTTAATTGATCAAACCACCTAACATGATCATTGAAAAGCTACAGTGGGATACTGATTTTTTTGGATATGAAGTGGCCAAAGTTATTGATTTTACGGGCACTGAAGTGGAAGTAAAAGCTATAAATCATTTTTCAGCAAAGCTTATGTATGTATTTGCAGAACAAGCCATGGACCATTTGCCTGCTAACTTTTTTCTGGCAGATGAAAAGGTTGTGTTCAAACAAAAGTTACCAACTCATGCTGTTGCTCCTTTGGTTCAAACCGAAATAATAGAACTGTTTGAACCTACCAAAGTATTGGTAGAGTTGGCCTTGCAAAGTGGCTTGTATTCTAGGTTTAAAGTTGATGAGAATTTTAAGAACCAAGAGTTTGAAAGATTGTATACCAAATGGATTGAAAATTCTTTTGATGCCAGCAAAAATGCCAGGGTATTTGGGTATATAAGTGAAGAGAAATTATTGGGTTTTGTTACCCTTGGTGTTAAAAATAATATACCAGATATTGGCTTAATAGCAGTTGATGAGCAGGCACGTGGACAGGGGATTGGTTCAAAACTGCTGCACTATTTATATACTTTGTTGGTACAAGAAAAGCAACATGAATTAACTGTTACAACCCAAGGAAAAAACTTACCTGCCATGGCATTTTACCAAAAGAATTTTTTTGAAGTATTTAGCACTACCTATATTTACCACGTATGGAAGTAAACAACAATATCCCTTTTAACAAACCTTACCTCACAGGTAAAGAAACACACTACATTTATCAAGCAGTGGCTAGTGGTAAAATATCGGGCGATGGATTGTTTACCAAAAAATGTCATGCCTTTTTTGAAGAGACTTTTGGCTTCCATAAATGTTTGTTAACCACAAGTTGCACAGATGCGCTAGAAATGGCCGCAATCTTATTAAACATTGAGGCTGGCGACGAGGTGATTTTACCTTCCTACACTTTTGTATCAACTGCCAATGCCTTTGTATTAAGAGGTGCTACATTGGTGTTTGCAGATAGTGCTGCTGATAATCCTAATATGGATATAAGCACTTTAAGAAGTTTAATTACACCCAAAACAAAAGCCATTGTTCCTGTGCATTATGCGGGTATAGCTTGTGATATGGATGCGCTCATGGATTTGGCCAATGAGTTCAATATTTATGTAGTTGAAGATGCAGCCCAAGCAATTGATGCCTATTATACCAATAGAAAAGGGGAGAAGAAACCATTAGGGAGTATTGGACATTTAGCGGCATTCTCTTTTCATGAAACCAAAAACATCATGAGTGGAGAAGGAGGAATGTTGGTAATAAACGATCCAAAGTTTGCCGCACGTGCAGAGATTATTCGTGAGAAAGGCACCAATCGTTCTGCATTTTTTAGGGGAGAAATTGATAAATACGGATGGGTAGATATGGGAAGTTCTTTTTTACCATCTGATATCTTAGCGGCATTTTTATATGCGCAGTTAGAGAACTTAAATGATATACAAAATAGGCGCAGAGCCATTTGGGAGCGCTACCACCAAGCCCTCACACCTCTTACAGATGAAGGGAAAATAACCCTTCCTTTTATTCCAAATTTTGCCAGCAACAATGCCCATATGTATTATGTAGTTTGTAAAACAGCTGCACATAGAGAAGGGCTCATTTCTGCTTTACGAGAAAAAGGAATTTTAGCTGTTTTTCATTATTTATCCTTGCATAAGTCGGCCTATTTTGAAAGCAAACATGATGGAAGAACATTGCCCCACAGTGATTTTTACAGCGATTGTTTGGTGCGTTTGCCTATGTATTATGAATTAAGTACTGAGCAACAAAATCTCATTATTCAAACCATTCAAGCCTATTACCTTTCGGTTTGAACCAAGTAACTTTTTCTTGCTTTACTTCTTTCCAGTATAAATAAAAAACGAATTGATTTTGCTCGCTTGTTTGTAATGGATAAATAGGATGTCTAAAAATTTAAGCGGCATCAATACCAGTGTAAAAAAGAACCAAAAGAACACATACAAGGCATTGATGTTAAATGACAGGGCAATAGATAACCACTCTTGTAGAATCCATAAGAATCCACTGGTTGGTCCGCTTTGTGCCACAATACTTTCTTTGGTAAAACCATGTGAGGCATGCATATAATCTAAGCCTTTATCGGTCCATCTGTAATAATCGTTTGGTGAGGCATGAAAGCCTTGCATGAAGGGAACTCCTGTTATGATGGTGCCTCCAGGTTTTAATACACGATAGGCTTCTTTAACAAAGGCTTCTGGGTTGGTAACATGTTCCAGTACTGCATTGCTTACCACACAATCTATGCTATTATCTGCAAAAGGTAATTGGGTGCAATCTGCTACCATATCTACCTCTTCGTATCCAAAAATATCTATGTTCAACACCTCATCACTTAGTCGGTCGTTGCCGCTGCCTATTTGTATTACATGACTTTTATCCTTACAAATACGTTTAACCTGATGTGTAAACCAAGTTTGTAAAGTGGGCCAATGCAAACGCACATAAACGGGCGCAATGATATAAATCAGAAACATATAGTACCTGCCAAACTTGTTCTTAAGTAGGGTCTTAATTTGATCTAATCCGTCTCTTTGTTCTTCAAATATTTTTCCCTTCTCAAAACTTATAAATACTGGTTTTCCATTTATTACAGGGAAACTATCCTTGCCAAAGAACAAGGTATCCGCTTCAGCTTTGCTTAGTTTTTCTCCCGTTTTTGGATGTACCAATAAATGATGCCATTTGTCCATTTTCATTGTATAAAAGTAAGGGATTATTTGTTGTTTGCCCTATTTACAAATAGGTAATAATTGTCTACCTGGCGGTGATTGTTTATATAGGTAAATACAGTGTCTTGTTCCCATATGCCCGCACTACGCAGTTGAGTTAAGCTTATACCTCGGTCTGCCGTCATAACAATGGAATCATAAATCATCACATCACCTTTGTATATGGTATAATCTTTTAATTGAGTTCCTGGGTATACCCAAATATCTTTGGTGAAAAAATCGCGTGAGGTAAAGAGCGCTATCTCTGGTTCTGCAGCAAGGTAGCGGTTTGTTGGGAAGTGTTTTTCTAGGTAGGGTGCCAAAGTACCTTTCATAAATACATGCTCGGGTGTTAAACGCATGGCTTCATTAAAACGGGTAGAGGCAGGGTTTTCAAAGAAAGGAAAGGCCAACAATAGAATTACCCAAATGCCATAAAAGACCTTTGCATATATGTTTGGAATTTTTAAAGTGATGGCAGATAATCCTTGTATGGCAATGATGCCACATAATGGGAAAATACTTACCAAAACTCGGTTCAAACCCATTGAATTAAAAATACCTAAGGCCCAAAACATGCTATGTGCCACCACAAATGCCATGCTTATGCCATGCACCAAAAAAATACTTTCCAAAGGGGCTTTGTTTTTTAATCGGTACCATTGTTCGGTCTGAACCAAATACCCAATACACATGCCCAAAAAGGTAATGGGTCCCAAACAAAAATACAATTGATTCACAAAATGAAACCAATCTCCACTCCCGTAAACACTGGTGGTGGTAGCATAAGGTATCTTGGTAAATACCCACAACAAATCTTGGTAAAAATACCAGCCTGCAAAAGAGAAAATTACATGTCCTACCAACAATAAAGGCAATTTGCGAAAGTCTTTTTTTAACAACAACAAAACTGCCACAACACTTAAAATAACTAGTCCTTCAGACCTTACAAAAGGTAGAAGGGAAGCCAAAACTAAACCCAACTTTTCACCACCTTTTAAGTAAGTATAAACAGAGGCAATTAATAACAAGGCTGAAAAGGGCTCTGTTAATCCCGACAAGGTAACTGGAAATAAAAGGGGGCAAGCTAAAACAGCAGGGGCTGTCCAATACCAATGCTTAATGCCCATTTCTTTTGCTGTTCCATTGGCCAAATAGGCTGCACCAATGCTGCACAATACATTAAACAATTTCATGCCCGTAAAACCCAATAAGGTAAAAGGTGCAGCTAAAAGTGTGAAAAGGGGTTTTGCCCAATGCACAAAAAAATATGCTGGATGTGTAAGCCCTAACAAGGCATACATATAATGTGTAGTGCTGTCTCCACCCTCTCCCAGGGTTTCGCTGAACAAAGCAACGCCAATAAATGCAAGGGAGACGATTAAGAAAACGCTTAAGGCAAGCGTTTTTTCATTCCATTTCATTAGCCTTTAAACAAGCCGTATTTAACAATACAAAAGATAGCCCTGAACCCATCCTTCCAATTGATTTTTTTTCCTTCGGCATAAGTTCTGCCATAATAGGAAATGCCTACTTCATAAATACGTATATCAGGAATTCTGCTAATGCGCGCAGTTACTTCTGGTTCAAAGCCAAAACGTTTTTCTTTTAACGATAAGCCTTTTATGATGGGAGCTTTAAATAACTTGTAACAAGTCTCCATATCAGTAAGGTTAAGGTTGGTAAACATATTACTACCAAAGGTTAGAATTTTGTTTCCTATGCTATGCCAAAAGAACAAGATTCTATGAGGTTTTCCGCCCATAAAACGCGAGCCATATACCACATCAGCAAAACCATCGGTAATGGGTTTAAGTAAAATGTTAAACTCGTTTGGGTCGTACTCTAAATCGGCATCTTGAACAATGATATAGTCGCCAGTAGCTTCTTTAATACCTGTATGTATAGCAGCGCCTTTACCTTGGTTTACAGCATGCTCCACAAATTTGATATGAGGTTTGCCTGCCATATAAGCTTTCACCACTGCAGAAGTATCGTCTTTAGAGCAATCATTTACAATCACTAACTCCTTCTCAATGCCATTAATGAGTTTCACCTCCTCCACCTTATCCAATATTCTATGAATGGTGCGGGCTTCATTATATGCGGGTATAATTATACTTAACTTCTCTGGCATGCCTATGTACTTTGCAACAAATTTAACAATAGCCGTCTTAATTCAAAGAATTAAGCCTCGCAGCTATGCGGTCTCTATTACTTATTCTTCCTTTTTCTTTTTGGCTTCAAACAAATCTTCCTTGCTAACTTCCTCTACTGCATCATCATGCTTAAGGGATTTAGATATGGCACTGTACGGCCCAGATATAATGGTTTCTCCAGGGTTTATGCCTTCCAAAATTTGGATGAATTTATCGTCTTGAATACCTGTTTTTACTTTTCTAATCTTAGCTTTTCCATCTACCATCACAAATACCACTTCTTGTTCGTTTTTGGTATCGCTTAATACAGATTTTTTCTTTTTGTCATCGTCCTCTTCGTCAACTTTGGTGGTGTCTAAGGCGCTTTCTGGTCGAACTGTTACCGCTTCAATAGGAATGGATATTACATTGGCAACACGCTCTGTTTGAATTTCTACACTGGCACTCATACCTGGCCTAAATACCGATTTGCGTTTGCCAAACTTGCGGGTAAGGTCTTCATAACTGCTCCTCAAAATCCTAATCTTTACCACAAAATTGGTTACTTGGTCGCTGGTAGTTTGCAAAGAAGTAGTGGCACTATTGGCAATTTCTGTAACCATGCCTTTAAATTTTCTATTAGGGTAAGCATCAACTTCAATATCTGCCGTGTCTCCTAAACCCACCTTAATGATGTCGTTTTCATTTACGTCTACACTTACTTCCATGTCGTTAAGGTTGGCAATACGCATCATTTCTGTTCCTGCCATTTGTGAAGTTCCAACTACACGCTCTCCTTGCTCTACGCTTAGCTTAGAAACAATTCCACTTACTGGGGCAAATATCTCTGTTCTGGTAAGGTTCTTCCGCGATTCTTTTAAAGTAGCTTCAAAACTTTTCACATTAAACTCTGCTGCCAATACACTTTGTTTGCCAGCTTCTACTTCTGCTTTTGCATTTACAAAGGTGCTTTTGGCGGTTTCAAATTCTCCATCAGAAATAAGCTTTTGCTCATACATTTTTTTGTTGCGCTCATACGCTGAAGAAATTTCTTGAAAGCGCGCTTCAGCCTGCGACAACCTTGCACGCGAGGTAGCCAAAGATGCTTTCGTATTGTTCAAAGTAGCTTCAGATCTGTCTAAGGCAGATTGGTACAACTCTGGATCAATGCGAGCCATTAACCTGCCTGCAATCACAGAGTCACCTTCTTTTACGTATAATTCCCTAATTTCTCCAGATACATCTGAACTAATTTTTACTTCTTTCTCTGGTTGAATGCGGCCGTTTGCACTCACCGTTTCGGTAATGGTTTTTAGTTCAACCTTCGATACGGTTACCGGCAAACCTTCTTCTTTTCCTATCCATCCTGCTTGTTTTCCAATGATGGCAAAAACAACCAATACCACTACAGCTATGATGAGGTATTTTAATACAGGAACACTCTTTTTCGTCTTTGTTTTCATGATATCTCTTTAGTATAGGGGCTTACCCAAATAAAAATCCAGTACTTTTCTTCTAAATATTAACTCGTATTTGGCTTGTGTAAAATCGGCCTCTGCGCGAATGTAGCCGTTTTTTGAATTTAAATAATCGGCTAAATTCAAACCTCCTAATTCAAATTGCTTTTCAGATACATCAAAGGCCTCTTTGTTGGCGTCTAAACTTTCTTTGGTGGCTTCGTATTTTTTGAAGGCAGATTTAAAATCAACATACGATTGGGCAACACTTCTATACAAATTGTTCTTGGTAAGCTTTTCATTAAGTTTATTGCTTTGCAAACCAATCTTCGCCTTTTCAATATTGGTGTTCACACTCCATCCATTAAATACTGGTATTCCTAGGTTCAGACCGATACTGCTACCTAAGTTTCTGTTAAATTGAGTTTGGAAAGCGGTTACTTCATAAGAGCTATATCCTGTTGGCATCAAAGTATATACAGGTATGGGTGTTCCATTGTAATCTCCTAAACCAATTTGTGAGGTTTGGTAGTTGAGGGCGCCAATGCCGGTCTGACTTTGCGTAGTATAAAACGAGTTCAAATTTCCCGACAGGGTTAATCGCGGTGAACGTCCGCCACGTGCCATGTGGTAGGAGATTTCTGAGCTGCGTGAGCGAAATTCAGCAGCTTGTACATCTGGACTGAGTTTGCTAAAGTCCTCATAAATCGCATCAATAGATTTGGGTTCGTCTTGAACCGATTGTGCATCAAAGTTTGGTACTTCAATTTTATAATTCGGCTCTGGTTTTACTTCAATCAATAACCATAAATCGAGGTAAGCCTGACTTAATGCATTCTGTGCATTTACAGCTACCAGCTCTTCGTTTGAAAGTTGCGCTTTCAATTGCAAGTACCTGCTTTTGTTGCTACTGCCTAATTCAAACATCTTCTTTTGGCGCTCTACTTGGGCTTTGGTAGCCTCTATGCGAGCTAATGATGAATTTAACAATTCAATGCTTTGCAAAACGCGCAAGTAGGCGTTACAAACATTAAGGGTAATGGTGTTTTTGGTTTGCTCCAAATCTTTTTCACTGGCTTTATAACGTTCTTGTTGCAAACGTACATTGTTAATGTTTTGAAAGCCATTGAATAAAGGCATGCTACTGCTAATACCAAAGGAATTGGTTCTAAAGGCCACACCTTCTTTGGCTAAGTTAGTGGCTGGGTTAATAGCAAAACCCGTTTGCCAATTGTTAGAAACATTTCCATTTAAATTGGGTAGCAAGGCCATTTTACTTTGCAACACATCTGCCTTGCTGCTTAAGGTGCTTAAATTCTGCTGCTGAACGGTAATGTTCTTTGATAAAGCTTGTTCTACACAGGCTTTTAATGTCCATGTTCCTGGCTCTTGTGCAAAAAGGGCAGGGCTGCCCAAAAAACAAAATGCGAGCAGCATGGTATTTTTTTTGAATATTTGAACCATTGATTAATTTTGGTTTTTAGCTGTTAGGGCAAAAATAATGTTTAAATATACAATACCTGTCATTCTTCAACAACTGATGCCTTCCTATACATGGAAGGTTGATACAGAGGATAAACAGCTTTTTTTAACTTTCGACGATGGTCCGCATCCCGAAATTACGCCCTGGGTTTTGGCTCAATTAAAGGAGTTTGGGGCCAAGGCTACCTTCTTTTGTGTGGGCGATAATGTGCGAAAATACCCCGATGTTTACGAACAGATTTTAAAAGAAAACCACGCCGTTGGAAACCACACTTTTCACCACCTTAATGGCTGGAAAACAGATACCAATGATTACTTGAAAGATGTTGCATTGGCCGAAAATTATATTCAAAGCAATTTGTTCCGTCCGCCTTATGGCAGAATTAAAAGAAGTCAGGCCAAACATTTGGCTGCTAAATATCGCATCATCATGTGGGATAGATTGAGTATGGATTACCTAGCCCAATTGAATATAGATGAAAGTTTGGTTCAAATGAAAAAGGTAAAAAAGGGAAGTATTGTTGTTTTCCATGACAGTGAAAAGGCATTTCAAAACCTTAAAGTACTTTTGCCCCAATTGCTTTCCTATTACCAACAACAAGGATTTTCTTTTCAAACCCTCGAAGGAAAATAATGGCAGAGATTACGCTCGTATTCATTTTATGGATGTATGTGTTTTTATTCATCCTCATCCTCACTGGCTTTTTGTTGGATCCTCTGTTTGCAGATAGGTTAAAGTCCTTTCCAAATATCAATATCTTGGTTCCTGCCAGAAACGAAGAAAAAAATATAAGTGCCTGTTTAGAGGCTTTATTGGCATTAGATTACCCAAAAGAGCACCTAGAGATTATTGTAGGAGATGATGGATCAAGCGATGAAACGGCCAATATTGTGAAGCAATACACACAAAAATATCCCTTCATTCGCTTGGTGCAAATACAAGGTAATATGGGTTTGGCTCAGGCTAAATCAAATGTATTGGCGCAGCTCATGGCACAAACACAAGCACCCTACATTTTTGTTACAGATGCCGATATATGTGTCAATCGCAAATGGGTTCAGAACTTATTACCCGTTTTATTGCAGCAAAATTATGGCATTGTAAGTGGTACCACTTTGGTAAGAGGCAAGCCCATATTTGCTCAATACCAAGGATTAGATTGGAGTTTAGGTTTTGGTTACCTCATAGGATTAGATAGACTTGGTATGAAAAGCACGGCTGTAGGTAACAATATGTGCTTTACCCGCGAGGCATATATGGCAACGGGAGGCTATGAAAATATGCCGTTTTCTGTCACAGAAGATTTTCAATTGTTTCAAGCCATTAGAAAGTGTGGGTATGAAACTGCCAACCTCATACATCCGCATTCACTCAATATTTCGGCCGCCCAAGAGAATATGGTTAATATGCTCCACCAACGCAAACGTTGGATGTTAGGTGCCATGAAACTACCTTTTTATTGGCTGTTTATTTTTGGCTTACAAGGGTTGTTTTACCCAAGTTTGTTTGCCCTTTTATGTATTCATCCAATGCTGGCCTTGAAGATTTGGGTTGTAAAAATGCTTCTTCAAAATCTGTATCTCCTGCTTATTCATCGTAAGCTAAAAGTAAACATGCCTTGGCTTCCTTGGCTTACTTTTGAATTGTATGCTTTACCTATTCAATTGGCTATGATTGTCTTCTTCTTATCACCTATTCCTATGCAATGGAAAAATCGTGTATATAATCCCTAATCATTCATGAAACAATTCTCTCATATCTTATTTGTAGTAGCTGGAGCACTTTTGCTTATGACCTATGGTTTTGTGAATGGCTTTCCTTTGGTGTACTCAGATTCGGGAACCTATATTGGGTCGGGATTTGGTTTGGATGCGCCCTTTGACCGACCAATAACCTATGGCATATTTTTACGTTTGGCTAGTTTAAATGGCTTGAGTTTATGGGCTGCCATTTTTTTTCAAGGACTCATCATTTCGGGCTTGGTTCAGGCATTATGCCAAATTCTGTTTGAACCTAAAAGAGCCCCTTATATTGCTTTAATTTTGTTGTTTTTTACCAGCATTTTTACCGGCTTCTCTTGGGTGGTTAGTCAGCTTATTGCCGATGTATTTACACCCATAGCCTTATTAACCATGTTACTCTTATTGTTGGGAAATTACAGTAAACCCAAACAAATTGGTTTGTACTCTTTATTCTTCTTTTCCATTGCCACACATCTATCACATGTGTTGTTGTTTGTGGTTATCATTGGCGCAACTTGGCTTGTATTATACATGTTAAAGGATGCCAACTTAAAGGCAAAAATGAAAACTCCCTTGTGGATTTTATTAGCCTTAACCGTAGGGGCTGTTATAACCATGGGTTCGGCCATGTCTAAATCTAAACATGTGTTTTTTATGGGTGCCATGGTTGAGCATGGTATATTAAAAGCGTATTTAGAAGAGAATTGCGCTACTAAGAATTACCAAATTTGTGCCTACAAAGATTCATTGCCCCAAAAAGGATGGCAGTTTGTTTGGAATGAAAACAGTCCGCTGTATAAAATAGGTTGGCGTGAATCAAAACCCGAGTTTGAAGAAATTATAAGAGAAACTTTTACCGCACCAAAATATATGGTTTTGCATGTGCAAGCCTCTTTAAAAGCCACAGCAGAGCAATTACAATTATTTGGCATTGGCGATGGAAATGGACTGTTTACAGAAGGCACTGGATTGTATACTATTATGCAAGAGTACTTGCCTGAGCAAACCATCGCCTTTAAGCAATCTAAGCAAAACCAAAATCAACTAGGTTTTATTGCCATCATGAACCAAGTGTATGCAACAATAGTTTTGCTTTCTTTATTATTATTGGTTTATGTTGGCTATACATTTTATGTTCGGTTTGAACCAAAGATGCGCTTTGTTGTTATCCTTTTGTTATTGGGTATATTGATCAATGCCTGGGATTGCGGAACCTTTGCTAACAGCATTGATAGGTTAGGATTAAAGATGATATGGCTCTTGCCATTTGCTACCTTGTTGCTGGTGTTTAAGTCACAGGAAAAAAGTAACTCCTAATAAACTCATTCTTGGAATGGGTATGATAGAATTTGGAAATACCCTCATCAAAAAAATCTATGGACTTTGCCTTGGTTAAGGGAGGGTATATATATTGAATTGACCTACCTGCATTTTTTTGAAGAAAGATGTGTTACTTTGAGCCCGCAATGGATAAGCAAGAAGTAGAATTAAGTATAATAATTTCTGTATACAAAAATACAGAGGCATTATCACTCATTTTTAAGAGCATTCAACAACAACATTTTGAAGGATCTTTTGAAGTAATCATTGCAGAAGATAACAATGGTGAAGAGATGTTAGCTTGCGTGAATGAAGCCAAACTAACCTATTCCTTTGCCATTACTCATTTGGTTCAGCCCGATATAGGCTTTAGAAAATGCCG
>CAILJQ010000099.1 GCA_903834625.1 uncultured Bacteroidota bacterium
AAAAATTACGACATAGCACGTTGCTTTGCATTTGGAGGAGTTGGTTATTCTTCATCTAATACCATTGATGGTAATTACTCTACCCAATCTGGCGCAGCAAGTAGCATGACTATGACAAGTTTTTGGTTAAAAACCCCATGGATAAAGCCAGGAACTGGTAATGTGTACTTTAAAACAAAACTAAGTAATTCATCGGCGAGCGCCAGGTATATAACTTTAGCCTACATTCCATATGATGCCAATGTAGGATCTTTTGAGGGCACAAGGGTAGATTTTTATACCTATACTTTTCCTACAACAGGAAATAGCGTGATTGAAATTAACAGGCCTATGCCTGCTGCCATTGCTGGATCTAACACTCCTTATAAAATTATGGCCCTAATGTATGGTAATGGTGGGGTTTCTAGGATTATGACCGATACTTGGGTAATTTCTGGTACTTATTGGTCTAACCCTAGTGCAAGTTGCGCACCATTAGCTTTTATTGTAGATGCTGATAGTGATGGCGTAGCAGATGCAGATGATGATTACCCTAATGATGCAACACGTGCCTATGATAATTTTTATCCAGCAGCAGGTTTTGGAACATTGATGTTTGAAGATTTGTGGCCAGCAACAGGTGACTATGATTTTAATGATTTGGTTGTTGACTATCGCTACAATCTTGTTACCAACGCTGCAAACAAGGTGGTTGAAATGAAGGGTAAATATGTTACACGTGCTATTGGAGCCAGTTTCCATAATGGTTTCGCGTTCCAATTAGACAATATTCCAAGTGCAAGAATCACGGGTGTAACAGGAGCAAGTTATCATGGAGCTACTTGGTTAGACAATGGCGCATCTGGTGTTGAAAGCGGACAAACTTATGCGAATGTTGTAGTATTTGATGATGCACAAAAAGTGCTTCCATCTCCAGGAGGAAGCGGAAGTAATACCATTCCATCAAACCCAAGAGTTGCACCAGATACTACTTCGGTAACAGTTACTTTTTCAACAGCGGTTGGACAAACAACTTCAATAGCAGATATTACCTTTAACCCATATATCATTATTGACCAAGTTCGTGGTAAGGAGTTACATTTACCTAATTATGTACCTTCTTCAAAAGTGAATACCTCATTCTTTGGCCAAATGCAAGATGATACAAGACCAGCTTCTAACAAGTATTACAAAACAGCTAATAACTTGCCTTGGGCCTTGAATGTGTCATCATCTATCCCATACACCCATACAACCAATGATTTTGTTACTGCTTACTTAAAATTTGCAGAATGGGCGCAGAGCAATGGCACCTTGTATACAGATTGGTATTTAAACAATGTTGGATACCGTGATGCAAGCAAATTGTTTGTACCTTAAATAAGAACTTGATTAGATTTTTTTGCAAAACAGAGGTAGTCTCCCAAAGAGGCTGCCTCTTTTTGTTTAACAACCAACTACCGCGTGTGAAGCATGCACTTGGAGTAACTTTGGCCTGTGCGCATCTTTAGAAAGATAAATGGTTATCTCTTGGGTGTTGTAGTGGTTAGATGTATCAATGATCCAATCTGGAATGCGGTCATTATCTAAATCACCAACAAAAAGTATGGTGGTAAATTTCTCATTATAACTTGGAATCATTACCAAAGTATCTATAAAATCTGCCCCGCCAATTGTGGCTTTCAGCAATAGCTCGTAATTCTTCACATCTACCCAATCTGTTTGTTGAATTGTCTGCCCTTTTGCCATGAGTTGGTATTTAATCCCCTTAAAACTAAAATCGAGTGTTTGATTGGGCATTAGACTGGTTAAATCTGGTAAAATTCTCTCAACTTTTTTCTTTTGAATACCAGGAAACTCTTCAATTAAAATAAAGCAGGTATCTGGATTGGTGGTAGTAATTTTCCAGCCTGTTTGCTCATTTTCAGCGTCTACAATTTCATCTTTCACCCTATTTATGAGTATGCCTGTTTCTTCCAAATACCAACCTTTTTCATTCTTAAACAAACCCATCCATTCCATTTTCCCTGCAGCATCGGGAATTTCATCGTTATGGAAATTCCCTATGGTTAAGATGTTTCCTTGCCTAGGGCTTTCACCGGGATAAAAAAAAGCAATTTCTTCAACAGCTAATTTAGCCTCCTCTTTAGCGGCCTGAGTTTCTCCTTTGGTTGACAAATTCAAAGGATTTCCTCCTTCATCGCCACATGAAAAAAGGAAAATGCCAATTAGGGGTAGATAAATATTCTTCATCATTATGGTTAATAGAAAAACATGATTGTTTATACGAATTAACACTTTTAAATGAATAATTGATTTATTTAAAGGCTACTTAGCTATTTTGTGGAGGTTTGAATTTTACCTTCTTAGGCAGAATCAACTGAACTGCTGGCATTTTGGATGGAAGAGTATCTACTTTCAAAATGGTGTTGTTGATTTTAAGGTAATTCGGTTTTTTCCCATTTTGTGGTTTAGAAAAGCGGTAATAATAGTTGCAATAACAATCACATAAACCAAGGCTATTGTTCTTAAAAGAAATGACAAGCGTATCGCCGTACACATCGTAATCGCCTATATAATTAGCACAACAATCGTTTACAAATCTAAATTTCACGTTTAAGCTGTCGCCTATAATGCGATAAGAAACAGCCAATGGAACCTCTTTTCCTTGGTTCAAATCGTTTAAATCCAATAAAGGATTGTTCTCGCAAAAATCATAACAAGCAAAAGTGAACTTTTTGCTAAGCATATTCTGTTCAAATGCTGCCTGTTTTGCTGCTACTGAATCTTCAAAGGTTTTAAGGTAAACATCTATACCTCTATCCATATCAACTCTTTGCTCTGGTTTACAAGCAATCATTAAAAATGAAAGGAGCGATAAAACAAAACCTATATTTTTCAACATATTCAATAAAATTATTGAATCAATTTAAGCTACAGTTAACAAATACTGAATTAACTCCTCCCCTTCTAGCTGTAGTGATATACTTGAATCAATAGAACGTTTAGAAAAACCAAAATCATATTGTTTATCGTAATGGGACAAAACTTTTAATACCCAGCCTTGCTTATCTCCCTCATGCAATAAATGAATCGCTTCTCTGTTCAACAAATCACCCATACGCTTGCGCAATTTAAGGGTTGTTTCTGCTAACAGTTGTACCTCAAAATTTCCGTATTCAGCAAGGGTTTGAATGGCTCTCTTTTCAATGGGATAATCTAAAAAATACACAAAACTACTTCGCAAACCGGCATAAATTTGATCAGGTATTTGCAATTTGCCTGTTAACCTACTTTCATCCTCAATCCAAATAGGTTTATTCGGGCTGAACCTACGGAGCTTTTCAAAAAGTAAATTCTCAAAGTGTTCTTGTCGGGGCTGATCTGGAAGTCCCAAACTACCAAAGGCAGAGCCCCTATGTGAGGCAAGGCCTTCGATATCTAACACCTGAGCTCCTTTGGCCTCTAATTGTTTTAAAATTTCAGTTTTACCGCTACCTGTATATCCCCCTAAAACCTTGAATTCAAAGTTACCTGCTAAATAATTGAGTACCTCTGCACGATAGGTTTTATATCCACCCTTTATCAATTTCACCTGAAAACCTGCTGAGCTCAGAAGGTTTCCCATGATATTACTTCTTAAGCCCCCTCTCCAACAATGCACATAAATTTCTTTTCCCCTCCAATGTTTATAGGCATGGGTAACAAATTGGCCAAACTTGCTCCCTACCAACTCGTAACCCAACACAACAGCGGGCTCATGACCTTTTTGTTTATAGCTTGTTCCCACCAATTTGCGTTCCTCATTGTTGAGGATAGGAAAAGAAATAGCCCCAGGTATATGTCCCATTTCAAATTCACCTTCACTCCTAGCATCCAATAAAATGGGCATTTCTGGGAGTTCAAGTAATTCAGTGACAGGTATTAATTTCAACATTCTATAAAGCTTTCTAAAATTATGGTAAAAATTAATGAAATTCGCGCCTTATTATGGAAGAAAAAGTGCTTATCATTGATTTTGGGTCGCAATATACCCAATTAATCGCCCGTCGCCTTCGTGAACTCAATGTTTACTCAGAAATTCACCCATGCACACACATACCTGCCTTAGATGCAGATACCAAAGCTGTTATATTAAGTGGAAGTCCATATAGCGTAAATGATGGCATTT
The DNA here is from genome assembly GCA_903834625.1 of uncultured Bacteroidota bacterium. GTDB lineage: Bacteria > Bacteroidota > Bacteroidia > UKL13-3 > UKL13-3 > B1. Next base: position 4,151 of record CAILJQ010000099.1, read on the forward strand.
TACCAGATGTAGACCTTAGTGCTTACAGAGGCAAACTGCCTTTACTTGGGGTTTGTTATGGTGCACAATTATTGGCCAAACAAAATGGTGGATACGTAGTTCCAAGCAAAATAAGAGAATACGGTAGAGCCAACCTAAAATCAATTCAAAGCAGTGAATTATTTGCAGATGTACCAGTTGACTCTCAGGTATGGATGAGTCATGGTGACACGATTCAAGACATTCCAACAAACTTTGATATAATTGCCAGCACTGAATC